>NZ_JADEWO010000100.1 GCF_015207605.1 Oculatella sp. LEGE 06141
GGTAGTTTGCCAGCACGGTAGGCAAGCATGGAGATGAGGGGATGATCGCGAAGTACGTGCAGAATCAGGGGAATGAATACCTAAAACTACACCGAGATGAGCAATTGAGTCTTTTTTGATTCTGATACCGTTAACCTAAGCCACGGGGGTGACTCCGTGGCTTAGGTTAACGGTATGGAAGTAGATCTGCTCCCGAACCTGAAGATTCGGATTGCAGGCTTCTCCTTTCGCCGCAGAGCGGCGGGGAATCTACCCGTACTAGATTGAAATTGCATGGATTGATCAAAAGTCGGATGGGGGCAAACGGCGAAGCGTTCTACAGTCTCGTTACGCCTGATCAGCCCTATCTGACCTGTTTGCAATGCGAGATCAATCCTTCCCGCTCGACCATTGCCCGGTACAGGAATTAGAAACGCACTTGCAGCCTTCAGTTCCGTTCAAAGTTTACTATCACACGTTAGAGTTCTTTGGCTTGTGTGAGCCTTGTACGCAATCAATGCCCTGAAGTATGACATCCTGTCTTTTGACAACCTGGAATGAATCGTTTAACTTCACAAGGTTGTGTTCGCTCAAATAGCGCTCAACTGAGTGATAATGATTCTTCCCGACACGCGTTTATGAAAAACCGATATCGTTGGCTCACCTCGGCTGCCCTCGCTTGCATTGGAGGTCTTGGAGTTGGTCTGCTCCATTCGGCTAAAACAAATCTCTGGGTACAAGCTAGAGCCGCTGAAGCGCAGACCGTGACGCTTCAATTTCAAGCCAGAGTAGGAGACCAACCCTTTCGCTGTGAGCAAAGCTATACGCTGGGTACACCCGCCAGCCGCGTTACGCCGTTAGACTTTCGCTTTTATGTCTCCGATGTTGCCCTCATTGATGCTAGTGGAAATGCTGTGCCGCTTACGTTAGAGCAGGATGGTCGATGGCAGTATGAAAACGTAGCCCTGCTTGACTTTGAAGATAAGTCCGGTGGATGCGCTAATGGAACAGTGGAAATGAACGATCGCATTGTTGGTACTGTTCCCGATGGAAACTACGTTGGGCTACAGTTCACCGTTGGAGTCCCGTTCGAGTTAAATCATGCCGATTCGACGCTGGCAGCTTCTCCACTCAACCTCACCTCGCTCTGGTGGAACTGGCAGTTGGGCTACAAGTTTGCGCGGATTGATTTCAGTAATCAGCATCAAACGGGAATGATCCCTGACGAGTCCACCAAGCACGAGGGTAGCCATCAGTCACCCCACGACGGTGAACACAGCCCAGAGCAGCAATCGCCGCATGGGGAGGAGCACAGCAGTCAGGCATTTTTCATCCATCTGGGTAGCACAGGTTGTGAGAGCGTAGAGGGTGCCCAAAGTCCGTCGAGTTGCAGCAATCCAAATCGGTCTACCATCACATTGACAGAGTTTGATCCAACCCAGAATGTAATTGTGGCGGATCTGGCGGCACTCGTAGCAGACACGAATCTCAGTGTGAATCAACCCAACACGGCTCCTGGCTGTATGTCTGAACCCAATGACAGCGATTGCGTCGGCATTATGAATGCGCTTGGGCTAGCCTTTAATGGTGCTGCTCAGCAGCAAACTTTCTTTAAAGTGGAATGATGCGCCGTTTGCCACACCGTTTGTCAGCATTTGCGATCGCCTGCCTCCTCTCTTTCCTGCTCTCGATCGGGTTCAACCACGTCTTAGCAGCGACACCCTCTAGTTCATCCAGCTATCAATGGGGTTTGCCTGATTGGACACCCAGACCGATCGTGCCGGAGACTAACCCGATGAGTCAGGCAAAAGTTGAGCTAGGCAGGCATTTGTTTTACGAAAAGCGTCTTTCGGTGACAGGAGACTTTTCCTGCGGTTCCTGCCATCTGCAATCGCGAGCATTTACCGATGGCAAACCAGTTGGCGTGGGCGCAACGGGAGAATCGCATCCTCGCAACTCCATGAGTCTCGCAAACGTGGCTTATAACTCCGTACTCACATGGGCGAATCCGCTCATGACCAATCTAGAACAGCAGGGGTTAGTGCCCTTGTTTGGTGAACATCCAATAGAACTGGGGATGGTGGGTAAGGAGAATGAAATTCTAACCATGCTGCGCGATGATCCGCAGTATCGTGAGATGTTTGCAGCCGCTTTTGGTGAAGGAGATGAGAATATTAATGTGAATCATTTGATGAAAGTGATCGCTTCCTTTGAACGATCGCTCGTGTCTTTTAATTCACCCTACGATCGCTATCGCTATAGCGGTGATCGAAACGCGATTTCGGAGTCTGCAAAACGCGGTGAAACTCTATTTCACAGTGAACGGTTAGAGTGTTTTCACTGTCATGGTGGATTGAACTTTAGCGACTCGATTGTGCATGAACGGCTTGCCTTTCAGGAGATCGCATTTCACAACACCGGACTCTACAACATTGACGGCAACGGAGCCTATCCGCCGAATAACACAGGTGTGTATGAAATTACCCACAACCCAGCCGACATGGGGCGCTTCAAAGCACCAACGCTGCGAAATATTGAACTCACCGCTCCCTACATGCACGACGGCAGTGTGGCAACGTTAGAGGAGGCGATCGCTCACTACAAAGCGGGTGGCAGAAGCATTGCTTCGGGTCCCTATGCTGGCACTGGCAGCACCAACCCGCTCAAGAGCCAGTTTATTGCAGGCTTTGAACTTATGGAACAAGAGAAACAGGATTTGCTGGCTTTCTTGCGAAGCTTAACCGATGAAACCTTCATCCAGAACCCAGCCTTTAGCGATCCGCACGACGAAGTACCATCTGCTAAGTTTGACAGCCTGTCTTTTGACGCTAATCCTTTTTCCCGTAGATAATTGCATCTAATTTTGGTGTGTTTTTGTACTCGATCGGATTTTGAGTGCAGGTGTGGGTGTGAATTTTGTGGGTGTAGGAGTTGTGTTTCGATGATCAAATACTGGATGGGGATGAGTGCGGCAGGCGTGATGGGTTTGCTGCTGTTTCAGCCTGCTTATGCATTGGAGAGTCAGGAAACTAGTGAAGAAGAAGCTGTTGAAGAGACAAGTTTACTCGTTACTCAACCCACTCAACCGAGTGAGATCGAGCAGTCTTATACAACTGTTGGTGAATGGCTAGAAGCGCAGGCCGAAAGTGCGATCGCCATCACCAACATTCAACTCAATACAACTGAAACAGGCATAGAAGTTGTTCTGGAGACGCAAGGGCAAGTCACTCCAACCACCTCTACCGTCGGCAATGCCCTGATTGTCGAGATTCCCAATGCAGTGCTGACTGGCGATCGCTTCGAGCAAGCCGAACCTGCTGAGGGAGTTGCGTTGATTACGGCTGAAAGTCTGCCTGGAAACCGAGTTCGGTTAGTCATTACCGGAACGGAGGCTCCCCCTACTGCAACGGTGCAGACGGGAACACAATCCTTGATTGTTGGTATTACTCCCGGAACAACAACAGCCGATGTCAGCAATGAAGATGCAATCGACATTGTAGTGACAGCGGAGAAAACGCCAGAAGATCCGCTTGATGTGCCGATTAGCTTAACCGTAATCACGGAAGATGAGCTTGAAGACGCACAGATTAACTCGATTCGAGATATTGCCGCCAACACACCCAACTTCTTTGCCTCCGTGGGCGATCGCGCCTTTAATTTTTACAGCATTCGAGGTATCAGTAACAGTAACTTTTTAGTACGGGACAGCGTTGGATTCTATTTAGACGATGTTCCAATTGAATATTTTCACCAACTCTTCCCAGGGGATTTGTTCGATCTGGAGCAAGTGGAAGTCCTTAGAGGGCCGCAAAATACAATTTACGGACGCAATAGTATTGCAGGTGTCGTGAATGTCACCAGTCGTCCTCCCAGTGAGGTTCTCGAAACGCAACTGGGACTCGAATATGGCACGTACAATCAGCGTCGAGTTCAGGCTTCCATCAGCGATACGTTAATTCCTGATACTCTGGGATTTCGCCTATCCGGGGTTTACAGTGCCCGTGACGGCTTTACAGAAAATACGTTTCTAGATGAAGATGCCAATGATCAATCCGATCTTGCCGGCCGCCTGAATCTGTTGTGGACTCCTTCCCCAGATTGGAGTATTTCATTCAACGCGCTGGGAGCCGCTTCACAAGATGCCGGAGCTGTTTATGCCGCGATCGATCAGGATAATCCGTTTGAAATTGAAGAAAATGAGATCGCTGAGCTGGATTTGTCCGTTGCCGCTCAATCATTGAGAGTCGGATATGACGGCGACAACTTCCGATTTACCTCAGTTACCGCCCACAACTCCAGCAACACAGGCTACCGCAGCGATGGTGACTACACCGCGCAAGATCTGTACAGTTTTAACACAGAGATACTTTCCAATATTTGGAGTCAGGAGTTCCGACTGCAATCCCCAACTGATACCGAACGATTTAATTGGTTGGTAGGAGCCTATGTGCAAAATCGTCAGTTTGATGTGGATCAACAGCAAACTGAATATACCCGAGAAGGTGCAGCTTTCTTTGGCATCCCTGATGTTCGCTTTGGCGATACTGTGGCTGAATATGATCAGGATACACTCGCTGCCTTTGGTCAAGTTAATTTCGTCCCCATTGATCCATTAACACTCACCGTGGGACTGCGCTACGAGTATTCCCGTGACGAACTGGAACGGAGCGATCGCACCGAAACCTTTGATGGTGTTGTCACCACCAGTGGTGAGATTAATGATTCGATTGATGGTGATGCGCTGATACCTCGCTTTGCCGTCACTTACCGCTTCAGTCCCAACGTTGCCGCCTATGGCAGCATTACCCGTGGTTACCGCCCTGTCACGCTGAATTACAACACTGCTGATGCATCTTTAAATGATGTGCAGCAAGAATCCTCCTGGAACTATGAGATTGGTTTGAAATCTTCCTTGCTAGACGACCGATTAACGTTGAGTCTTGCAGGGTTCATCAATGAGATTGATGATTATCAGGTTCTCTTACCCAATGCTCAAGGCTTTTTCACCGATATCACCAATGCTCAAGTGAGGGTCGTCGGTTTTGAAGCCGAAGCCAGAGCCATTCCCCTGGAAGGGTTAGAGCTGATTGCTGGGTTCGGCTTTGCGGATGCCGAGTATACCGACTACAGTAACCCCTCTACGGGCGAAAGCTTCGATGGCAATAAACTCACCTACGCGCCAGAATATACCTTTAACCTGGCAGCCCAATATCGTAGTCCAGGTGGTTTCTTTAGCCGTCTAGAACTTCAGGGATTGGGAACGTATTATTTCGATGATGCCAACACATTAGAACAAGATCCATTCGTGCTAGTGAATGCTCGAATTGGCCATGAATTTGACAACTCAGGCGTATATTTATTCGCAAATAATGTGTTTGATCAGGAGTATTTCACGGTTGCATTCACGCCATTTGGCACTCCTCGCGCAAATTATGGCGATCGCCGTGTTGTTGGAATTCAATTTCAAACGCGGTTTTAACTTAATTGATAGGCTTGGGAAATTCCTCGTTTCACTTAGTTTATTTGAAATCCTCTTGCAGAACCATAGCGAACAGTTTTGAATTCCATTTGATTGGAATTGGGTTGATAAAGCGTATAGGTTGCCTGTCCAGGAAGACGTCCAACATTGCCAACGCCAACAATCTGCCGAGGTTTCACCTGGGTTGCTTGTGGTGAAACCGTTTGATCCAACGTCATAACACTGGATGTCACAGTGCCTTGCTGAATTTGATACTGAAAGGTCAATCCAGAACGACCACAAAATAAGGTGTTGGCATCCGTTCGCATGAGACGATCGAGCATCTGAATTGGGGGTGTATCCGGTGTTAGCTCATCACTCACACTGACGCTACTCCCGTGAATCAACAAACAGTCGAGTTCAAAGAAACCGAAGTCGAGCGATCGCACCCACTCCACCCTGTCTAGCGGAATCGCATCCCACAAAGTTTTTACCATTTCCACACCATATCGCTCAATCAGTTCAGTGGGTTCTCCGGTTCGTCCTAAGCCATGTAAGATCAGCAACTGTTCTTCCCACCAGCCCTGACAAACCTGGGGCACAGGCTCATTGGCGCGAGGAGACTGAATTCGTTGAATCACTTTGATGCTGGCAGGGGTTGCCGCAATCACATCACCCAGGATATACAGTTCTTCTACCGGGTGTCGCTGCCGCTTAATATCTGCCAACACCGCTTCGTAGGCAGTTAAGTTCCCTTCAATGCCACTTAAAATTGCCCAACAGGTCATCTGATACTACACGCCTTTGTAATTTGGAAATTGTCACCTATTCTGCAAATGCGAACCAGCCTGCGAAAATAAAGCCAGTATAAAAACGAGTTATTCGAGTGAAACCAGCTTGAGCCAACAACTCTAGGGTTCGTTCTTCTGAAATACATTGTATGTTCTGCCACAATCCGTCAGCAAGCTCATTGAGTCGCTGTGATTCCATCCCTGCCATTTGTGCTCGTTTCTGCCATCCATCCATCAAACGCTTAAACACCTCTGATTGCTTATCTCCATGCGAATCCACTAACACAAACGGGCTACCGGGTTGAAGCCGAGTGGCGATCGCCTTGAGATAATCCAACTTGGTGCCATCATCGGGTAGGAAATGCATCACGAGTAGACTGGTTGCTGCCTTGAATGGAAACTGTGGCAGGTCTTGCACAACGCCCTGATGGAGAGTGACACGATCCTCAATTCCCAAAGATTCAACCTTGGATTGAGCCACTGCCAGCATTTTTTCAGAAGGATCAACACCCGTGAACTGCCAGGTTGGATGCGTTTGGCTCAAAGCAATGATTTCATTGCCACCGCCTGCCCCAACCACAAGAATATGAGCGTCATCCATCAAATAGAGTTGGAATAAAGCTGTCAGCATGGTGAGCATCGCATCATAGCCCGGAATACTTTGCCGTACTGCAATGTCATAATCGGTCGTTGGCAAATTAGGATTCTGATCAAAATCAAACGGGTTTTCGCTCATAGTTATCGCTCACACACATGAGTTGGATCATCGGCGCGTTCGGCAAACTCCATCCCTCTGGCTAATCGCCACGCGAAGATCGGCGGCAAGCCTTTCTCAACAATGGCAGCACAGGTTTTTTGATAGTCGTATTCCACCTCATGCAGTGTAATCTGATCAGTATCTGCGTTATAAATCACATAGGTTGCATTGGGTCTACCATGACGCGGTTCTCCGACCGATCCGGCATTCACGATTCGTTTGAGTGGTGCTGAAAAATTCATATCTTGCTCTGATTTGTCAGTCGATTTAACTCGGATTTGAAGTTGTCCCGCATCGAGCGATCGCACATACGGCACATGCGTATGACCACAAAACAAAATATCGGCACCCGTTGATAACACTCGCTCCATTGCCACAAATGCATCGACTTCTGGCATCAAATATTCGTGCTGATTGTGAGGACTGCCATGCACAAAACACAAATTGTCATCGCGCAAGCTCAGGGGTAGCCGTGCCAGATATTCCCGCACTTCAGGGTGGATGACCTGGTTCGTCCACTCATGTGCTAATTTGCCGCGTTTCTCTGCTAATACAGAGGGATAGCTACATTCACAAGCATTTAGCCCTTCCACAATATCTTCATCCCAACAGCCTTGACAGGTGGGAATATCCAGAGCGCGAATCATTTCCACCACCGCATTGGGACGAGGTCCGTATCCCACTAAATCACCGAGACAGTAAATCTTGTCTACATTGTGATCATCGATATCCGATAGCACAGCATTCAACGCTTCATAATTGCCGTGAATGCAAGATATGACTGCAATTTTCATGCCACTTCATCTCCTGGTTCTAATGAATTTTTGATTTGTTGCTGGTAGTAGGCGATCGCTTGATCATTCAAACAACACTCTTCAATTGTTTGAGCGATCGCCTCTTGATCCAGCATTTCACCCACAACTTCGATGCCACTGAAACGGTCCGGTCTGCCATTCAACCAAAACGGTAGATTTAGTTTTAGATGGGTCGTGTCAGAGAATCCTGCTACAAAATCAAAATAGAGCGATCGCCCATCGGCCACATCAAAAATGCCTTTTGCACGCTGAACAGTGCCATAAGCTCCGTTGGTCAATTCGTACCAGAAGGTATTGAGACTAGCCAGATCAAGCACCTGTCCAGACAACGCCGATCGCCAAAGATGAGGGTGTTGTAACGTGAAATTTGCTTCAGCACCCGTCACAATCAGATCTGCCCAGTCGTGCCATTCAGTGTGACGAGTTCCGGGTGGCAGTACAGCTACTCGACGGCAATCTGCTATCTGATCAGGCAAAATGAGCGAGGTCAGATCAATGTGAAACCCTAATTCCAGGTAAATAGAACATCCGACTGTAGGACGCTCCAGAAAATCAGTTAGCTGGATGACAGGTAATACCGTGAGTCCAGGAACTTCTGCTGACAAATAGGCGGCATCAATCAGTGTTTCATCCGCTCCTAAGCTGAGATAGATCGCAGTGTCAGCGATCGAATGAATCTGCTGCTGTATCCAGGTGGTTTTGCCTGCACCAGAGGGAGCAGCGACCAGGGTAATATCCAACGTTTGCATTGGGTTCTAACTGACTCCTCATCTCTAACCGGGGTTCGTCTGCTTTGCAGTGAACATCAGACCATGATACAACTAAAATGATAATCATTCTTGTTTTCAGTATTAATTCATGGTTGATGCTTCGTTTGCTCTGCCTGCTGCCATCGATCTTGCGATTGTAGGAGCCGGCCCCCATGCGCTCACTCTAGTAACGCATCTATTGCAAAAGAAAAAGTCAATGCGAGGACGGTTCATTGTGTTTGACCCCAGCGGTCAGTGGATGAGCCAGTGGAACCATCAGTTTGCAGCACTGGAAATTCCCCATCTCAGGTCGCCTGCGGTGCATCATCCTGACCCTGATCCTCATGCCCTTCGCACCTTTGCCGAACGCCGCCCCAATGAACTTTTCCCACCCTACGACTTACCAGGAACTAGGTTGTTTCAGAATTTTTGTCAGGAAGTGGTTCGCCGCTGGCAATTGCAAACCTATGTCTATCCGGCTCAGGTGGTGCAAATTCAACCTTTAAGCGATCGCCGTTCTCGCTTTCGGTTGGAATTATCGGATGGTCAAACGACCGTTGCTCGTCGAGTAGTGATTGCTAATGGTGGAGGACGACTTCATCTTCCAGAATGGGTTGAACAAATTTCACAGAATTATCCAAGCGATAATGCTCCACATCGCTGGCGCGAACGCCTTCTCCACTCCCATCAAATTGATCTGAGAGAATCGCATCTCCGAGGGGAACGGGTGCTGATCATTGGTGGTGGATTAACCAGTGGACATTTAGCCGTTGGCGCAATTCAACGGGGCGCACAGGTGCTGCTGATGTCTCGCCGCAATGTCTATGAAAAATTATTTGATGCTGATCCCGGCTGGCTAGGTCCCAAATACCTCAAAGACTTTTGGGCAGAACCGAATTGGTACACTCGCTGGCAGATGATTCAGCAGGCACGTAATGGCGGTTCCATGACTCCAGCTATGCTGACTCAACTTCGACGTTTAGAGCGGGATGGGAAAATTACCTTCTACGAACAGTGTCAAGTATCTCAAGCGCAGTGGATCGGAGATGCTTGGCAAATCTGCTGTACGAATTCAGCGGTGCATGAGTGTATTCATCATCAGTCAATTAATCGCATCTGGCTAGCAACTGGAAGTCAATTAGATTCAACAACTCATCCATTGCTTCAACAGGTTTTGAACGCGCATCCTATTGAGATTGTCAACGGTCTACCCATTGTGGATGAATATTTGCGCTGGCGAGGTTGTGAACTATTTGTGATGGGCGGGTTAGCGGCATTACGAGTGGGTCCCACTGCACGTAATTTGTCAGGCGCACGAGCAACCAGCGATCGCATCGTTTCAGCCTTAACAAAAGCCAGTTTGTCGTTTTCTAACCGCTAGAACCCGCAGACAAGTTTAACTGACAAATCTACTCATATCCCTGCAAAACCCACAACAAGACACCTTGCACCTCTACTCGGCATTCTTCTACATCAACTGTGATGGGCGGGTAGTTAGGATTAGATGCAATCAGCGAAATGTGCTTGCCTTCGCGATAAAAGTGCTTCAACGTTGTACCCCTACCTTCTACCCACGCTGCCACAATCTCTCCATCCTTTAATGCAGCAAGGTTAGAGACAGGACGCATAATCACAAATGAACCATCCGGAATGTGATCGCCAATCATACTGTCTCCAGCCACTTGGAGTGCAAAATCCCCAGGTTTTAGCTTTGGACTGGAAATTGGCAGCATATCCTGACTATCGGTGAATACTTCGCTAAGATAGCCTGCGGCGATCGTTCCCCAAATCGGAATGCCCCCTCGGTTTGATTTAAGAATTCGGATAGCCCGAGCTTTTCCATACCGCCGTTCAATGTAGCCCTCTCGTTCTAAATATCTGAGACTGTTTTGGATGGCACCGCGCGGCTTCTCCATTGCCGCCATCATTTCATCAATGACAGGCGAATAACCATGAAGCTGAATGTAAGCTTCCAAGTATTCAAGGAGTCTTAGGTGGGGAGACGGGCACTGCATTTGATAAAAGTAGCTAAACTGGTTTTATAGTACAATTGTTCTTAATTTTAGGCAAGCAGGTAGAAATAGGCGCTTAGATTTTTGATGATGAGCAAATGCCAAGCCCCAAAGCCGTATGATGAGAGCCGTTGTTGAATCTTTTTATCCCGTTGAGCCGCATCATCCAGCTACTGCAAGTTCAAGATCAACAGATCGTCGATGCCATCCTGACGGAGGTGACTGATAAGCACCTTGAGGATGCTAAGACGCTTTGGGAGCCGATCTTGGAAGGAAGCGGTCAGGACGATGAGTACTGGAACTGGGTGGGCAAGAGCCGCCGATCGAAGTTGCTCCCAGGTGATGAGCTGTACGCGATCGAGTGCGAGGGGATCACTCAGGGGCTGATGATGCTTGATGTCTTGAAGAAACGCTGTCAGATTGAATCTCAGTTGCGACGACGGTTGGTATACATCAGTGCTTTGGCAACCGCCCCCTGGAATCGACCCCTCATCACGAACCCTCCGACTTATAAAGGCGTTGGGGGCAATCTGGTGGATTTTGCGAATGTGCTTCGCACACACTTCGTGAACGCCCGCAGCCACGAACTGGGTTATCAAGGCAGAATCGGGTTACATGCCCTTCCAGGTGCGCTAGGATTCTATAGAAAGCTGAGAGTTGGACAACAGTTCGGGGGCGGTCCGTTCAGGCAGGAGATCTGAGAGCGGACTGAAGCTCTTACTCTCATGAGGTTGACACTCACACTGAAAGAGACGATCGCTCGGAAGGGTTAGCTTACCAAAGAGGGTTTTGTAGACGATGGAACGATGCTCTTTGACGTGTCGGGGGTGCTGGCAGTCAGGGCAGGGGCGCTGTTGTTGCTGGTATTCTTTGACCTGCCTCTCAACAAGCTGAACTTGCAGAGAATGAAGAATCTCTTTGGACTCTGCCAGGGTCAGCCCCACTATTGCTGGGGAAAGGGCATCCCGATGGAGTTAGAGCGATCTCCATCGGTTCACCATTATCCAAAACAAGCTGAACTTGAATCTGCATTCCCTATCTCCTCTACAAATAGCCAGGCGCGATCGCCTGTAGCGTACTGCTGCAGTCGCCGATTGACCAGCGTGCGATCGAACTTCTCCAGGCTCAACCATCGCAGCAGCAGACGGATTTCTTCAATGCGCTCCCCAATGACCTCAGGTCCGTTGTATCGAATATCGGCTAATATCTCCAGACCGTATCCTAGGGAGTAGTGTTGTCGAATGCCTCAGGTCCGCCACAATCTTCTGGGGGAGCCGCTCGTTTTCCAGCAAGACAAACCGGAGCCGGTAAAGGGTGATCTGAAAGGGCGATTGCCTCTACTCGAATCTGGTGACACCAGCGATCACTGAAGTCGTACTCGTAAAGAAACTTCTCGCGTTCTCGTAATGGGAGGTCTGCTAAGCGAACGTCAGAGGGGTCATCACTGAACCAGATACCACCGGGATGCGACACACCGTAGTCCTTGCCGTGGATGATGAATCGGTTGAGGTGGTCGTCACTCCAACCCAGCGCAATTTGCAGGATGTAGTGCAGGTCTTCGATGGTGCTATCCTCACTCACCATGAGCCGTCTCCAGATCATCGGACTGATGCCAATGAGGGAAACGTGGAGTTGATAGGTTGCGAAGGTGCCAGGTTCAAGCATCCCTTAATGCTAATGCACCACGTCTCAAGCAATCCCCAACTTTTTTCCACTCTCCTTTTTGTCGCCTGCTAAAACTAAGCAGGTTCCTTTTTAGCCACACCTAATTGTTAAAAAATTAAGCCTGAGGACAGAGAATAATTGCCTGTGCGTTACTATATGGCATTTGCTATAGCTTCAGAACGTGTATTAATGCTAAAAAGAACCGCTGCCCTTGAACAACCAGACGTGAGCCATTTGGTCCGGAGTTTGCGGTGTTTGATGGGTTTGACGCAGGAACAATTTGCCAGCACGTTAGGCGTAACCTACACCACGATTAACCGTTGGGAAAACGCCCATATACAGCCGTCTCTACTGGCGCTAAAGCAGATTAAAGTCATACTCGAACAAATAACCCTCTCTCCTGAGCAGGAACAGGCAGAACAGGGCCATCGACTGCTTGCTCATTATTTTTCAGAAGCCAGACCAAACTTATGGGGAGTGCGGGAACGCATGATAGATGCAATGGTTGATCCAGCCAACGTTGACTTAACAAACTGCGATCGCGAGCCGATTCATATTCCGGGGCAAATCCAACCGCACGGTGTGCTGCTAGTTTTGCAAGCTCCTACCCTCAACATCATTCAAGTGAGCAGCAATACTCAGGAGGTGATTGGTCGCGTACCGGAGGCGCTGTTGGGTACACCCCTTTCAGACTTATTGAATGAGCAGCAAACTCAGCAGATTCAGCAATGCCTGACCGAAGACTTTGAGAGTGTCAATCCTCTGAATCTATCGATCGTGTGTCTGGATCAGGCGCTTGAGTTTGACGGGATTGTACATTGTTGGGATGGAGTGGTGCTGCTGGAACTGGAACCCAAGGCTACCGCAGGAAAACCAGATTTTTTTGATTTCTATCACCAGGTCAAAGAACCCATCACCCGCATTCAAAAAGCATCGACCTTGCTGGATATGTGCCGAGTCGTGGTGAAGGAAATCCGACGCATAACAGGCTTCGATCGTGTTATGGTCTACCGATTCGACTCAGAGGGAGCGGGCATTGTCATTGCGGAGGATACGGATCAGGAAACCCCCTATTTAGATTTACACTACCCACCCTCCGACATTCCCAAGCAAGCCCGCCAGCTATATACCCTCAACTGGCTGCGACTGATTCCAGATTCTCAATATCAGTCTGTTGCCTTGATTCCAGCTAACAATCCACTCACCAATCAACCGCTCGATCTAAGTTTGGCAGTCTTACGCAGTGTGTCTCCTATTCATCTAGAGTATCTACACAACATGGGCGTGGGGGCTTCTATGTCCATTTCGCTGCTACAGGATCAGAAGCTATGGGGATTGATTGCCTGTCATCATTCATCGCCTAAGTATATTCCTTACCATATCCGCACGGTATGCGAATTCATTGGACAGGTTATGTCAGCGGAGTTAGTTAATAAAGAAAGCGGTGAAGATAGTGACTACAAAAGGCAATTGAAGTCATTGCAAACTCAATTTGTTGAAACGTTGTCTCAGGCTGACCATTTTCTGGAGGGTGTGGAGCAACTGAACGCTCAATTACTGCGTCTGGTCAATGCAACTGGCGCGGTTGTGTGTAGTGGAGATCGGTGCATTTGTATAGGTAAAACACCATCTGAAGCAGAGATCTATGCCTTACTAGATTGGATTAAGCCCCGTTTGAATCAAAGTGTGTTTGAAACTCGATCGCTCCCCAAACACTACCCTGCAGCTGAGGCATTTAAGGCGATCGCCAGTGGGGTGTTAGCGCTAGAGATTTCGCGAATTCACCGCAACTATATTCTCTGGTTTCGTCCAGAGGTGATTCAAACTGTGAACTGGGGTGGCAATCCCAATAAACCTGTGGAAATTCAAGATGATGGTAGTTTGCGGATGTCCCCCCGTAAATCTTTCCAATTGTGGCAGGAAACGGTGCAGGGTTGTGCATTGCCCTGGAAGGCGTGTGAAGTGGAAGCGATAGCCGAACTGCGCAGCCTAATCGTCGGTATTGTGCTGCGGCAGGCAGAGGATCTCGCCGCAATGAATTATGAGTTACAACGGAGCAATGAAGAACTGGATTCCTTTGCCTACATTGCGTCTCATGATCTAAAAGAACCATTGCGGGGTATTCATAACTATGCCAACTTTCTGTTGGAAGATTATGCAAAGGCATTAACTGACGATGGCGTAGCCAAACTGGAAACACTGGTTCGCCTGACCCAGCGCATGGAAGATTTGATCAATTCGTTGCTGCATTTCTCCCGTCTGGGACGGGCTGAACTGATGCGACAATCTGTGAATTTGAATGAGCTAGTGCAACAAGGAGAGTGGTCAAATTTTTGTGTAAGCCTTTAGATCGTCAAAAGTTGAAGCGTCCTGGAAATAGGATAGCAAAATGTGACAACGCTGCCTTCCAATTTTGAATCGGTCGGTTCCACCGCTTGGCAATG
>NZ_JADEWO010000101.1 GCF_015207605.1 Oculatella sp. LEGE 06141
GGGTGTGGGTGCACTAGGAATATTTCCTTGAAACTTAGAATGGTGGAATTCACCGTTCCCAGATACCGAATTGGCAATCAGCGTTCCCTCTAAATTGCCGTTGTTAAAGTTGTAATGGGCTTTGGTCGCCAGCACACTACCAGAAAACGAAAAACCAGATGTGGTTAATTGAGTTGCATCTAGAAAATTAAACAGTATGTTGCTCTTGTCGATTCCGTTCAAGTTCAGGCCAAAATTACTGATGCTAACTTTGTCGCCCAGCACGTTGAATAAAACCGTTGAACCCTTAGCAATGCCGCTGAGATTTAAGTAGCTCGTGTTAGAGAACTGGCTTCCGTCAATTGTAAAGATGTTGAGTTCAGCATTGTTCCCTTGAAGGTGAATACCACCCCACTTGTATTCGGTTGTGCCGGTTGCACTCAACCCACCTAGATGAGTCGATAGCGAGGTTAGCTCCTGTTTCACTGTGCTAAAGTCGATGGGGTTGCCTTTGGACACTCCACAGTTGGGAGAACAATTGAAATAGACGGGCGTGTTAGTCGTTCCACCAACAACAGCGTTTCCGCCAAAGATTTGACCGCCGTTGTAGGTTAAATTTCCTCCCACTACTAAGCGGTTATCAGTTCCAGTGGAATTGGAGAGGCGATCGCCAATTCCAAAGTTGGTAAAGGTCGCATTTCCACCGACGGCAACTCGACCCTCCGCATCAGACCGTTGGTTCATGTCGCCAAACACAAATACGTTGTAGTCAGACGCAACTCCAAACGAAGCAGCGCTAGCCACCGTTGAAACACTAAAAGCCGTAACAGTTGCAAGCGGTAAAGCAATCCAATTAATTGTTAAAGCAGATTTGGGCAGCATAAGTTCCTGTCATTTTTCATACTCAGCTTAACGACGTGCCTATCAAGCAAGAATAAAATTGCTTCTAATTTTCACTGAAGATTTAGCGCCTGAATGCGTTGAAGCTAGGTAATTTCAACTAAAACATGGCTCTATGTATAAGACCTTAGAGGATGTTTAAAAAGTGCTGAACGTCACTCGAACAGCCCCCTAAATCCCCCAAGATGGGGGACTTCCGAGCCGATTCTCGTTCAAAGTCCCCCATCTTGGGGGATTTAGGGGGCGAGTGCAGGACATTTGCTACTTTTCAAACATCCTCTTAAATCAGCAGTGAATTGCCGAGACCATCATTGCTTAGTACAAATACGTACAGCAATTTATATTTTGAAACACATAATATTACGCAAATGCAGTCGAGCCGAATAGAAAATTGGCTCGACTGCATTGACTTGCCGCAAACGCAAACCCCAGGTTGAGGGAGTTAGAGGGTGAATGCAGCACACTTGCTACGTTTCAAATCACCTCATGAAATCGTTCGATTAACTCTTCGTAAACAGGAAGACAAAGGAACTGTTCACAATTTGTCCAGACATAGTAGTGCCACCTGAACCGATGGTTCCTGTTAGCACGATAGGTTGATTGCCGTTGAATCCTTCCAGTGCCAGCGTGATTGCGTTGCCTTGCTTGCTGGCATTGAGGCTTCCCTGTTGCAGGACACCTGCTTGCCCGTGCAGTTGCCAATTGCCCTGATAGCCAGAACCACTGGCGGTAATTTGCAGCGTTAAATGGGTGAGGACATCGTCTCCACTGGAGTGGATGTTGCCTTGCCAGTTGCCGCTCAGCGAGATGGGAGCCGTGAGCCGCAGTGGTCGGAGTGGTTCAACGGCAGGCGCAACAATGGTGCGATCGCTACGTCCTTGACGAACCACTTGCGCCTCTGCCTGGGGAGAAACCGTGAAGGTTAACGCACCGCTGAGGGTGCTAACAATCATGGTCAGAGCGATCGTTTGTTTGGAGAAATACATGGATGTCGTCCTCATTAAGGCTTGAAGGGATGGAGTGCAGGACGGTTAATTTGTCCTACGTTCTTTAGTAGGGAGGACAGATAACGTTTATGCACTAGCCAGCATCGATCGCCACAACAAGTTTGAAGGGATCAAGCTTGCAGGGATCGAGCCTTCCACCAGACAGAGCCAACCCAGAGCATCGGATGTTGCTCAAACAACTTCACCCAAGCTCTTTCTGTTCAGCGTTGTTAGCGGACAGAAAGCTAAAAAATAAACGTGGATAACAAAGCTGAACCGTAAGAGGGATTAAATTTCAAGAGTCGGTTCCTATAACCGAGGGACAGTTTGCTCAACAGACGTTTTGGAAGAGACAAGCTAAATATGGTAAAAGCAACTCTGGAAAAAACAAACCAGCCGCTCAGCGGAGACGAGCTGAATAAGATGGATGCCTACTGGCGGGCAGCAAACTATCTTTCCGTTGGACAAATCTATTTGTATGCCAATCCGCTGTTACAAGAGCCGCTAACCCTGGAGCATATCAAACCCAGACTGCTGGGTCACTGGGGCACCACACCAGGCTTAAATTTCATTTACCTGCATCTGAATCGCATTATCAAAGCCCATGACCTTGACATGATTTACATCGCAGGGCCAGGGCACGGTGGGCCAGGTTTGGTGGCTAATACCTACTTAGAAGGAAGCTACAGCGAGTTTTATCCCAACATTAGTCAAGACACAGAAGGGATGCGCCAACTGTTTAAGCAGTTTTCGTTCCCTGGCGGCATTCCCAGCCACGTTGCACCCGAAACACCTGGTTCCATTCATGAGGGAGGAGAACTGGGATACGCGATCGCCCATGCCTATGGTGCTGCATTCGACAACCCTAACCTGATTGTGGCCTGCGTCGTTGGGGATGGTGAAGCCGAGACAGGCGCACTGGCTGCTAGCTGGCATTCCAATAAGTTTCTAAACCCTGCCCATGATGGCATTGTGCTGCCGATTTTGCACCTCAACGGCTATAAGATTGCAAACCCAACCGTACTGGCACGGTTGAGCCATGAAGAACTTGAAAGCCTGTTCATTGGCTATGGATACAAGCCTTATTTTGTGGAAGGGTCTGATCCAGCAACCATGCATCAGTTGATGGCTACGACGCTCGATCAGGTAACGAAAGAGATTCAGGCGATTCAACACGATGCCCGAACACATGGGTTTACGAAGCGGCCTCAGTATCCCATGATCATTTTACGGAGTCCTAAAGGGTGGACGGGGCCAAAAGATGTAGACGGCAAGAAGACAGAGGGGTTTTGGCGATCGCACCAGGTACCCTTTGCCGATACAGCAAACAATCCAGCCCATGTGAAACTACTGGAAAGCTGGATGAAGAGTTACAAGCCAGAAGAACTCTTTGACCAAAACGGAACGCTGATCCCCGAACTGGCCGAACTGGCACCAACGGGCGATCGCCGCATGGGAGCAAACCCTCACGCCAATGGGGGACTGCTGCTCAAAGATTTGAAACTGCCCGATTTTCGTGAGTATGCCATTGATGTGAGCAAACCCGGCACCACGTTTATGGAATCTACCCGCATTATGGGAACCTTCCTGCGGGACGTGTTCAAACTCAACGAAAAAACGCGTAACTTCCGGGTGTTTGGCCCCGATGAAACGGCTTCTAACCGACTGAACGCTGTATTTGAAGCGACCGAGCGCGTTTGGGCGGCTGACATGTTGCCGGAGGATGAAGGGCTTTCCCGTGATGGTCGAGTCATGGAAGTGCTAAGTGAGCACATGTGTCAGGGGTGGCTGGAGGGCTACTTGCTCACCGGGCGACATGGCATCTTTTCGTGCTATGAAGCGTTCATCCACATTGTGGATTCAATGTTCAATCAGCACGCGAAATGGCTGAAAACAACCAACCATATTCCCTGGCGACGACCGATCGCCTCACTCACGTATTTGCTTACCTCTCATGTCTGGCGGCAAGACCACAATGGATTCTCGCACCAAGATCCTGGCTTTATTGACCATGTTGTGAACAAAAAAGCTGAAATTATTCGCGTGTATTTGCCTCCCGATGCCAATACCTTGTTGTCGGTCACCGATCACTGTTTGCGGAGCCGTCAATATGTCAATGTAATTGTGGCTGGGAAACAGCCCGCCTTGCAGTATCTCGACATGGACTCGGCAATTAAGCACTGTACCAAAGGCATTGGTATTTGGGATTGGGCTAGCAATGATCAGGGCGTTGAACCCGATGTGGTGATGGTGTGTGCAGGAGACATTCCAACTCTAGAAACCCTGGCGGCTGTGGATATTTTGCGGCAACACCTGCCTGATTTGAAGGTGCGTGTGGTTAATGTGGTCGATTTAATGAAGTTGCAGCCCGAAACCGAGCATCCGCACGGTTTGTCGGACAAGGACTTTGACAGTATTTTTACTACCAATAAGCCTGTCATCTTTGCCTATCACGGCTATCCCTGGTTGATTCATCGGCTCACCTACCGCCGCACCAATCACCACAATTTGCATGTGCGTGGCTACAAGGAAGAAGGCACGACCACCACGCCGTTTGATATGGTGGTCATGAATCAGCTAGACCGTTTCAACTTGGCCGATGACGTGATCGATCGCGTCCCCCATTTGAAAAACTCTGCCGCCCACCTGAAAGAGATGCTGCACGATAAGCTCATCGAACACAAGCAGTATGTCGCCAAATATGGCGATGACCTGCCTGAAATTAAAGGTTGGCACTGGTCGTATTAACCTCTTTTGGCGAGGAAGAGTCGTTGTTTGCAGCGCTCTTCCTCTGTCCATCCACCATCCCCCACTTCACTGAGGAGCCATCCATGACCAAAACGTTGTTAGAGCAACTGCGCGAGATGACTGTTGTTGTTGCCGATACAGGTGACATTCATGCGATCGAAAAATTTACCCCTCGCGATGCGACTACTAACCCGTCGCTGATCACCACGGCGGCGCAGATGCCAGAATATCAAGAAATTGTGGATGAAACGCTAAAAAAAGCCAAAGCTGATGCGGGATCTGGAGCCAGCAGTCAGTCGATTGTCACCTTAGCGTTTGAGCGGTTGGCTGTCGCGTTTGGTCTACGAATTTTGCAGATTATTCCCGGTCGTGTCTCTACCGAAGTCGATGCGCGGTTGTCCTATGACACAGAAGGAACTCTTGCTAAAGCGCACGGGTTGATTGAGCAATACGAAGCGGCAGGCGTGTCGCGCGATCGAATTTTAATTAAAATTGCCTCGACCTGGGAAGGGATCAAAGCCGCCGAGATTTTGGAAAAAGAAGGGATTCACTGCAACCTGACTCTACTGTTTGGGCTGCATCAGGCGATCGCCTGTGCCGAAGCCGGGATCACACTGATTTCTCCATTTGTGGGGCGCATCTTAGACTGGTACAAACAGGAAACCGGGCGCGATAGCTATCCTGCGGCAGAAGATCCAGGCGTGCTGTCTGTGACCAAGATTTACAACTATTACAAGAAGTTTGGCTACGAAACGGAGGTGATGGGTGCCAGCTTCCGTAACGTGGGTGAAATTATTGAACTGGCGGGATGCGACCTCCTAACCATTTCCCCAGCATTGCTGGCAGAGCTGCAATCCACTACAGACGAGTTGCCACGCAAGCTGGACCCGGCAAAGGCCACCGATGCCACCCTGGAAAAAATCTCGATCGATAAAGCGACTTTCGATCGGATGCACGCAGACGATCGCATGGCTTCTCAAAAACTGGAAGAGGGCATCCAGGGCTTCACTAAAGCATTGATTGCGTTAGAGAAACTGCTAGAAAAGCGCCTGGCGCATCTGGATGGCTCGGCTGTATTAAGTAGTGCCGCAGAAAACTTCTTCAGGGCATACGACCTCGATGGAGACGGCTTCATCACCCGCGAAGAGTGGACGGGGTCAGATGCGGTGTTTGACGCACTGGATTCGAACAAAGACGGTAAGATCACGCCAGAAGAGATGGGTGCTGGCATTGGAGCCGCATTTCATTTAGTTGAAGCGTAGATAGTGCGGTAGAGAGAGGGAGGAGAAATCGCTTCCAATTGTGGCTGGAGTGAATAGTTCTATCTCCCTTTCCCATCGTCGTAAGTGACTGAACAAACAACCCAACGGTAACTCAATGAGCTTAACTCTCTACCTATTGCGCCACGGCGAAACGGAGTATAGCCGCACTGGAGGCTACTGTGGCGATCTTGATCCAGAACTGACAGCAGACGGGATGCAGATGGCAGAGGCATTTGGCGCGACCTACCGCCAGTTGCCGTGGGCAGCGGTTTACGTTAGCCCTATGAAACGGACGATCGCTACTGCTAAGCCGTTGTGCGATGCCATTGGGCTGGATATGCAGCTTAGAGAAGGCTTAAAAGAAATTCGTTACGGCGAGTGGGAGGGGAAAACCAACGAATTTGTGAAACAGCATCACGCTGATGATTATATGCGGTGGCTAACAGAACCCGCCTGGAACCCGCCGACGGGAGGTGAAACCGCTGTGCAGATTGCCAGTCGGGCTTCATTAGTCATTGCCGAAATTGAAGAAAAATATACCGAGGGCAATGTTCTGGTGGTGTCTCACAAAGCAACCATTCGGATTATTTTGTGCAACTTGCTTGGGATTGATCTGGGACGCTATCGCGATCGTCTCAACGCCTTAGCAGGCTCCGTCAGTATCGTCAAATTCGACGTGCATGGGCCATTGTTAGAAATCTTGGGCGATCGAGCTTACATGGGCGAGCAGTTGCGAAATCTGCCCGGTACCTGATGGGCTGGCAGAGTATAAAATAATACAACTTCTTTACGGGGTCGCACCAGCCGCGTCTTGACGAACCGTTGCCACCTCATTAACCACAAGATAGGGTTAGCGCTACAGTTGGATAGGTTGCCGAATTTAGATGGAGCGATCGCTGCTAAAGGCACGTTAATTGCCCTGGTATTATATTTGTTCAGAGGTTGCAAATGTTACCTGGCCTGGTTTTTGCCTCCCATGACAGTCTTTAAGCAAGCGGCTACTGAGCAGGGGGTGTGCTTCAAGTGATCGGTTGCATGTCAAGCGTTTGTAAAGCTCGTCTCAGCAAATTGTAAAGGCAATCTACCTGCAACTCTGCTCTTTCGCTAAACACGTTAAACTTATGAGTTGAACGTTGCTATCGTGCATACCTCTCCTATTCCCGGTGCCCCAACTTTGCAAAAGCCAGGAAGGGGCGGTCAATAACCCGTTTAGTCGCAAATTAATCTCAGAACCAGTATCGATATTCTCCAATAGCTATAAATTTCTTCAAATGATGAAAACGGCATGGGATTGGATCTTTCGAAGCTATTTCGACTAGATTTGGGTAAGCCTTTAGGTGGACGCTACAAAATAATCGAACAACTGGGGGCAGGCGGATTTAGTCAAACCTTTTTAGCAGATGACCTGCATTTGCCAGGCCATCCGCGCTGTGTCGTTAAACAGCTCAAGCCTCAGGTTAGCGACACGGCCATTTTGCAAACGGCCAGACGGTTATTTGACACCGAAGCGCAAGTTCTTTACAAACTTGGAAACCACGACCAAATTCCGCATTTATTTGCTCACTTCGAAGACAATCGCGAATTCTACCTGGTTCTAGAACTGGTTGAAGGCAATGCACTAACGCAAGAACTGTTTCCCGGACGACCGTGGCCAGAAGCCAGCGTGGTTTCTCTTTTGCAGGATGTTTTGGTGGCGTTGGCGTTTGTCCATCAGCAAAATGTGATTCACCGAGACATTAAGCCCTCGAACCTGATCCGTCGCCAGCGCGATGCCAAAATCGTGCTAATTGACTTTGGTGCAGTGAAGCAAACTACGGCTCAAATTGCCAATCCTGACACAGGGCCAACCATTACCATTTCGATTGGCACCCAGGGTTATATGCCCAACGAACAGTTAGCAGGCAATCCGCGCTTCAACAGCGATATTTTTGCTTTGGGTATGATTGCAATTCAGGCGCTAACCGGAATTCATCCCAGAGACATCCATCCCGACCCCCATACTGGCGAACTGGACTGGCATGGCTACGTTAAGCAGATCAATCCCGATCTGGTGGCTATTTTGGATCGGATGGTGCGATACCACTTCAAAGATCGCTACCAAACAGCAGATGAGGCGCTCGGTGCCATCAGTGATTTGCTGGCAAAGCATCCCGATTTGGCGAAGATAGTTGAGACGGCAACTCGGCTACATGAGGCAGAAGCAGAAGCAGAGGCACAGACAACCGAGCCAGAAACCTATCAAACGATCACGAGTCTCGAATCTAATTACATTCCAGAAACTATCTCCAGTTCCTCAACGGGATGGGGTTCGTCGTTTAGCTCAGGCAGGCGATCGAGACTATGGCAGTTAATTGCTGGCGTTGGCACAATTACCGTTGCTGCGATCGCCACCCTGCCCAGCATCATCAACACCGTTTCGCAGTCGGTTGCTGTGCCCTCGACTGTGCCCTCGACCGTGCTATCATCCCCCTGCGCCAATGCTGCCATCGATCCACTGCTAACCCAAACGCCAGATTACGAATATCCGAACGGCACAAAGTACTATGGCTCGCTGCAAAACGGGTTGCCCTCAACTGGCAACGTCACAATGCTGTTTCCCAACGGCAACCGCTACGACGGTTCTCTGGTGAACGGCAAGCGCACAGGGTGTGGAACGCTGAGTTTTGCAAACGGCAGACGCTACACCGGAGAGTTTAGCGATGACAAGTTTAGCGGTCAGGGAATCTGGACTTTAGAAAATGGCGATCGCTATGTCGGTGAATTCAAGGATAATAGGTGCCATGGTGAAGGAACATTCATCTTTGCAGATGGAACATCTAAACATGGACGCTGGCAAGATGGCAGCCTGATCGGCGAAAATCTATCTTGCGATCGATGACGTTAATGGTGTTCCGTTTTCAAATCATTGAATTGACTTCACTATCATTCATAGTCAAGGAGGAGTGATTTAAATGGATAGAAACATATCCAAGTTCTTAAGATTGTCGCTGCCAGCGGCAGTCTTAGCCGCGATCGTAGGAGTTGCTGTTAGCTCTTTCCGAAGCATTGCTCAAGATGCTCCCGACCCGACTCCCACCGTAACGCCCACGCCAGCCCCGACGCTGACACCCGGCCCTACGCCTAGCCCCACGGTGACTCCAACTCCCGCTCCGACACTCACACCGACCCCGACTCCCACCGTAACGCCTACACCAGCCCCAACGTTAACCCCTAGACCTACGCCTAGCCCCACGGTGACCCCAACTCCTGCTCCGACTCCCACTCCAGTCCCAACCAGGACTCCAGCGCCAACCAGCCCTCCGGCACTGTGGTAAACGGTTCCTGTGGCACAGCACGAGGGCGACGTCGCTAGATCGCTATTGCCTGAATCGCTGTGCTGAAGCAAGCAACAGTAAAGGGTGCTTCTGATTTCTTATAGGTGTTGCAAAAGCGTGTGGCTTCAGATCACTCCGTTTTTGCAACACCGCTTTTACGATGGGATACTCCCCCTAACGTCGGGGAACTTTATAGATATCTCAGACAGCATTTCAGCCAACCTTAGAGGGTAGGGCATCTATCTGGGTCTATTTCAAGGGCTATCTGCCGGATGCTACACCTCTACAGGAGACCGTTAATGCGTTTCAAACCGCCTCTTAGGGTGACATTGAACATTTTGCTCGTTTAAAACGTCTACAGTTCAGTTCAGTGAGGACAACGATTAGCGTGACTGTGCGGAATTCCCTACGGATTTGCTTAGGTTCAGCCCTTCTGTTAGTCTCGGTTCAGTGGCAAGCAGCAGCCCAAACCGCTTCTAGGGGAACGGCTATGAGCCAAACCTCTAACGTTCAGGTTAGCGTTCTTGCCCCTCAGCCAGCCGCGTTAGAACTGCCGCCAATTCAGCCCATCCTGCCTGATGTTCCGGCTGAAGAAATCCGGTTGGTTCTGAAACTAAGAGAACGTCGCGTGTATGTCTATCGAGGAGATCATGTTCAGTCCAGCTATCCGGTTGCGGTAGGGCGATCGGGCTGGGAAACGCCCACCGGTAGCTTTGAAGTCATGGGCATGTTACAAAACCCTGGTTGGACAAATCCTTTCACCGGGGAAGTCGTTGAGCCAGGGCCAGAAAACCCGTTAGGAGAACGTTGGATTGCCTTTTGGACCGATGGTAGAAACTACATTGGGTTCCATGGCACCCCCAACCGCGAATCGGTTGGACGGGCAGCATCTCATGGATGCGTTCGTATGTACAACGAACACATTCGCGAGTTGTACAGCATGGTTCAAGTTGGAACAACAGTCACCGTTCAGCAGTAAGAGGTTGGTTGATAGGTGCTGTGTCACTGGAACAGCCCTCTAAATTCCCCAAGTTCAGGAGACTTTGAAATAGTGAGGAATTTAGGGGGCGATGCAGTACTGTGTGTCGCCAATTCCCTCTCTGCGGCTGTTAGCTACAGCGGCGACGTTCTTGATGTCAAGCACCAATTAATCACATCTTGCACCTGACGATCGGCAACTGATATCCTCATCTGGCAATTTTTGCTCCAGCAGCTATTAAAAAAACTTATTAACTTGGTGCATTTACCGCTTAGTCAACCTTTTCTCGCCTCAAACCTTTTCAGATAACGGTTTAATGCCTTAAGTTGAGTTGAGATGGGTGTTGCCTCTTAAATCTATCGTCGGATTTAACAAAACCTATCACTGTTGACCTATAAGGATTTTAAGAATCTCCCTCTTCAGAGGAGGTAAGTTTTTTTGAACCTCGGTAGACTTGTAAGTAATAAGAGAAATTTATCTACTGCAAGGGATTCTGTTTATGACTGGAATAACCAACAACCCATATCCTTCAGATCGATCCGAGGAAATTATTGATCTGACTCCCCAGGCTATTGATCGTTCATCTGCGATCGAGAAGCCCGAAGAGAACACTGCACCCGATCAAAGTAATGCCCACACGGTTGCCAAAGCTGTTGGCGCGGCTGGAGGTAGTGTCGTTGGCGCAGCTATCGGTCGTATGGTCGGTGGCAAAGTAGGGGCTGCGATCGGAGCCGTGGGCGGAGCCGTAGCGGGTGCTGCTGTGGGCAATCAAGCGGCTGAAGGGATCGATTACCGAGTCGAGAACGCCGTGGATTCAGTTAAAGAAGCGGCCGATGGTGTGACTCATCAGGTTGGAGAAGCGCTCGACTTGGTTAAAGAAAAGGTCAGTGAAACCGATGTCCGAGGCTTAACTGAGTCCGTTAAGCACAAGGTTGAAGAAGCCGATGTGCGAGGCGTTAGCCAATCGGTTCAACAAAAAATCAATGAAGCGGATGTGCGGGGCGTTACAGGCTCGGTGCAGCGCAAGATTGACGAAGCGGATGTGCGAGGTGTTACAGGCTCGGTGCAACGCAAGATTGACGAAGCGGATGTGCGGGGCGTTACAGGCTCGGTGCAGCGCAAGATTGACGAAGCCGACGTTCGCGGTGTAACGGATTCAGTGAAAGGAACCGTTGACGATGTTAGACCAGCGATCGCCGATACGGTTAATCGCACGTCTAGAGATGCTCAGGCGATCGCTGACAGCGCTACGGCCTCAGCCAAAAACACCCTTGAAGGCAACTCAGCAGGATACAGCGCTGAGCCTTCAATGGGTCAAGCAACGGTGAAGCGGACAACTGAACCAGCCAACCAGAGCGATTCTGAGTTAGAGCAGAGGTTGCATGAAAAGCGAGGGCTGTCGTAATCAAGCTCTTGTAATGCTCTAAGTTACAGCAGTTCTCAATTGAGTAAGCCACAGTCTCGCCAAGATGGGTGGGGGGTGTAAGGTTTAATGCGGGTTGTGTCGCAAAAACTAGCGGATGGCAAGGTAAGCAAGACAAGCCTTTCCTCCCTCCCCTGTAATGTCCACTCCTTCTCCCTTCAAATGGCGGCACTTTTTGCCTGAAATCATCTTGCTGAACGTGCGGTGGTATTGTCGTTATTCCTTGAGCTATCGAGACTTGGAGGAGATGATGCAGGAGCGCGGAGTCGCCGTGAATCATTCGACAATCAATCGGTGGGTTTTGAAATTCGCGCCAGAAATAGACAAACGCATTCGTCCATTTCTGAATCCGACGAATGACTCGTGGAGAGTGGACGAAACGTACATCGAAGTGAAAAGCGAGTGGAAATATCTCTATCGTGCTGTGGATTCTGAGGGCAATACGTTGGACTTCATGCTCAGTGCGAAGCGGGATGGAAAGGCGGCAGCGCGGTTTTTCCGCAAGGTGTTGGGAGCGAAGCACACTCAAACGTCATGGGTGACTACCGTGGATAAAAACGCGGCTTATCCAGCGGCAATGGACGAATTGAAGCAAGAGAAGACGTTGGAAGCCGAGACCGAATTACGACAGAGCAAATATTCGAACAACATGATCGAGCAAGACCATCGAAACGTGAAGCGCGTTGTGAAACCGATGATGGGATTTCAATTGTTTAACAGTGCAAGGAGAACGTTGCGCGGAATAGAAGCAATGGCGATGATTCGCAAAGGACAAGTGAAAGGAATTAGTCAAGGGGATAGTGTATCTCAAGCAAAATTTATCAATGAACTCTTTGGAGTGATTGCTTAAAGCAACGCGAACGAGGCCCCTTCGTTTGTCACTTTAGGATCTTTGCGACACAACCGAAGTACGCGCCAGAACTCGACAAACGCATTCGACCTCACCTGAAGCCAACAAACGACTCGTGGCGGGTGGACGAAACTTACATCAAAGTCAAGGGCGTGTGGAAGTACCTGTACCGAGCAGTCGATTCCCAAGGCAATACCCTTGACTTCATGTTGAGTGCGACGCGAGATGGCAAGGCAGCGGCACGCTTCTTCGCAAAGTACTCAAAGCACAGCACATTGTGGCTCCACGAGTGATTAACGTGGACAAGAATGCGGCTTGCCCAGTGGCAATGGAAACCCTGCAAGGAGATGAGACGGTCGCAGAAGAGACCCGGTTACGGCAGAGCAAGTATTTGAATAACGTCATTGAGCAAGACCATTTAATAGCGCCAGAAGCACGTTGAGCGGAATTGAGGCAATGAAGATGATCTGTAACGGGCAAGTGAAAGGAATCAAACAAGGGGATAGTGTCTCTCAAGCCCGGTTTATTGAAGCAATCTTTGGAGTTGTTGCCTAAGGAAATGCAGACGATACCGATCGTTTGCCCTTAACGAGTTCTTGCGACACAACCAGAATATAGATAGTGGCGTGATTTTGCACTGGGATAGTAGAGTAAAATAGCTCGCACTGCATCGGTGCGGGCGGAATGGAGGGCAACCTCAAGGTTACATGTTACTCGCCGTCCACAACTTTACCGTTAGACCGAGGAGTATGAGAGATGAAGCAGCGAGGAAAGCTCTTCTTCTTTTGCGGAAAGATGGCAGCCGGAAAATCGACTCTTGCAAGGGACATAGCACGACGAGATGATGCAATTTTGGTTGTGCAAGACGAATTTTTGGTCAAGTTATTTCCGGGTGAAATTGTAGACATCCCTAGCTTTGTCAAGTATTCATCACGGTTGCAAGATGCTCTTGCACCGCACATCTGCTCACTGCTCTCAAAGGGCATGTTGGTTGTACTCGACTTTCCCGGCAACACAAGAAGGCAGCGTATCTGGTTCCGAGAACTATTTGAACGCACAAATGCCGATCATGAGTTGCACTATGTCGATGTCACTGACGAGTTGTGCAGGCGTCAATTGCGAGAACGAAATAGGGAAATGGCTGAAGGCTCAGCTTTCACAAGCGATGCCGAATTTGATGCCATTACGCAGTACTTTCAAGCACCATCAGATGATGAAAACTTCAACATCATTCATCATCAGCGAGCCTGACATAGCTTCTAAGCCGAGCGGAATCACGTCACATAAAGAAACGGCGTTGTTGAATGGCACTATGATTTTGCTACATTTCATTAAAATTTCTCCGAGAAACCCTGATCGCCTATGCGCCGGGGAGGGATAGGAGCGGCGATTGAGCCGGGTTCAACTTGCGGTCTGCTCAGAAACAGGAGTTTGAACTGCAAGCCCGTCCTTTTTACAGAAGTTCTCAATCGAGTCAGCCAAAGTCTCGCCAAGATGGGGGTGGGGTGTAGGGTTTGAGGCGTGGTTAGTTGAAAAACATATTCAGCAAC
>NZ_JADEWO010000102.1 GCF_015207605.1 Oculatella sp. LEGE 06141
GTTGTGGGGGGCGATGTTGGAGCAGGTAAAGTGGTGGGAGGTTGAGTGGGTGACGGTTGAGTTGTGCCACCAGGGGTCAATGGTGGTTGGGTCGTATCGTCGGGCGTGGTTGTTCCAGGGGGTTGAGTTGGGTCAGGCGACTGAGTGGTGCCAGGAGCCTCTTGGGCTGAACCGGGGGTTGTCTGGGAGAAACCTGGCGCGATCGCCAGCAGGCTCAATCCAGTTAGGCCAGCGAAAAGTGCGACCGAGCGCACCAGGTTTAAATGAATTAGACGGGTTTTTCTTGACATCATTATTAATGGTGTAAAGGAGTGTAACACCACTCACCTTAGGGAAGGCGGTAGGGACTGCCTTCTACCCTCAGAACTATTTCTAGGGTCACAAAATTATCGAGCCTCTATTTTTTTGGCATCCAGAGTCAACCGGATTAACCGTCATAACTGAATCCTGGTGATCTTTAAATCAGGATTAGTCGTGATGGCGATCGCTGAAACAAGCTGCATTTTCCGGAATTGTCATCAGCCGATCGTATTAGTGAACAAAGCTCAACCCAAAACTGTATACATCAAGTCAAGGAGTAATTGACCCATATCACCAATCCATCGTCCCGAGTCTATTAAATTAATCAGGCAATGATGCAGATTGACTAGATGTTAGAATTCGCTCCTGACATTAGGAACAGAAGCACCATTGCCGTAGTTAGTTCGTATTAGCAGCATCCACAAAGTAGATGGTTCCGGAATGGCTATGCGCGATCGCTTCACCTGATAATGGGTGGCAATGGGTCGTGCGTGTCGCTCAGCGTCAACCCTTGTAAAAGCGATTGATTCACGAAATACTCCCTCTAATAACCTCAATGAGTTCTTTACTGATTTTTCACCCTTTTTAGGAATCAGTTTGGTACACTCGATGTAGCTAATACAACACCTACCATTAGACTTAAATCTTTCGGACTTCAGGGAAACGCACTACCGCTCTAGATAATGACACTTCTACGTGGTTTTTTGGCTTGCTCAGGGCGTGCATTCTTGACAAACTCTAGTACCAAAACATAGGTAAACGTGGTGTTGCAATGCGAGATTGCTAGACCAAATCTGTTGTTGATTAGGCATCACTAAACCCAGATGCAAATGATCTGAGTAAGCTGCAATGCATGGAAGATGCAGGGTAATAATGCATGGAAGATGCAGGGTAATTCTAAACAGAATTCCGAGCTGCGACGGTGTGTGAGAATTAGTTTTCCAGGCAAAAACCGCAAAAGAAAGGCTGTTTGCTGTCGTTAATTTATCCAAGGTTCAACCCTATTGATTTTTCCTAAGAACCGAATTTTGCAGTCATGTAAGCATTCAGCAGCAGCGTAAAACGCCGATTAGCAGAAGCAGTTTAGCTACTGTATCTAATTCGGCAGTAGAACCGATTTGCTAGATGCAACATGTTCACTGTCAACTTCTAAATTGAACCAAAGCAGATCCAAATGAACACCATGTCTACGGCTAACTATCGACCGTTTCAAAAATTGCATCCATTGAGCTTGTTAGCACAAGTGATTAGTCGTAACACCAATGGTTGTTTGCAAGTCTCTAGCGGATCGGCTTCGTGGCTACTGTATCTCGATCGCGGCAAACTGATTTACGCTTCAAATTCTAAAGATCCGTTTGAACGGCTCGATCGGCATCTGCGTCATTTAAGCCGCCAGGTTCCCTCGCTAGTCAGCGCTATTCGTGTTCAGGTGCGCTTACTCTTTGAAACCCCAGTCGAGAAAGAATCCACCACCAGTTCCGACTACCAGGCCATTTGTTGGCTGGTGGAACAGCAGCATTTAACCTCGGCTCAGGCGGCCACTTTAATTGAAAATTTGGCAAAAGAAGTGATTGAGTCCTTTTTGTTGGTCAGAGAAGGAAGCTACAGATTAACCGATCAGGAAATTTTGGAAGGGTTGCCTAAGTTTTGTCGGCTCGACCTGCGTCCCCTGGTTGAACATTGCCAAAACCAATTGCGACGACGACATGCCGCCGGACGAGCGCCTGCTGTGCCAAACCAACGGCCTGCGCCTATTGCCCAAAGCAAAACTAAGTCATCAACAGAGTTAATTCAAAAGTTAACCGCAAAAGAAGGTCCGGTAGCGGCTCCTCCTCCGACAGAGGTTGAAGTGAAGCGACCTGAACCGATCGTTGCCCGAAACAACTACACCATTGCTTGTATTGATGATAGCCCCACGGTTTTACAAGCGATCAGTTCTTTTTTGGATGACAGTAACTTTTCGGTGCTGATGATTAATGACCCGATCAAGGCGCTGATGCAGGTGGTTCGCAGTAAACCCGATTTAATCTTACTGGATGTTGGAATGCCCAACCTGGACGGTTATGAGCTGTGTTCAATGCTGCGGAAGCATCCGTCTTTCAAGGATACGCCTGTCATTATGGTGACTGGATTGACTGGATTCATCGATCGCGCCAAGGCCAAGCTGGTCGGCGCGTCTGGTTATTTAACCAAGCCGTTTACCCAATCTGAACTGCTCAAAATTATATTCAAACACTTGAACTAGCATGGCTGACTAGCATGGCTGACTAGCATGACTTGGCGAAAGCACCTGCACCAATTGATGAACTATTGATGAACTGAGGTTCTCTATTCTTCTCATGTCCTATCTTAATCAACCATTGATCGTATCACTAGAGAGTATGCACAGGTTTGATTGCATTAGTTTATTGTACCAGTTGTACCAGCCATCCTGATGACTTCATACAAGGGCTGTTTCTATTAGTGAGAAAAGGATTAAGTAAACATGAGCATCACGATAATGGGCACGATTTTGATTGTTGAAGATACTCTCTCGGAGATGGAATTGATGAGCCATTACTTAAAGGAGAGTGGATATGCAGTCATCGGTGCGGTGAGTGCTAAAGAAGCATTGGCAAAAGCCATTGAGCAAAAACCAGATGTCATTATTACCGATGTGGTAATGCCCGGAATGAGCGGGTTTGAGCTGTGCCGCAGTTTGAAGAAAAATCCAGCAACCGAAAAAGTTCCGATCATTATTTGTACATCTAAAAATCAAGAAATCGATCGCCTCTGGGGCATGAAGCAAGGGGCGGATGCGTATGTCACCAAGCCCTTTACTAAAGAGCAACTGCTGCGGGCTGTCAAATCAATGGTGGGCTAACTCGATGAATACCTCAGCCCTTGCCCCACTATCTAACCGCTCTCAGAGGGGCGTAGGCGACGCTTATCTTAAATTTTACGTTGACGAAAAAACGCCTGCGGTTGTTGCCATGAAACATGTGCAGGAAGTGCTAACCCTGCCGCCGCAACGATTGACAGCGATGCCAAACATGCCAACCTGTGTGCTGGGGCTGATGAGCCGACGCAGCCGTGTTATGTGGGCTATTAGCCTTGCAACCATGCTGGAAATGGCGAGCGCCAATCCCAATATTAAGGCTTACAATTTGATGATTTTACGAATTGGGCCAACGCCTTTAGGAGTGGTTGTACAACGGGTTGAAGGCATTCAGTGGGTTGACCCCAATAGCGTTGAATCGCCCTATGAAGCGGTTACTCCAGGATTGCTGCCTTACTTGAAAGGGTGCATTTTACAGCCCAAAGAGGTGTTGCTGGTGCTAGATGCAGAAGCGATCGTGCAGTCGCCCATTTTACATAACCATTAACTTTTGTCCTGTTGGTGAGGTTTTACTCAGTTCACGTTCCCCTTGATTACAGTGAGATTGCTCTAATGGTTCACCAAGCTGACTCCACGCCTGATGTTGTAGATGACCGTCTATCCCTGTCAACATCACCAACCTCTGTGGCTCATTCTTCTCACCACGAGACAGCCCACCCGTCTCCTGCTCCTGTAGATTATTCGCTTCACCCCGATGCTCTTGATCTTGAGGTATCGGCAAACGGTGTTGAACGGCCACTCGCTGCTGCGGATGTGGGCGGGGTCAGTCTACGTCGGCAACTGGTGACCACAATCTTACCGGGTGTATTGATTCCCCTGGGTGCTGCTGGCTTGTTGAGCTATGTTACCACCACCCAGCGGGCGGCTGAACAAAACAAGAAAATGCTGGAAGGCCAAGCGGCCTCTGCAAGCGAAACGACAAGCCAACTGTTGCAAGATGCCTTGAAACTGCCGACCATTGTTGCTACCGATCCGGCAGTCATTGAATTTGCCAGAAATAGCAGCCAGGCCGCCGCTACAGCAGGCATTCCTCAAGTGCCAACTGCACAATTGGAACAACGTTTTTCGGCAACCAAGCTGCTGCGCCCCAACCCACCGTTAAACGACTATTTACGCAGAACGGCTGATATTGGCCAGTTTGACGAGTTGCTGATCACCGAACAGCACGGGTTCAATGTGGCCTATAACCGCCCCACTGCTCGATTTGTCCAGCAAAATCAATCGTGGTGGCAGCGAGCCAAAACTGATTTAGCTCCGGTGGTGGAACTGCACGTCGATCCAGCAACCCAGAGCGCCAGTGTGAACCTGGTACATGCGATCGTGGCTCCGAACTCCCGCGAATTTTGGGGAGTAGCACGGGGTAAAATTTCGATGGACTATTTCAACCAGGCACTTCAACGGTTGGGACAGGCAGACCTGAGCCAGACAGAGCAGGTACAACTGGTCGCCCCAAGCGGTGATGGCGACCTGGTCACGATCGCCTCCATTGGTTCAGAGAGTGACACGTCAGCCACCGCACTGGACGACACCGTTCAACAGCAAGTTTCAGCGCTGCTACAACAGCGACAGTTCCAACCGACCGACCCAACTGGCGATCGCAGTCTCGTCACCACCCTGACACAAAACGGCAAACACTATGCCCTGTCCACGGTGCCTGGAACAAACTGGGTGGCGATCGCCTCGGTTAACGAAACCTCTGGCATTGCGGGCGATCGCGAGTTGGCGCTGACCTTCACAGCCATCTTTTTACTGCTGGGAGCCATGACCTCTGGTGTCATTTTGCTGGTAGCAAAACGGTTATCCCACCCAATTGACCAGTTATCTCATACGGTTGAGCAGGTTTCTGCCGGAAATCTCAACCTCTTTACAGAACCGCGCGGCTCGCGGGAGACGCGGCAGCTCGCCACTCGATTCAATTATTTAGTCAGCCAGGTTAATACCTCGCTGCAACAGCAATCTGCGGCACTTCAGCGGGCCCAATTGCTCAGCAACATTACAACAGCAGCCAATCAAGGCAATCACCATGATGTCTTTGCCCTGGCTGTTCAAGCCGCCAAATCCCAGTTGCAAGCGGATCGGGTTGTCATTTATGCCTTTGAAGCAGACTGGAGCGGCAGCATTGTAGCAGAAGCGGTCGAACCAGAATGGCCGCAGGCGTTAGGGAACCAAATTACCGATGCCTGTATCCCAAAATCTATCCTGGAAGAGTATAGCCAGGGACGGATTGCTGCCACCAGGGAGGTGCAAGCAACCAACTATTCGCCCGCTCACAAACAATTGCTGGAACAGCTTGAGGTAAAAGCCTCTTTGATTGTTCCTATTGTTTCGGGTGGGGTGTTGCTGGGTCTATTAGTGGCGCACCAATGCTCTGGCCTGCGAGACTGGCAAGAGGATGAAGTAACCTATCTGCGCGAGCTAGCATCGCAGGTGGGGCTGGCGTTGACTGGAATTACGCTGCTGGCTCGCAAAGCAGCTGAGGTCGAGCGGGCTCAAATTCTGAAAGATGTGACGCTGCGGATTCGGCAATCGGTTAACGTGGAAGACATTCTGCAACTGTCTGCCGATGAAGTTCGGCGCGTGATGAAGACCGATCGCGCCCTCATTTATCAGTTCAACCCAGATTGGCAAAGCGGTGTTGTGGTTGCGGAAGCGGTAAAAGGGGGATGGACGAAAGCCTTTGGGCAAGTCATTCACAATCCGCTGACGGAAGGAGATCTCGATCGCTATCACGGTGGCACTGTTTGGAGTTCTAAAGACACCCAAAATGATGCGATCTCAGACCGTCATTATGCTGCCCTGGAGCGGTTGCAGGTTAAGGCCGTTATAGCGGCTCCAATCTTTAGAAACGGGCAGTTGTATGGGCTGTTGTGTGGTCATCACTGTGCAACGCCTCGGCAATGGCTAGAAACGGAGGCAGACCTATTAACGCAGCTTGCAGTACAAGTTGGCTTTGCGCTTGATCAGGCAGACCTGTTAGAGAAACAGGCCGCCGCTGCCAAACAGGCGCGACAGCTCAGTGAAATTACAGCTCAGGTGAGAGAGACGCTACAACCCGCCCAAATTTTCAGTGCAGCGGTGAACGGCGTGCGGCAAGCCCTGGAAACCGATCGCACTTTGGTTTATCTATTTGGGCATCAGTGGCAGGGTAAGGTCGTGTCAGAGTCGGTCGCAGATGACTGGTCTAGCGTGTTGGAGACGACCATTCCCGTCCCCCATTTTGCGGCTCGATACATTGAACATTATCAATCTGGACGAATTCAAACCCTGACGACGATTGAGGAAGCCAGCCTCACCGACTGCTACATGGGTGGGTTTGCGCCCTTTGAGGTGAAAGCCAATCTAGTGGCTCCAATTCTGGTGGGCAAGCGGTTGGTGGCCTTGCTCGTCGCTCATCACTGCTCGGAACCGCGACAGTGGCAAGAGGCCGATGTAACTTTCTTTAGACAGGTCGCCACCCAGGTTGGCTTTGCCCTCGACCAGGTAACGGTGCTGAAGCAGCAAGCCGATGAGGCAAAACGAGCCAGACAGATCAATGAGATTACATCTCGAATGCGAGAATCGAGCGATCGCTCTCAAATGTATGGAATCGTGACCAGGGCTCTACGGCAAACACTGAAGGTCGATCGCGCCATTGTTTATTTGTTCGATGCCCATTGGAACGGCAAAGTCGTGGCCGAGTCGGTGGCCGAGGGCTGGCCGACTGCGCTGAAAGCAAGCATTGCCGATCCGTGCTTTGCCCAAAGCTATGTCGAGAAATATCGCCAGGGTCGTGTTCAAGCCGTGAGAAACATTTATGAAGCCAATTTAGACCCATGCTATCTGGGGCAGCTAGAGCCGTTTCAGGTAAAAGCCAGTGTGGTCGCACCCATTGTGATGAGCGATCGGCTGTTGGGCTTGCTGGTGGTGCATCAATGTTCGGGGACGCGATCGTGGCGCGAATCTGAAATCAATTTCCTGCGGCAAGTTGCCATTCAGCTTGGCTTTGCCTTAGAGCAGGTTCAACTGCTTGAACAGCGAGAACAATCCCGCATTGCGGCTGAAGCGCTATTGCAGGAACAGCGGCAGCAAAAAGAGGCGATTCAACAACAGTTGATCAAGCTGCTAGAAGAGGTGGAAGGAGCCTCCAGGGGAGACTTAACCGTGCGAGCCGAAGTCACCGTTGGCGAAATTGGTACCGTTGCCGACTTCTTCAACTCCATTGTGGAAAGCTTGCACCAAATTGTACTGAACGTTAAACACTCGGCATATCAAGTTAACGCTTCCCTCATTAGCAGCGAAAAAGCGACCCGCTCCCTGGCGGAAGATGCCCAGCAACAGGCGGAAGAAACGACGCGCACCCTTGGCTCGGTGGAAGAAATGACCCTCTCGATTCAAGAGGTCGCTTCACGAGCCATACGAGCGGCAGACGTGGCTCGTAGCGCATCGTCAACCGCCAGGGCTAGCGGTACTGCCATGGATTTGACAGTACAGAATATTCTTAGCCTGCGGGAAACCATTGGGGAAACGGCGAAGAAAGTAAAACGCTTAGGAGAGTCATCGCAGCAAATTTCTAGAGTGGTGTCTTTAATCAACCAAATTGCGCTGCAAACGAACTTACTTGCCATTAATGCTGGTATTGAAGCCGCCCGCGCCGGGGAAGAGGGGCAGGGTTTTGCGGTGGTGGCCGAAGAAGTGGGAGAACTCGCTGCCCGCTCTGCGGCTGCAACACAGGAAATTGAATACATCGTGGAAACCATTCAGCGGGAAACCAGCAAGGTTGTGGAAGCAATGGAGTTGGGCACCACTCAGGTGGTAGAAGGAACCCAACTGGTTGGAGAGGCTAAAACTAGCTTGAATCGTATTCTAGAGGTATCGGATGAAATTGACGGACTGGTGCAATCTATTTCAGAGGCGACCGTGTCTCAAGTTCAAACCTCTAACGCTGTCACCAGTTTGATGAAGGAAATTGCGAGGGTGTCTGCCCACACGTCTAATGCCTCGCTGCAAGTGTCTAGTTCACTCCGACAAACGGTTGATATTGCTCAGGAGTTACAGGCATCAATGGGCACGTTTAAGGTTAATGCTGAGGCTTAGGGGATGGCACACGACAAAGAGCTTGAGATACAGAGACAGTTTCTTGATGAAGCGCAAGAGTATCTGGATACATTAGATTCAGCTCTGCTGGGGCTTGCAAACAGCCGTATTGATCCGCAAAAGATTAATGCAGCGTTGCGAGCGGCTCACTCCATCAAAGGTGGAGCGGGGATGATGGGATTCCACAAGTTGAGCCATTTGGCTCATCGGCTGGAAGACTCTTTTAAGGTACTCAAAATTCAAAGAGATACACTGGATGTAGATTTTGAGCTGGAAGGTTTGTTGCTGTCGGCGGTTGATTGCCTGCGCTGGGTGATTCGCAGCGATCGCGACGGTGCCCCTGTGACTCAAGCCTGGATCAATGACCATGCCACTCCGGTGTATGACCAATTGCATGAGCGGTTGGGCGATCCCCAGGAAGAAGATGCGGCGTCGATTCTCTCTAGTGATGAAGGGCAGGACATTATTCCCCTTCTGTTTCAAACGGAAGTGGAAGGATGTTTGCAGCGGCTAGAAGCGGTTCTGGCTGACCCTGAGAAACCCTGCCTACCCGAAGAACTGACGATTTTGGCGCAGGAGTTGGGTGGGTTGGGCGAGATGCTACAACTGCCAGCCTTTACGCAGCTTTGTAGCTCGATTGCCGCCCATGTGACCACTACCCCACCCGACCAGGTTGAAACGGTTGCCCAAGCGGCTGTAGCGATCTGGCGACGATCGCAAGCGCTGGTTTTAACGGGCAACCTCGATTCGTTACCAACGGCACTCGAACCCATAGAGGTTTCGGCTCCACCGCTGCTCTCGATCGCGTCATCCGAATTGATGATGGAATCTCTGGAAGAAGAGTGGCAGATTCCACAGGAAGCAACGGAGGGTTGGGATCATGCCGTTGATGAGGCAGAACTAGATGCTTTCTTAATTCAAGGCCACACCGACTGGCCAGCCCTTACAGACAGCATCGATTGGGAGGCATTGACGCAGGAAGAAAACGAGTCAGAGTGGCTAACGATCGACGATGACGATGAGACGATCGCCGAATGGACAGAATTAACGGCTCCCACACCGAATTCAGAGTGGACTAACATCATTGAAGCCGAGGAGATCCCAGACAACCGGGAGATAGAGGCCGAGGTTTTTGAGCCTGACGCGAATGCTACGGTGGCTAACTCGGCTGCGTCTCTGCCAGCGCTCGATTCTGCTCCAGAGATGAGGGCAACCGACTTTCGCGTGCTGGAAGTGAAGCCCGATCCAGAAGGCGATTTGTCTGCGCCAGCCGATCAAGATGTGACAGTTCGTGTGTCGCTCAAGCATCTTGATCAGCTCAACGATTTGATGGGTGAGTTGACCATTGAGCGCACCTCCCTCGATTTGTATCTCAAACGAATTCGTGGCCTGGTGAGTACCCTCGATCGCCGGGTGCGAGTCCTCGATCAATCTAACGTTCAGCTTCGTTCTGCTTACGATCGCGGCGCAATTCAGGCGGCGGCTTTATCCGATTCATCGCCACTGATGGGGGTAGCCCGTTCCCGTGAATCCCGCTATAGCACAGTGTTCAACGTTATTAGTGGGGCAGAGCCGACAACACAGAACAAAAGCAGCACCTTTGATGTGCTGGAAATGGATCAATACAATGAGCTGCACTTGATGGCGCAAGAGATGATGGAAACCATCGTCCAGCTTCAAGAAGTAACCAATGATATTGAGCTGAGCCTGGATGATACAGACCAAACGGCTCGTAACTTAAATAAAACGGCAAAGCAGCTTCAGACGAAGCTGAACCATGTTCGGTTGCGGCCTCTTTCCGATCTGGTCGATCGCTTTCCACGGGCGTTACGCGAACTGTCGTTGCAGCACAATAAGCCCGTTGAACTGAAGATTCACGGAGCCGAAACGCTGATCGATCGCAACATTTTAGAAACATTGAACGATCCGTTGATGCACCTGTTGCGGAATGCCTTTGATCATGGCATTGAAAGCCCTGAAATTCGCAGCACTCGCGGCAAACCAGCAACAGGAGTGATTGAAATTAGCGCGGCTCAACGCAACAGCCGCACGATCGTCACAATCAGTGATGATGGTGGCGGCATTTCGCTCAGCCGTATTCAGGCGAGAGCCGAGCAAATGGGGCTAGATCCGAGCCTGCTGGCCGATGCGACGGATGAAGAACTGCTATCGCTCATTTTTGAACCAGGCTTTAGCACCAATGAACGAGTCACAACCCTTTCGGGGCGAGGGGTTGGCATGGATGTGGTGCGGGAAAGTTTGCGAAAAATTCGGGGTGAGATCAAGGTTGATACTCGGCTGGGGTTGGGAACTACCTTTACGCTTTCGCTTCCCTTTACTCTCTCAATTGTGCGCGTGCTGTTAGCCGAAAGCAATGGCATGATCATGGCGCTGCCGACCGATGCGATCGAAGAAATGATCTTGCCCCAGGATCATAAAACAATGACCACCGACAGCGGTCTGATCTGGCAGGGTAACCCTATACCGCTGGTGTACCTATCTCGCTGGATTCAGTTTAACTGCCCACAGCATCGGGCTGGGTTTGAAGATGAGCCAGCGATCGTTGACCCAACCATCTTAATTGTGAACCAGAATACTCAACCCATCGGTTTGCAAATCGATCGCAGTTGGGGAGAGCAGGAAGTAGCGATTCGTCAGGTGGAAGGAACATTGCAGATGCCTTCTGGTTTTACCATGTGTACCATCATGGGAGATGGTCGGGTGGTTCCCCTGGTTAACGTTCCTGATTTGCTGCAATGGATCAATAGCTGTGAGCGATCGCACAGTTTAGCAGAGACCGAACCTGGTTCCCCAGTAATGGGTTCATCGCGCCGCTTAAGTCTCAAGGCGGCATCGCCCTCTTTGCCTGCGAACGGTAAAAACACTGTTTTAATCATTGATGATTCAATTAATGTTCGTCGTTTTCTAGCGCTCACCTTAGAAAAAGCTGGATATTGGGTTGAACAAGCAAAAGACGGCCAGGACGCGCTGGATAAGCTCAAGGCAGGGCTGCAAGTTCAAGCCGCCGTTTGTGATATTGAAATGCCTCGCCTGGATGGATATGACTTCCTGGCTCGGATCAAAGCAATGTCTGGCTTAAAGACGCTACCCGTGATCATGTTGACTTCTCGCAGCGGCGACAAACATCGTCAACTTGCGATGAGTTTGGGTGCCACCGCCTATTTCTCGAAACCTTATAACGAACAGGCTTTATTGCAAACGCTAGAACAAATCATTTATGCATCAACTCAATCGTGATGAGAAGGAATACAAGGTTTAGTACTAATAAATTGATTTTGTTGAATTAACTTCAGAGAGATTAAACTGTAGGGATTAATGTATGAGTTGAGAACTGAGATGGTTCGCCCCCTTAACCTTGCTCTCAGTGATACCCAACGGCAAGAATTAGTGCAAATTCGCGATCATGATCCGCGTCCTTACATGCGCGAACGGGCTGCAGCCTTATTGAAAATTGCGGATGGCTATTCAGGGCTACAGGTTGCCCAAACCGGGTTGTTGAAACCTCGCGATCCCGACACTGTTTACACCTGGGTGAGGCGTTATCAACAACATGGCATTGCCGGACTGGTGATCCGAGCCGGACGAGGGCGTAAACCTACCGGATCATCGTAGTCGGGATGAAGGTGTTCTGATATACAGCCATTTTCATTTGCATTCACCACACTTCAAACCCTACACCCACCCTGGCGAGACTGTGGCTGACTCGATTGAGAACTGCTGTAAATTGCTTCTACCGATCCAGAATGCGATTGAGAAGTTTGACTTTGAATTCAGATAGGGCTGGATAACCAATCGATCGCGGACGCGAGACTGGCACCCATAAATCCAGGTCAATGCCGCCGTCTTTAATGACAACGACGCGATCGGCTAGATGAACGGCCTCTTCCACATCATGAGTAATTAAAATTGCGGTAAATTGCTGCTCTTGCCATAGGGTTTGAATTAACTGCTGCATTTCCAGGCGCGTCAATGCATCTAATGCACCGAGCGGTTCATCCAGCAACAGCAATTGAGGCTGGCCGACGAGGGCGCGTGCCAGCGCCACCCGTTGTCGCTGGCCTCCTGAGAGGATGGTTGTCCAGTCTTGGGCGCGATCGCTCAATCCCACCTGTTGCAATGCCCATTGTCCCCGCCGTTGCCCGTCTCGCCTTAACCCCAGAGCGACATTATCGAGAACCGATCGCCACGGCAACAATCGAGCGTCTTGAAACATGATCCGGGCGGAACGATTCAGCCCTTTCAACGGCTGACCATCCAGCTCAATTTGCCCGTCGGTTGCGGGTTCCAGCCCTGCCAACAGGCGCAAAAATGTACTTTTGCCGCAGCCGCTGCGACCGACCACCGCAATGAACTCACCGGGTTCAATTTCCAGATCAATGCCTTGCAAGACAGGTTTCTTGCCAAAGGTTTTAGTCAAATTACGAATACTCAGATGGGTACCATATCGCGACTCTGGCCGGGAAGTTAAACTCGTCGGACTTTCGACTCTGTTCATTGAAATTCTCTCCAATCGATTCAGAACCTATCAGAACATGAACTACATTTGTTGGCTGGGATGCCAGGGAAGCCACCAGCGCTCCAGAAGCCTGACGGCAGTATCCGCTACTTTTCCGAGCAGGGCATACAGCAAAATGCTTAACACAACCACATCCGTTTGCATGAACTCTCTGGCGTTCATGGCCATGTAGCCAATACCGGAATTCGCGGCAATGGTTTCTGCCACAATTAACGTCAGCCACATGAGTCCCAGGGCATAACGCAGCCCGACCAGGATATTGGGCAATGCTCCGGGTAGGATAATCTGCCAGAATAGATCGCGCGATCGCAGCCCATACACTTTGCCCATTTCCACCAAATGCGGATCAATGGAACGGATGCCGTGGAAGGTATTGATGTAAATAGGAAAGAAAACACCCAAAACCACAAGGAAAATCCGGGCTTCATCACCAATACCAAACCACAGAATCACCAGCGGAATCAGTGATAGGTGGGGCACATTCCGAATCATTTGAATCGAGCTATCTAGCAACCGTTCTGCGGTTGGGGATGCACCGTTCAGCACTCCCAATCCCAGGCCAATGCTGCCACCAATGATGAATCCCAGCATCGCTCGCCATAAACTAATGCTGACGTTGCGGAACATTTCACCGCTGATCGACAGCCGAATCGCCGCTTCTACAATTTGAGTGGGGGCTGGCAGAATGCGTGTAGTAATGAAGCCAAATTGAGCTAGCAATTGCCAAATCACCAGCAACCCTAGCGGCACAATCCAGGGAGTGATTTGTTGCCAGGGAAGCGATCGCTCCCACGATTTTTCGGATACAAAGTTGGGTGCTATTTGCATAGTAGTGTCCGACTCCATTCAGTTGCAGGATAGTCTACAGCGGCGAGAATGCTTGGTCTGCGGCAGGTTTAGCTGGCGCTGGTTGGAATCCGGTCATTGCCCATAATCTCTCCAATTGGACTCATCATCCGGCTCGGTGCGGGCAACGATACATTAGACAGCGGCAGTTTCGGGAACAGCAATTCCGCAACTCGATAGGCTTCTTCCAGATGGGGATACCCCGAGAAGATAAAGGTATCAATGCCCAAATCGGCGTATTCCTGTATGCGGGCAGCAACGGTGTCGGCATCTCCTACTAGAGC
>NZ_JADEWO010000103.1 GCF_015207605.1 Oculatella sp. LEGE 06141
GGAATCAAGCAGGAATCGGGACATCGCCAAATCTCAAGTAGTGAAGTAGCAAGCGGATTGACTGCCTCAGCATTTCTTCTGATTTGGAATAGCACAATGTTTTGCGATGTAGTCGAGCCAGATAGTGGCGTAGGCGGGTATTTTTACCTTCCACTCGTGTCATGTAGGTTTTGCTCACAATCTGATCTCCCGGTGGAATAAATCTTGCATAGACACTCCAACCATCCGTGACATAGAAATAACAGTGCCATGCGCCAACAATTGCCCACAACGGTTCAAACGTCTTTGCACTATGGTCACCTAACACCCACCCTAAAATGCCTGCTCGAAAGTGGTCTACCGCTGTCCAGAGCCAGATTTTGTTTTTTTAGCCCCCACAAAAGTTTCGAGTTCATCCAGTTCACCGACTTGCGGAACTGCTTCGGGTTTATATGCATCAGGCAGGTGTTCTCCAACCTGTTTGACCCAGTAAATCACAGTGGTATGGTGCACACCTGTGACTCGTTCAATGGCTCGAAACCCCATGCCATTGACATACAGGCGTAAGCATTGCTGCTTGATGTCTTCACCGTATCCTTGAGGCGGACTATAGCTATCAATGAACTGACGACCACAACTGACACAGATGTAATTTTGCTTACCCCTTCTCTTGCCGTTCTTACGGGTATGAGTAGATTGGCACTCTGGACATTGCATGAGAACTCATCCTAATTCCTCCCTTCATTATGCAACGCCCTCTGGATGCATTTTCGGCCAAGTGGGATGCCCTTTATCCAGCCATTAGCCAGATTTGGATTCGGCACTGGGAGAACATTATTCCCATCTTTGAGTATCCAATGGATATTCGCAAAGTCATCTACACCACCAATGCAATTGAGTCGCTCAATCGCTCATTGCGCAAGGTAATTAAGACCAAGGCTGTGTTCCCAGATGAGGAGTCTGTTTTCAAGTTGATGTATTTGGCAATGCACAACATTGCCAAGTGCTGGAACCGACCGATTAAAGATTGGAAGGCAGCCTTGTCACATTTTGCTATCCTATTTCCAGGACGCTTCAACTATTGACAATCTAAAAGCTGACACAAAAATCTAAACACTCTCGCATCCGGGATTGACAGACGTGGAGGTCTTTAATCAGGCACTCAGTCTTGCTCACGATGAAGATGTTTCAACTTGGACAAGGGCGATCGCTCATTGGATGGAAGAACATCGTGTCTCAACTATTCCTCTCGTGCAGCTTCAGCAGTCGGTGCAAATGCCATTGGTGCAATTATGGCTGGCTCTACTGCTCGGAGAGTATGCCATTGAACAACGAGGTGAGTTTTATGATGTCCAACAGCTTTGGGTATCCGCAGGGTAAGTGGTTGTGTCGCAAAAACTCCTTAAAGGCAAAGGATTTCCATCAAAGTCATCGTTTTAAGCAGTCATTCCAAAGATCGCTTCGATAAATTTCACTTGAGACACACTGTCCCCTTGTTCGACTCCTTTTACTTGTCCTTTTGTGATCATATTCATCGCCTCAATTCCCCTCAAGTTTTTCTCGCACTACTGAACGAAACTCCATCATCACTCTGATAATTCTCTTAATGTTTCTGTGGTCTTGCTCAACTCCATTGTTCAAGTATTTCACCTGCCATAATTCCGTTACTTCATCTAACGTCTCATCCCCTTTCAGCGTTTCCATTGCTACTGGGTAAGCCGAATTCTTATTCACGTTAATCACTCGTGGAGTCTGAGTGTGCTGAGCCTTGAGTACTTTGCGAAAGAAGCGTGCTGCTGCCTTGCCATCTCGCTTTGCGCTCAACATGAAGTCCAAGGTGTTACCTGCTGAATCAACAGCTCGCACATCGACGCTGCGTGGTCGCCCGCTTGGTTTAGCACCAGGCAGTAACGTGAGCAGCAGTTGCCATTGTTCATCAGTTAAATCGGTCGGATAAGATGATCTCATTGCTCTCATTACCCCAGTCAGTCGTTGTTTCTTCTGACAGCTTACGGGATGGGAGCTTTTTTCCTTCTATGCTATGGCTGGGCTTCTCAGACATCCTCTCAAGGCGGCATCTTCCATCCCATAGCGGGTATTCTTGCCAGTGCATTTGTCCGGTAGCGAGGACAGTCGCTGGCGAAAAGAATCCGCTACTGTGTCAAACAACCCCCGTTCTTTCAACGGTTCTGGCTCTCTTGGCTCTCTCAGGTGTCCTTACAATACCGCTATTGCCAGGACTTGAATACCTTTTTGCCAAACTGAGAATTGCTGGCAATATGCCCTGCAAATTGCCTCTTGCACGGCTGTGTGGTATCACAGTGGTCTGCCACTTGTACCGATTCGCTGGTTCTTAATCCAAGACCCCCAAGGTCGTTTTCAAACCCAAGCCCTACTGTGTACTGACCTCTGTGCTCAACCACAGCAAATCTTGCAATGGTTACGCTGGCGCTGGCAACTTGAAGTCACTTTTGAAGAAGTGTGCACTCACTTGGGTGTGGAATCCCAAAGGCAATGGTCACCTCTGGCGATCCTTAGAACCACTCCAGCACTATTAACGCTCTTCTCCATCGTGGTTTTGCTAGCCCATCAAGCCCAATTCTTGCATCCGTTCCAGTTACCTCACAACGTCCCTTCTCCAATGCCCTAGCCTTGGTACGTCAACGTCTTTGGCACGTTCGTCTTTTTCAGTTGTCTACTCCTCAAGCCGATACGGTAAATATTCCTCGCTCCCTCTTCAACTGTTGATTTGACTTGCTTTGCTTTGCTGCCTGATGGATAAAGTCAAGCTAAGTAGATTGAATTGTTACCTTTGCCTTTCTTCATTACTGCAAGCTCTATTGATCCAATCTTGAATCTGTTGCGTGGTTTGGCTGGAGGGATTCTCGATCGAATAAAGCACCTGTAGCGCATCTGACCACAGTGGTTCCGAGCGATTGAGCAGATAATTCACTTGCTGATGGGCGATCGCTTCTGGACTCGATTGAGCCGTCGGCAATGGGCGAGTAAGCGATTGCAGATCGGCGGTCATTGGGTTGCGCTGATTTGCTTCCATCAGTTGAAAGGTGTAATCTGCACTGTACTGTGCATTTTGCACCCGCCAGTACAATCGCCAAGTATAGAACTGACCCGGTTGCAGCGGTTGCCCTTCATATCGCGCCGTTTGGTCAGTGGCTGCCAACGATTTCTCCCATACCAATCTTCTGGTTTCGTCAATCACCTCAAGCTGCTGCATCGTCACTTCTGGCGGTGCATTCCACACAAACAGGGGGCGATCGCTCCAAATTATGTTTTGTTGCTCTAACAATCCTGGAGAAAGCACACAGATGTTGCCATTTCCCCGCCCACCCAACCGTCGCCTGGGGCGGCGTTGTTTGGAGTTAGGGACAGCAGAAAAATGATATTGCAGGGAAGCGATGTAAGGAGGTGAGGGACTAGAAGGGTGGAGGGGTGAGGGTGCAGCGGGAATGAATAGCGCGAGTAGAATCCAGTGAGGTTTAATGAAGTTGACCATGAGGTTGCCTTTTGAGTGCGGGAAGACGGTACGCCCAAAACAGAGCGGTGGGCAAAAGCCAGGGCAGCAATACTGCGGCGGAGATATAAAGCTGGAGGCTGAGAAGTCCATAGAGGAGGGTTGCCGCGCTCAATCCAGCGAGGTGCTGTTTTGGTGTCCAGGGCGATCGCCTGCGAAGCCGCACCACTTTTGCCAGCAGCACAGCGATCGCCAGCATCCATAGATCGGGAATCGGAATGACGAGTCGCTGGTTAAGCTGATGGTGAACCATGTAGGCATTCGCTTCGCCTCCGGTGAGCCAGTAGGTTTGAGGTTGCCAGTAGCGCAGCGCGGTAGGGCGGGGAAAGCGATCGGGTTCGCCCGGAGCCATGCCCAAGCGTTCATCGGCTCCCGGTGCGATAATCACGATTTGCTCAGAAAAATTAGCAGGTGGCTGATTGGCATCTAGCACTTGCCAGGCGGAAATTCGCTCGTAGGCGCGATCGCTGGGAATTGAGTAGTCTACGATCGGCTCTAGCCAATGCTGCCCGAATCGGTCATATGCCCAGATGCTTATCGGCGCGAGATGGAGTTGGCGGACGGCGGTGAGCCTCTGGCTGGGCGGACGCTGAGCGTCGATCGTGTCGAGGAGTTGCGATCGCAAATTCGCGGTCTGGTGGAGCGTCGGCTCAGGCAGGTCGGTGCTGTGCAATTGCGCGGTGTGAACAAGTGAGAGCAGGTAGGTAAACGGACAGGTCTGCCGACAGTCTTCGTCCGGGTAGGGCAACATCACGTACTCTAAATTGGCGTCGATATTCGCCTGGAGACTCCAGGCGGGACTGGCAATTTGGGTTTGATGAACGCCCACTTCAACTGCTTGATCGTCAAGCGCAGCACCAAACACCAGCCAGGTTTGATGGCGAGCGATCGCCGTTTGAATTGCTTTCTGCAAGGCGGCATCTTCTGGCTGCGGCGTATCCAGGACAAAATCAATGCCAATCACGGAAGCGTTTAATTCGGTGAGCCGATCGAGCAGCTTTGCTAGATAGCGGCGATCGATCGGCTGAAGCTTTGAGAGCCGAGCGCGGCTAAGCGAAGCTGTATCAATCTGAATTAACGCGATGGGAGGCGGCTCAGTTTGGGCAGGAACTTGATGGGCGAAGTCGCGGTAGACTGCCTGCATCCAAAGCCGGGTATTGAGGAGAACCGCTTGGGCGGGCGATAGGCTGAGAGCAATACCGACAGCCAGGACGATCGCTTCGAGGCGAGACGGCAGAAGCGACTGAAAGCGCTGTGCCCACCGTTGCTTCCAGCCAGAGGCGAGCCGAAACAACGGCGCATTTGGATGGCAAAACAGCGCGGGAACCAGATAGGCAGACGGGTAGGTGAGGTTTTTCTCTAAGCGCAAAAATCGACAGGCCGACCGCAGCGATTCATGCACATCCTGCCGATTTGCCAAGCCGCGCAGAAACTGCACCAGAAATTCTTGAGCAACGCGATTGTGAATGGGTTCACGCATCACGGCAACTTGACCAAAACCAAAATCGATCAAAAATTCGGCAATACTCAAGCCACTGCACGAGTTGAAGATGGCAACTTGCAGCCCCCGTTCTCTGGCTGCTGTCAGTTGCGGAGCAATATCGTGAATGGTGATCGAAACGTTGGGCGCGATTACCAATTCGCCTCCGGTCGTTTCTGCCTCGTTGCTGTGTCCGGCAAAAAACAGTACATCCCATCCCGGTTGAGCGGCGATCGCATCCCGAATTTGTGTTTTTACCTCGGCTGCGGTTTGTCCCGGTTGCCAGCCGACAAACGTGACTTCGGCAACCGTATCCAGCGATCGCACTGCCTCGCGATCGGTCTGGAAGTTCAAGCCAGTGTCATCGCCTAAAATCGCCAGAATCCTGGCTCGACCTCGCGGCTGACGAGCGGAAAAAGTGGCATCCGATCGAATCGTGGCTGGAGTTCGCACAATCCGAATGGCTCCGGTAGCCGCAAAATCTGCGCCAATCTCCCAGGCTTCCCAGGGCAGTCGCGCCAGTTCAATCCCGGTGCAGGTTAACACCAAATCGAGGCGATCGCTCACCTGACTGGCACGAGCCAGCGTGGCTCGAATCTCAAACAGTTCCGCACCCCGCAGCCAGCGATAGAACTCGTTAAGTAACTTGATTTCAGCTTCGACCAGCTTAGTGTGCCAATCGATCGCCGCTGGGACAAGCTCCCCGCCAATAATTTTTCTGCCGCGCAGTCCCGGATCAATTGGGGATGTTGGAAATAAAGGAATTTCTGCGGTTTTATAAAAGCTCAGGTAGATACGCCGCCAGTCTTGATAGTGTTCTGCTAGCGCAGGAGAGTCGGTTAAGGTCGCGACCATCTGTTGTGCTTGACCCCAAGAAAGTTCAAACAAACAGTGCTGCTCAACTTTTTGAACCTTGAGTCGAAATCGATTCATGTTGCCAATCATGCTGCAAAATCTGGCTCGAAGCAAAATGGCGGCAAGCCGATCGCGCTGCCGTCAGGTTGATCAATCGTCACCCAAAATCGCTCGCTCAAGTCGCCGCCTACTTGTGCAAAGAGTGCTGTCGCCTCTGCACGTTCCACCGTCTGCTCAAACAGCAACTGAGTGTCATCTCGAATCCGCAGGCAAGTTCCCAACGGTAAGCGATCGCCGCTCACGGTAATCAACAGCGTCCACTCAAACGTTTCGCTTGCAGCAGAGAGCACCCAGGCCGCGGCCTGAAGGCGCAATGTCACCCTGCCCAATTGCACTTCTTGATAGGCACCCCGCGCCTGTGGTGGAATTGGAATCTCTAAAGTTGACAGTTCTTGTTGAGCAGAGCGCAAGGCGGCAGCAGCGATCGGCGGCATGAGCCTCCAGCCCAATTCCGACGCCAGATCATCGAGGCGATCACTGAGCCAGTGACGCACGTTAATGACTCGCGGCGGCTGAGGCAGAAAATCCACTGGGTAGGGCTTAAGACAGCGCAACTCTAACAACAGTGCAGTTGGATCAAGATTAAACCAATCGAGCGGAACCGCATACATCTCATTCGGCACGGTTTTGAGCGGATACGATTGTTGTTGCTCAAATAAGCGATCGCGGCGCAAATAGCCAGACACTTTAACCTGCATTTGCTCCTCTTGAACCTCGATTAACACATAAATATGTGGAGTAAATCGACGTAGATCAACAATGGCTTTCGGAAGATGAATCGTCGGATTTAACAACGTTGGAGCCGCAATCAAGCACAGATTAAACTTTGCAACAAAGAGGTGATGAACCGCAATAAATTGATTAGGTTGAGCGATCGAACAGCGCGAATCGTCAATTTCTAATTCCGCTGTCCACTCTTCTATCCATTGCTTAAACCCAGCGAGTGCCAAAGCATGAAGATAAAGCTGCCACTGCTGAGACGCATCAGCACCCGATTGGCTTAACTGTGCCGCCTGCTCCATTTGATCGAGTGATAATTCAATCTGCTCGTCGGTGAGCGCTTCCGACTCCAGGAAATCGATGAGGTCTGAGGATGGTGTCATGGGGTATTACTCCTAAGATCTAAGTGACGGCAAAGCCGACGTGCAAACAAACTGCGAAGCGGATGTTTCTTAGCAACTGCCCCTTCCTTCTCGGTCTGCTGGATCAGCACATCGATCTGTTCTTCAAGAATGATTTCAATTTGCTGATTGAGCTTTTGTAATCGAGCCGCGTCAGAGTAGGTTTTAGCTTTTTCTACAACGACCTGGAACAGCAATTGCAGTAGTCGCGATCGCACATTTGCCCGAAATTCTTTTAGCTTCAGCAGGCGAGTTACCTGAAACTGAGCTTGCAGTCCAACTTGTGGCGCAATTTCACTCATTGATTGGCCTTTACAGTGAAATAGTTTCAAGGCCATTAGAAATTGCTGCGCTGCTTCTGCTTTTTTGCGCTGTAAGTAAGTAACACGATCGCTCGTGACTTGCGCTAGCGATCGATCGAGACAGTTCATTACCTGCTCGCGATAAAACGTTAGAAAACTCTCTTCTTCGAGATCAATTTCAGGTTCAACGGCTGACAGTTCCGCCACGAGCAATTTTGTTCCCGGTCGATCGAGCGATTGGGTGGGCAAGGTTTTTCCGATCCGATGCAGGCGATATTGACGCAGTTGCGAGGCGATTTTTTGAAGCTGGCTCAGAATGCGCTCAGGTGATTGCAAAGCAACCCGCATTTCTGCGGGCAATGCTTCAGCAATGCGCGTCAATTGATCAAGACTGGGCGCAGCACAGACTTCTTTATCTCTCAAGCGTCCAAGCTGGCGTTGCTGGAGGCGATCGCGTCGGTAAACCTCGTGATAGATCTGCAATAAACGATAGGCGGGAGCGATTTCATCTGGAGTTAACCGATAGAATTCTGTCAAAATCGATCGCAGTGATTCCGGGTTAGTGTCGTTCAAAATGCCCCAGTCGGTCGCTAACAGAACGCCATGCTCATGCAAAAATGCTCGCAGTTCACGATGATGCCGAACTTGCCTTGTCACCCAGGTACTTAAACCAGCGCGATCGCTATCAAACGTTTCTAAAATTTCAACTGCCAGCGGTCGATACTGGGTCGAAACCTGCCGATTTGATGCTTGATCAAAGCGCTGATCCGCAACGAGATGATCATTTAGCACAAACGGAAATAAATCGTATCGAGTAAAGCCATGCTGTGTGCCAAATTTGACTTCTAGTTGCACACAAACCTGCTCAATTTGGTGAGAAATGAAGCAGCGCAAACACCATGCTGCTCGCTGGCGATCGATCGAATTTGCAGCCGTTCGTAGCAGTTGCATGAGTTCTCGCTGAATGGGCGCATCTGCAATCGCTGGCTGAGCCGCAAGTATTGGAAAACGGTCTTGGAAGAAGGCTTTGGCAATCGCCACTTCCTCGACGCGCCGCCCTCCTGTGCCGTCGAGCCGCACCAATTGCCAATAGTTTGATGCAGTCATGAGTGTTTCTCTATCCTTAGAGCATCGAGTCATCATTGCCTTCATCCGTTTTAACTCGAATCACCTGCCATGATTCTTGATTCGGGACTGAAAGACCTATGCAATCAGATCGGACAGATACCTTAACCTCTATTCAACTAGGCTCAGGAGCTAGAACGAAAAACTCCGTCTCTAGCATCTTTATTAGGATTCTTCACCTTCGATGGCGACAGAATCCACCTTGCCAGATCCTGGAGCGTTTACACCATTGAGTCTGACACGATCGCGCTAGCAGTCTTTCTTGATTCTGAATCTGCCAGATCTATGCAGTTTGCCGCTGCTGAGCGATCGCAAAATTTTTGAACCATTGCATAGGTTTTTACAGCGCCGAATCATATCTCGTCAAGCAGGTACGACAGGCGATCGATGACGGGCTGAGCAACTCAACGCTCTCTAGAACTGCTCTTAATTGATTCCCTAAATCCGGCTTAACACACTCTTGGAGCATCCATCATGACTTTCTATTACGATGGCAGCAGCGGCAATGATTACTTTGACTATCGAGGAAACACCAATCTGGTCGCACAAGGATATGGTGGAAATGATTCAATATTCGGCGATGCCTACGGTGACAGTCTTTATGGAGGGTCAGGTAATGATAAATTGTTGGGCTACGGTGGCAATGATTTACTAATTGGTAGTTTGGGCAGCGACGAACTCAATGGTGGAACCGGAAACGACACCTTGCGCGGCTTTTCTTGGGGATATAACCGAGAAATTGATACCTTAATTGGCGGACGGGGAAGGGATACCTTTATGCTCGGTGATACAACGGGGGTGTTCTATCTGGGTGGTCGAACCAGCAACGGTCGTGATGCTTCTTATGCCCGGATTGCCGATTGGAATCCGAGAGAGGATCGCATTCAAGCTCACGACGGCTCTAGCAGCTATCGACTGGTGAAAAATCAAAACTGGTTTGGCTCCTCAGCCAAAGACACGGGCATTTACGTTGGCAATGACCTGATTGGGGTGATTCAAGATTCGACTAACGTGAGCAGCCAAAACTTTGTTTTCGTCTAGACATTCTTAGAAGCAAGTTTTGACAGTGCATCTCCTGAATTATGATCGTCACAATACACTGTCAAACCTTGCCGTACTGTCAGCGATCGCTCATTCCCAACGTGTCATCCGCGATCAGGCAGTGTTGAGCCATGGCACAGTCAGACGACGTGGCGATCAGAACACAGTCACTGTCACGTTTTCTTCTGTTTAAGCATGAAAAAACAATCAAAACTTTGTGTGCACAATCAGGTACAATCCATTCTTCAATTCATTGCCACCCATTACTATCAGTCAATCAGCCTCTGCGATGTGGCGAAAACCTTTGGCTATTCTCCGGCCTATTTAACAGATTTAGTGCGGCGTGAAACCGGACAGACGGTGAACCAGTGGATTATTGAACATCGGCTGGCTCAGGCAAGCTGTTTACTTCGGGAGACAAACCAGACGGTTAATCAAATTGCGGAAACAGTGGGTTACCAAAATATCAATTATTTCTTTCGTCAGTTCCGCCATCACTATGGCACAACTCCCCAAATCTGGAGAGAATCACAGCGCACGACTTAAACGATGCCGATCTGCGTCTACATCAACACAAAACAGAATGCTAAATCTAACAACCATCTAAATATTGTGCATTGGCATCTATGCTTTCCACTTTTACAGTGGTGTGTAACGCGGGGAAGTTATAACAAATAACTTCTAAGCAACTCAAGAAACCTGAAATCACTTAGACAGGAGAAAGAAGAATGGAAAACGTTAACGAGATCAACTTACCGATTTTAGAATTTCAAGATATTAATGAACTGAATGCTGAGGAGTTAGAAGCAATTGCTGGAGGAGGCTGGTGGGACGATACATGGAATGCCGTCAACGAAGGCTACAGAGATTTGTCACAGGGACTATCTGATGGGTTGAATGGGAAGAATGTATCTGAGTCGAATAACAACTATGGTACTGGTCATGTGCTTGGAAGTCTGTGGAGAACAAAATTTTAGAGGAATCTAAGTCGAGGTTTTTACTCGCACATCTAACTAATTAATGGAAGGCAAACAAGCTTCATTGAAAAGATAGATTGTCTATCTTCTTGACGTTCAACTCATCTAATTTGGAGGCAACATAATGCAAGTTCAAAATCAAACACAGCAGATTGCTGAAGAACCCTTGCTTTCCCTTTCTGAGGATGAATTGGCAAGCATTACAGGAGGATGCCCTCGTCCGAATCCGCTCGATGAAGCACGGCGTCAATTACTTCGTCGCCGTACTGGTCTGTGGCGTTATCCTTAGTTTCGGCAAGTTGGCTCCAGCTCTAAGTTATGTTGCGATCGCTTTTTAACAGCGATGCAATCCGGGAAGAAATAAAACAGTGTTGAATCTCTGAAAAACTCAACTCAAGTTTCTAGTTAAATGGGAGTGTTGTTATTGCCCTCAACAATACTTCTACTCCCACTTTCTCACTGAAAAGTCTGGTTGGCATGATGGAGGAATCAGATGATCGCGCAGAAGCAAAATCTGTTCCGCAAAAAATCATTAGAACGTTTATCGTCTCCAGAACGACTTGACCAACTCATGCAGGTGGTCAACCCTGGAAGCTGGATACCTTTAGCCGCTTTAGGGTCTTTGGTCTTCGTTGCCTTGCTGTGGAGTATTTTTGGACGCATCCCAATCACAGTTGAAGGGCGAGGGATTCTGGTGTTTCCGGGCAACGTTGTCCCGCTGCAATCCAAAAGTACCGGACAGCTAATCGAACTTAAGATCAAAGTGGGAGATGTTGTGAAAGCCGGACAGGTGATTGGCACGATCGATCAATCTGAACTTCAAGAACAGCTAAACCAGCAGCAAGCCAAACTTGCAGAACTCCAAAGCCAGGATCAGCAGGTTGGTTCATTGCAAAACGCCAGCACTGAAGCAGAAAAACGAGCCATTCAGCAACAGCGCCAATTTCTTCAGCAGAGTCTCCAGAATGAGCAAAACTTAACTGCAATCTATCAGCAACGCTTACAAGTTCGCAAACGACTGTATACCCAAAGGATTGTGACCAATGATGCATTGCTAGATGCCGAACAGCAGTCTCTCGAAAATTTGCAAACGATCGCCAATCTACAGGCTCAATTACAAGAACTAGACAGCCGCGCCGCCGAGCAAAATCGACAAGATTTAGAAGCTTCAACGGCTCGAAAAAAAGAAATTCAGGAAACGCAAAGAGAAATTGCTCAACTGACATCGCAACTGAGCAACAACGGACAAATCATTAGCCAACAAGACGGACGGGTATTAGAGATTGCAGTCACTCAAAATCAGGTCATTAGCGCTGGAAGCCGGATTGCCAATTTGGCGGAAGAAGATAGCGCTGAAGCATTAGAGGGCATTACCTACTTCAACGTTGAGGATGGCAAGAAAATTCAAGAGGGAATGTCCATCCAAATCACCCCGCAAGTGGTTAAGCGAGAGCGCTTTGGCGGCATCATGGGTGTTGTCACCACCGTTTCACCGTTCCCAATGACCCGTGCGGGAGCGACAGCAGTGGTTGGCAACGCAGAGGTAGTAGAAGATCTGGCGGCGGATCAATCCAGTCTGATTCAAATCTCCAGTCGACTCATGCTAGATCCCAATACGGTTAGTGGATACAAGTGGTCTTCCTCTCAAGGACCAGAAACGCAGATTTCTTCTGGTACAACCACAATCGTTCGCGTCAAGGTAGAAGAACGCGCTCCTATTACCTTTGTTTTGCCAATCTTGAGGTCTGCTAGCGGTGTTTACTAATTTGAGCTGGATGATACAGGTTAATCCACTGTCTCATCTCAAAACAAGATTGGGGAACGGGAACACTCGCGTTAAGACTCCCACCCTGCTGCAAATGGAAGCGGTGGAATGTGGCGCGGCAGCCCTGGGGATTATTCTGAGCTATTACAGTCGAATTGTGCCCCTGGCTGAACTAAGGCAAGCCTGTGGGGTTTCTCGGGATGGCAGCAAAGCGTCCAACATTCTGCAAGCAGCGAAAATCTATGGACTTCAGGGGAAGGGGCTGAAAGTAGAGATTGACCAGTTGGCAAGGCTCCAGCTACCCTACATCGTCTTTTGGAACTTCAATCACTTTCTAGTGGTTGAAGGGTACAGCCAACAGCGGGTTTACTTGAATGATCCAGAGACCGGCCCACGATCGGTATCCTGGCAAGAATTTGATGGCAGCTACACGGGGATTGTCCTAACCCTGGAGCCGGATTCAATTTTCACGAAAGGGGGGCAAAAGCCGAGCCTTGGAGCCGCCCTCCAAGAACGGCTAGGCGGTTCAGTTGGAGCGATCGCCTATTGCATCGCCGCTGGATTTCTCTTGACGCTTACGGGTATGGTTATTCCGGTATTCAGTCAAGTTTTTGTAGATGAGATTCTAATAGAAGGACGACAGCAATGGTTGCGTCCTTTACTCATTGGTATGATATTCACGGCTGTGATTCAGGGAGTATTAACGGTATTACGCTTAAACTGTCTCCGCCGTCTCAAAATTAAACTATCAATTGGTCTATCCAGTAAGTTTCTCTGGCATATCTTACGACTGCCAATCGGCTTCTATGCCCAGCGATTTGCCGGAGAAATTAGCAATCGTGTTCGCCTGAATGATCAAGTCGCAGATGTTCTATCGGGGCACTTAGCAACTACAGCAGTTGATGCTGTCATGGTGATCTTTTACGCCCTCATTATGGTGCAGTATGATTGGGTGCTGACTCTACTGGTAGTCAGCTTTGCCATGATCAATATCATGGTTCTACAGTGGCTCGCACGCAACCGCATTGACACGAACCAGCGGTTGATTCAGGAGCATGGTAAGGCGGCAGGAATATCGATCGCAGCACTGCAAAGCATTGAAACCCTTAAGGCATCTGGCTTAGAGTCAGATTTCTTTACCCGGTGGGCAGGATATTATACGAAAGCAATTAACTCGCAGCAAGCGTTAGGCGTGACGAACCAAACTTTCTCAGTTTTACCCGCCTTCCTCTCTGTGCTTTCGGCGATGCTATTGCTGGTTATAGGTGGCTTCCGCGTCATGGACGGGCATCTCAGCATTGGGATGCTGGTTGCGTTTCAAGGACTGATGCAGAGCTTCCTGATGCCAGTGAATAACTTGGTGAATTTTGGCAGCACCCTGCAAGAATTAGAGGGCAACTTGATACGTCTGGATGATGTGCTGCGAAACCCGATCGATCCGCAAATCGTTCAGCCCACCGCATTGACGACAACAGAGAATCATGTAAATAGTCAGGTGAATCAAGAGAATGCCGCAAAGACCGTATTGCAGTTTGCGCCGTTCCGCTCAAAGTTGCAGGGTTATGTTGAATTGCAAAACGTCACTTTTGGCTATAGCCGCTTAGCGCCTCCCTTAATTGCAAACTTGAATTTTTCGGTAAAACCCGGACAGCGGGTGGCGTTGGTGGGGGGG
>NZ_JADEWO010000104.1 GCF_015207605.1 Oculatella sp. LEGE 06141
CGTCCCCCCCACCCCCTCCGCAAGGGATGGCTTGGTTGGTCTCAAAGCGCGCTTCGCATCGGTTAAGTGGCAAGGGACAGTTAACGTTTCGTCTCAATTTTCTCCAACTCAGCAATGCGAAGCGATGGATATCACGTCACTAGTAGGCTCAGGCAGGAATCCCAATACTATTGGTTAATCTGAACAAATGACCAATGACGGAGCAGGAATAGTATGCTCACTCCCGCCTTAGGCTACTAGAGCCTGTTCGGAGGGGGTTTTTGGAAAAAGGGCTGTCCCTCCATGAGGGGGTTTGGGGGAAAAACTTCCCTAAGGCTCGGCTCCACACCATCAATCAACACCAGGTCAATAACTCCTTACCTCATACCCATTTCATAATCGCCCGTCACACCGTCACAGGATTGAGCAATGCATCAACACGTTATGTTCGTTTGTACAAGCTGTGAAAGTGCCCATCGAACCAAGCAAGCTATTCGCACCAGTGGTGGTGAGCGTCTTCTCAGGCAGTTACAAGCTCTCCAGGAAAGTGCATCTCTAGAAGCATTCACGATTCAACCAACGGAGTGTTTAGGAGCGTGCGAACAAAATTGTGCGATCGCTCTCAGTGCCTCTGGTAAACACACCTATTTGTTCGGTAACTTGCCGGTGGATGAAGATCATTTAGAGTCAACTGCTGCCGCTGTAATGATGGGGGCAAACCAATATCACACCAAACCGGACGGCACGCTCTCTTACATCAAGTGCCCTGAACTGCTGAAGAAGAACGTGTTGGCTAAGATTCCGCCCCTGCCAGAGAGTCGTTCCACCTTCGCAGGAGCATAGACAGCCGATGTCTTCTCTCCAAATTGATACCCTGGCATACGGTAGTCGATTGCGACAATTGCCACCCGAACATAAGCTGCTGTTTGCGATCGCCCTTTTACTCATCACCTATGCCGCTCAGGTTCCAGTACAACTTGCGATCGCAGGCTGGATTAGTATTTGGACGATGGTCTATGCGGGCATTCCAGCATCAGTTTATCTGCGGCTGCTCTCGATTACCATTGCCTTCTGGCTCACCAGTTTGCCTGCATTGATTGTGAATGGCATCGATCTGTCTCACCTGTCGTCGGTGCAAGCAGATGTTTGGCAAGGGTTCACCTGGGGAAACTATTATGTTTATCTGAGCTATCGGGGAGTGCAACAGGCTGGGGAATTGGGGGCACGGGCGATCGCTTCAACGGCCTGCCTTTACTTTGTGATCCTGACGGTTCCCTTTACTGAGATTTTGAGCGTGCTTCGTCGCATTGGCTGCCCTGCGTTGCTCATTGAACTGATGATGATGATGTATCGCTTCATCTTTGTCCTGTTGCAAACCGCAAACCAATTGTGGACAGCTCAACAATCTCGTGGCGGCTACCGCACCCGCAAACTCTGGATGAAGAGTTTAGGGCTGCTGATTGGACAATTGCTCCAGCGCACCTTAAAAAACTATCGTCAGATATCACTCACTCTCAACTCTCGCGGGTTTACCGGAGATTTTCGCGTCTGTCACTCTCGTCAATACCAACCGTCCAGGCGCTACAGCTTTGAGGCGCTGTTTGGCTGCACTCTGCTAGTGATGCTCACAGGATGGCACTATGTTGTTGGAATTTGAGAAAGTCAATTACACCTATCCCACCAGTCCCCAGCCTGCCCTCCAAAGCTTAACGCTACGCATTCCCAGGGGCAAACGTTGTGCGCTGCTGGGGCACAATGGCTGCGGCAAAACAACGCTGTTTCTTCTGGCAAACGGTCTCTATAAGCCCCAGGGCGGTGCCGTCCACTGGCAAGGCTCACCCATGCGTTACGATCGCCATTCCCTGATGGATTTGCGGCAAAAGGTGGGACTGGTGTTTCAAGACCCAGAGCAGCAGTTGGTTGCTTCAACCGTAGAAGAAGATATTTCCTATGGACTGTGCAACCTGGGATTGCCGGAGCCAGAAGTTAACCAGAGAGTGGAAAAAGCCATCACAACGTTTAACTTATCTGAGCTAGCGGCTTGTCCAGTTCATCACTTGAGTCTGGGACAGAAAAAGCGGGTTTCGCTGGCAGATGTTATGGTTCTCCAGCCCGAACTCTTACTGTTAGATGAGCCAACCGCCTATCTCGACCAACGCCACACCCGCGACTTAATGACCAAATTGCGGCAGATTCACGAAATGGGAACCACAATTGTGATGGCAACTCACGATCTAGACCTGGCATACTGTTGGGCAGACTGGATTTTTATTCTGGATCACGGCACATTAGTTCTAGAAGGAACGCCTCAAGATGTATTTGCTCAACGATCGCTTTTGGAGAGCCTTCAGTTAGGAGTACCTCTGGTCTTTGATGTGCTTGATCAAGTTGCCGAAGCACTATCCAAAAATTCGGAACAAGCAGAATATCAGGTCACACACAGCATTCCAGAACAGTTGCGGAATCGAATATTAGATGTGTTTCGGTATAGCTAAAGCACTCTAAATCGCCTCATCAATCAACCATTGATCAACAAGGAGTAGTTTCAAATGACTGACTACAAAATTTTTGAGTTGGGCGACTTTACGCTTCAGTCGGGGGCAACGCTTCGAAATGCCAAACTGGCCTACAAAACCTACGGTACTCTCAACGCCGATAAAAGCAATGTAATTGTTTATCCAACCTGGTACTCTGGCCAACATTATGATAATGAATGGTTGATTGGGGATGGCATGGCGCTAGACCCGCAGAACTATTTCATCATCATTCCCAACATGCTCGGCAATGGCCTATCGTCTTCGCCAAGCAACACGCCACAGCCGTACAACAAAGCCCGATTTCCCAATGTCACCTTCTACGATAATGTTCGCGCTCAACATTCTTTAGTGACTGAAATCTTTGATATCGAGAAAATTGCGCTGGTGGTCGGCTGGTCAATGGGTGCAGGACAAACTTACCAATGGGCCGTTAGCTATCCAGACATGGTTGAGCGAATCCTGCCTTTTTGCGGCTCGGCTAAAACGAGCTTGCACAACATTGTTTTCCTGGAAGGTGTAAAAGCGGCGCTGCAAGCGGATGTGGCTTGGAAAGGCGGTTGGTATGACGAACCGCCCACAACTGGATTACGGGCAGTGGGAAGAGTCTATGCGGGTTGGGGACTGTCTCAAGCCTACTACCGCGAGAAAGTTTACCTGCAACAGGGCTACTCATCGCTAGAAGATTTCCTTGTAGAGTTTTGGGAAGGCTTTTTTCTCAAGAAAGATGCCAACAATCTACTAACCATGCTGTGGACCTGGCAAAACGGTAATATTGGGAATACTCCCGGCTTTGACGGCAACTTTGAAAAAGCGCTCGGTGCCATCAAAGCAAAGGCGATCGTCATGCCCGCTGAAATGGATCTCTATTTTCCGCCCGAAGACAACGAGTATGAAGTGAAGTTCATGCCAAATGCCGAACTCCGGGTAATCAAATCCGTTTGGGGTCACTTTGCGGGCGGTGGTGCCAATCCAGTAGATACCCAGTTCATTGATGACCATCTCAAAACCCTGCTGGCTAGTTAGGGTACCCATGGATTGAATGGTGTCGAGCTATACAATTGCGTCGATCGTTTGTAAGTAATATCTTTTTCGGTATAAAAAACAGCCGTAGCAACATATCCGATCGCGTCTAACAACTATTTCGGTTAAAGGTTGTTTTCTAGCACTAATTTGATTTGAACTACAGATTAGGTTGAGGCACAATATCTTACCTGAAGTTGCTTATTTCAAAGCTACTTGAATATTGACTGCATTCTTGTAGTTCTAGAACGATATCTGGGTATTTCTAGAGTTTGATGATCTATAAATCTTTGCAAAAGAGTCGGTTTTTTCGCATCATTTTAGTAGGAAGTGGGTGAGTGATGAAGCGACGTAAGTTCTTTCAATATGCTGGATGGGGTAGTGTTGGATTAGTCGCAGGTGCCAGGACGCAAGTACTGGCTTTACCGTCAACACAATTGACTAGCAATGGTCTGGAGCTGAAACTATTCGATTTTCAAGTCCCTACTGTTGACTCTAAGGGACAACTGAAAGCATCTCAGTGGCATCAAGCAAAGTTCTTTCCAGAGAGCCTTGATGAGCAAGTAAATTTGGATATGGTAGCGATCGCTCCCGGTCATTTCAAGATGGGAACAACACGGAGTGAACGTGACCGTAAGGCTCAGGACTATCCTCAGCGATCGATCACAGTTCAGCCTTTCTTCATGAGTAAGTATCCAATTACCCAGTCCCAATGGGCGTCAGTATCTCGCTTGCCGAAGGTAAGACGTGACCTTGAGCCAGCCCCCTCCCATTTCAATGGGGTAAACCATCCGGTTGAAAGTATCTCCTGGCTGGAGGCCGTCGAGTTTTGCGATCGCCTATCTAACCATACCGGGCGCAGATATCAATTACCCAGTGAGGCGCAATGGGAATATGCCTGTCGGGCAGGGACTCAGACTCCATTTCATACAGGTGAAACCATCACCAGCAGTCTGGCAAACTATGTGGGCACCTACCCCTATCAAACAGAGGCCAAGGGTCTGTATCGGCAAACAACGGTACCCGTGGGCAGTTTTTCACCCAATGCCTTTGGTCTGTATGACATGCATGGAAACGTTTGGGAATGGTGTAGCGATCGCTATGCTGGCAACGCTCAAATTCGCTCGATTCGGGGTGGAAGCTGGCTAGACAAACCTGCCAATATGCGCTCGGCCAGTCGATCGGGATATGCTGCAACCTCATTAAATCGAATCATTGGATTTCGGGTTAGTTGTGCAGAGATTGCTTAAGGAATGAGAGTATTTAGGGAGTTAAATCTGTGGCATTGATGCAGAAGATTCCAGTTACGGTTTTAACCGGATATTTGGGAGCTGGTAAAACTACCCTCCTCAACCGAATCCTCACGGAAAACCACAATAAATGCATTGCTGTCATTGTGAATGAGTTTGGAGCGGTAGGCATTGATCATCAGCTTGTAGTCAGTGCCGATGAAGATATTGTTGAAATGAATAATGGCTGTATTTGTTGTACAGTACGTGGTGATCTGATTCGGATGATCAATGATTTAATTGAGCGACGCGATCGCTTTGATTACATCGTTATTGAAACCACTGGATTAGCCGATCCGGCTCCCGTCATTCAATCGTTCTTTGTGGATGAGGTGCTGCTGCGAAATACTCAGTTAGATGCAGTGGTAACCGTTGTGGATGCTAAACATGTGTGGGAACATTGGGACAGTAGCGAAGTGCAAGAGCAGATCGCTTTTGCCGATGTGGTACTGCTCAATAAAACAGATCTGGTGTTGCCAGACCTGCTGCGATCGCTAGAACTAAAAGTTCAGGGTATAAATGCGATTGCAAAAATTTATACCACCCAAAACTGTGAACTGAACTTGGATGCAGTTCTGGACTTACAGACCTTTGATCTAAAAAATGCCCTCACCATCGATCCACAATTTCTGGACGAAGATGCCCATATTCACGACGAATCCATTTACTCGGTGGCGATCCTGGAATCGGGCAGCGTCGATAGTGACAAACTAAACCGCTGGCTGTATCAACTGGTTCAAGTTCAAGGAACAGACATTTTCCGCATGAAGGGCATTGTGGATGTGGATGAAGACCGCCGCTTCGTCTTTCAAGGCGTTCACATGACGCTAGATGGCAGACCTGGCAAGCCCTGGAAGCCCAATGAACCTCGTCGTAATGAACTGGTATTTATTGGCAGAAACTTAGATGAAGCGGTTCTGCGGTCAGGTTTTCAGGCGTGTTTTGCGTAAAACCTAGGTAAAAGGGAGATCTCATGAAAATACAGCACAACCTTGGGGGTATAGAAGGACTGGCCCCAATCAACTATGAAAAACAGGTGTTTGTTGAACCCTGGGAAGAACGCATCTTTGGAATTCATACTGCCATGATGGCGTTAAGCAATCATCTCAATACATCCACTCCCCCTTATCCCATTGAGCAGGTGCCAACGGCATTTAAATCATTTTGGACATGGGGGCATTTGAGAATGGGGGCTGAAGCCATGAACCCCTTTGAATACTTCCGGTTGCGGTACTACGAAAAGTGGTTAGGAGGAATTTCAGGCTTTTTTGTGGAAGAAGGGTATATCACCCAGGAAGAACTAGATACGCGCACGGCTGAGTTTTTGGAAGACAGCGCCAAGGCAGGGGCACCGCTGCCATCTGGAGGCAATCCAGCGATCGATACCCAGGTTGAGCGATATTTACGAGAAGGGGATTCTCCCAAACGTTCTTACACCGGTACTCCTAAGTTCAGCGTGGGGGATACGGTCAGGGTTAAGAACACCTTCCCCGTTGATCACACCCGTCTACCGGGTCAGTTGCGGAATACGATCGCCACAGTGGTGCAGGTGTATGAGGGAGCCTTCACCTATTTCTTCCCCACCGAGGATGGGATTGGGACTCCAATGCCAGTTTACAGTCTGGCATGGAAACCAGAGGACATTTGGGCTTCAGCCTTGGTTGAACCAAACTCGTTGTACTACAACGACATCTTTGAAGTGTATTTGGAAGCTGCTTAGATCGTAGATTTAATCGACAACACTCTAAAGATGCAGCACGCTCGAAAGTGAACTATTGAAGGTGAAACAGGATGCCGAGTGGATATGACGGATTCAAATATGGTGCCGATCGCGAGATTTACAGCGCGGCAAAGGTGAAAGCTCTGGAATCGCTGCTAATCGAAAAAGGCGTGATTACCGGGAACACCGTTAATAAAATTCTCAGCTATTTTGAAACCGAGATGGGTCCCTTTAACGGGGCTAAGCTAGTCGCACGAGCCTGGGTCGATCCGGCGTTTAAGGAACGGTTAATTGCTGATTGCAATGCCGCCTGTGCCGAAATGGACTTTCCAGAGGGCATGTCTGGAGCAGAAGGTGAACACATGCGAATTGTGGAGAACACACCAGAGGTGCATAACATCATTGTTTGTACGCTCTGCTCCTGCTATCCCTGGCCAACGCTGGGACTGCCGCCGTACTGGTTCAAAGATCCCACCTTCCGGGCACGGGTTGTTAGAGAACCCCGCGTCGTCCTGAAAGAATTTGGGGTTGAGTTAGATGATACGGTCGAGGTACGGGTTTGGGATAGCAGTGCCCAAATTCGCTGGTGGGTGCTACCCATGCGACCCGCTGGCACAGAGGGCATGAGTGAAGCGCAATTGGCATCATTGCTCACGCCAGAGGCAATGATGGGCGTTGCCACAGTTACCGTCAACCGTTAGCAGGACGATCGATCGATGTTCACCAAGTTTGAGCATTTTGCGGCGACCAGTTTGATGGACACTCCTGGCAATGCCCCTCCCCGCAAGAATGGGCATCTGTCGTTTGAGCGAGACTGGGAAAAAACGGCTTTTGCGGTAGCGATCGCCCTCTCTAAGCAGGGACATTACGAATGGGAAGAGTTTCGCCAGATGTTGATTGCTACCATTCACGAATGGGAAGCAACCCATGCCCTGGATGATCCTGAGTGGGATTATTATCAGTGCTGGATGGCAGCGCTAGAGAAACTGGCGATCGCCGTTGGGGTCATCAGTAAAGCAGAACTTGAGGCGCAAATAGAGCCGCTTTTGACCTGTAAAGGCAACAGCCCGGATGTCTGAGGTTATCTCTGAGGTTATCTAAAACCATGAGGCGGTCATCCATCGGGTTCGCCTCTGCCTATTTTTTGAAAAAAGTTGAATGTGCCTGGGGCTGCTGAAAAACCGATGAATCGTCTTGCCCAATCCCAAAGCCTTTACCTGCGGAAGCACGCTGCAAATCCAATCGACTGGTGGACATGGTGTGATGCAGCGTTAGAAAAGGCAAAACAAGAGAATTTACCGATCTTTTTGTCGATCGGCTACTCTAGCTGTCATTGGTGCACGGTGATGGAAGGAGAGGCATTTTCAGATGAAGCGATCGCCGCTTACATGAATGCTCACTTTTTGCCGATTAAGGTCGATCGAGAAGAGCGCCCCGACCTCGACAGCATTTACATGCAGACATTGCAGGTGATGACTGGCTCAAAGGGCTGGCCGCTCAACCTGTTTCTCTCCCCAGACGATCGCATTCCGTTTTACGCCGGAACCTATTTTCCGCTAGAACCTAAATATGGCAGACCTGGTTTTTTAGACGTACTGCATCAGATTCGCCATGTTTACGATACAGATGCAGACAAAGTTTCTTCAATCAAAGGTGACATTGTTAGTCGGCTCCAGCAGACCATCATACCAACCACCGACGAGCTATCAGCCGACCTGTTGCAGCGAGGGTTGATCCACAACGCCGAACTGCTGATTTCTAAGGGCACGGGTCCCAGTTTCCCAATGATTCCCTACGCCACTGCCGCCCTGCGAGCCGCACGATTTGACTCGCCGCGCACTGCCTATGGCGTAGCCGGAATCTGCGAGCAGCGAGGGCTAGACTTGTTTCTGGGCGGCATTTTTGATCACATCGGGGGCGGATTTCATCGCTACACCGTTGACCCCACCTGGACAGTGTCTCACTTCGAGAAAATGCTCTACGACAATGGGCAGATTCTGGAATATCTGGCCGATTTATGGAGTACTGGGACAAAAGATGTGGCTCTGGAACGGGCGATCGCCCAAACCGTAAATTGGCTAAAGCGTGAGATGACCGCTCCTCAAGGCTACTTTTACGCGGCACAGGATGCAGACAGTTTTATCACGCCTGACGCTGTTGCACCCGAAGAAGGCGCGTTTTATGTCTGGAGCTATGCCGAATTAGCGCAACATCTCACTGTAGACGAGCTGCAAGCGCTAACAGAACACTGTACCGTTACCCCCTCCGGCAACTTTGAAGGCAAAAATGTTTTACAGCGGTATCAGTCTGGGGCGTGTGATCAGCTAGAAGCCGCATTCACAAAACTCTTCACCATCCGCTACGGTTCTGCTCCAGATGCGATCGCTCCTGTTTCCCCTGCCCGCACCAGCCAGGAGGCCAAAACTCATCCCTGGACAGGGCGCATTCCCCCTGTGACCGATACCAAGCTGATCGTGGCCTGGAATAGCCTGATGATTTCAGGACTGGCAAGAGCCGCTGTGGTGTTTCAAAATCGGGAGTATTTGGACATCGCCGCGATCGCCGCTCAATTTATTTTGGATCATCAGTGGATCGATGAACGTCTCCACCGAATTAACTACGGTGAACAGCCCAACATTATTGCCCAATCAGAAGATTACGCCCTGTTGATCAAGGCTCTCATTGATCTTGAACAAGCCACCCTCTCTATTTCTCCATCCTCCCCATCCCCTCAATCCTGGCTCTCTCAAGCCGTTGGCGTTCAGCAAGAATTTGACGAATTTCTCTGGAGTACCGATTCAGGTGGCTATTACAACACGGATGCAAGCGATCATTTAGTGATGCGAGAACGCAGCTACGACGACGGTTCCTTGCCTTCAGCCAATGGTGTAGCGATCGCCAATCTCGTTCGTCTCTTCCTGCTCACGAAGGAGATGCCCTATCTCGATCGAGCCGAGCAAGCCCTACGCGCCTTTAGCAGCGTGATGATCAATACTCCCCACCGATGTCCCAGTTTGTTTACAGCCCTAGACTGGTTTCGCAATCAAACCCTGGTTCAGACAAGCGGGGAGGCGATCGCTAGTTTAAGCCTGCGGTATCTTCCAACTATCGTTCTTCACAGCCACTCAGATCGATCTAACAATGTTGTGGGTTTAGTGTGCCAGGGGTTAAGCTGTCAATCTCCTGCCTGTAGCTGGGAGCAATTGCAAGAACAGGTTTGTCAAAGTATGATGCGAGGCTAGACGGTTCTACAGTAGAGCCTGCCGTTTAGTCCAGATGGGGTGAAGCACTATGAATTTCAATATATTCAGTTCTCAGGTTCGTCAACGTATTCAGCGTTGGGTCATCTGTCTTGTTGCGATCGCCACCATTACCCTGTTAACCCCAACCACCAGCGCAGCAGCAGACGCTGCAATTACGGTCTATCGAGATCCATCCTGTAGTTGCTGTGGCGGATGGATCGATCATTTGGCATCCCAGGGATTCCAGGCCAGCAATGTTCCTACCTCAGATATGGACAACCTCAAACAGCAATATGGCGTACCAGACGAGATGACATCCTGTCATACTGCCATCATTGATGGATATGTCATTGAAGGTCATGTACCCGTTGATGATATCAAGCGCTTGCTAGCAGAACAGCCGGATGTCGTTGGGATCGCTGTTCCAGGTATGCCAGTAGGTACCCCCGGTATGGAGTCTGGAGACAGCCGAGATTCATTCACGGTCTTTTCCTTTGATCAGCAGGGACACACAGACGTTTTCAACCAGTATTCCTTTTAGGATTAACCTGGTATCAACCCAGCCTCAACGCAGTCTTGCCCAAAGATCGTTGAAAAGTCTACTGCACGCCTGTTACAGGAATCATTCGCTTTTTAACCGTCCTCTCAAACACCATGAGGCTTTGTCATCTAAGCGAGGCATGTCTTTTGTCTCTATGTAGAAACATTCTGATAACAGGATGATGAGGGAACCGAAACCGTAAAGGTGCTTCCCTGTCCTGCCTGGCTTGAGAGCGTCACCTGCCCACCGTGAAACTCAACGACTTCCTTGACAATGCTGAGCCCCAGCCCTGTACCTGGAATTTTACCCGTATTGCTGCATCGATAGAACGACTCAAACAACTTAGCCTGTTCCGATTCTGGGATGCCAATGCCTGAATCTCGCACCTGAAACATAGCAACATCCACCTGACTACAAATGAGATTAAGTTGTATTTCCCCTTCGGCTGGTGAATACTTAATGGCGTTGGATAACAAATTGGTTAAAGCCGTTCTAAGCAAATTTGTATCAACACAGGCATCGGTATAAATTCCCCTGTGGCGGAAGACAAACTGGTGTTGAGTGCTGGTACTAAGCTTCATCTCCTCCATTAAATCACTACAGAATTGAATCAAATTAACCGATTCTGGATGGAATTCTAACCGACCTGCTTCCGCTTTACCAATTAACAAAATCTCGTCGAGGATCTGCGTCAGATGCTTGATGGCAGCCTTGATGCGATCGAAGTACTGTTGTCGCTTACTCTCGGTTAACTGTTTATCAAAGTTCTCTAATAAACTGGCAGATGTCTTAATTACGGTTAGAGGTGTCCGAAACTCATGCGAGGCGATCGAAATAAAATGAGATTTTAACTCACTAACTTCTCGTTCCTGTTGTAATTGCTGCCGCGCTTCTTCAGCCTGTTTATGCTTTGTGATGTCTTGAACCAAACCTACAATGCGGTAGAGCTGCCCTTCTGGGTTATACACCGGAAACGCTCGATCTCTCACCCAGCGTAAATCGCCATCGCCGCGAACAATGCGATACTGCTGATCAAAGGTTCCTTGCAGCCGTTGCTCTGTTACTGCACTAATCCGGGGCTGGTCGTCTGGATGAACACATTGCAGCCACGCATCCGGATGGGCGTACAGGCTCTCACAGGGCTGACCCCAAATCTCTTCATAAGCAGGGCTAACATACATCCATTTCTGACGACTCAGGGAGTACACCCAGAACACATCTCGGATATTCTCCGCGATTTGCCGAAATTGCTCCTCGCTACGGCGCAAAGACTCTGCCATGTGGTTCTGCATGAGCAGTTGTGCTTCCAGACGTTCGTTTGCCACACTCAATTCATGCTCGCGAGCCACCAGAGCCGTCACTAAATGATGAAAGGTTTGGGAGAACCTGGCGATCTCATCTTGACCCGACAGAATCGGCAGGGTAATGGCAGTATTACCCTGTCGGATCTGGTCAGCCGCCGTTGCAAGCTGGAGCATGGGTTGGGTAATTCGCTCTGCCAGCAGCCAACTGAGGAGGGCAAAGAAGATCCCCAGCAGGGCACCCCCAATTAAAATTTGTCGATGTAATTCCAGGGCTGGAACAAATGCATCTTCGGCTTTTTGGCGAATTAAGATAGTCCAGCCCAACCCAGGGTAATCTCGGTAGCCAGCACTTCTCATCATGCCAACTAGATAAGTTTCACCATCAGCCCACTGTTCAATGCGATAACCGCTCTGACCGGGTTTAACAAACTTGCTGCCACTCATTTCTAATGTTTGGCCTATCCAGGACTTGGGGCCTAGCAGTACTTTGCCATCCTGAGCAATAATAAACAGCTCTTTGTGGTCGGGTGCGGTTCGTAGTAACGAGGCTTCCACTTCCTCTTCCGCCCACTGCCAGCTTAAATGTGCCCCAAGCACACCACGCAAATTTCTGGCATCGATCACCGGAGCCGCCACATCAACGAAGCGCAAAGGCTCTCCGGTTGGGTCGGGGGGTAACAAGGTAGCCAATAACTTAGCTTCATGAACATCACCCACCATTGGGGCACGTTGCCCCTGAATAAACCAGGGGCGCTCGGCGACGCTTTCGCCGTGTAGAAGGTCTTCAGTGCTCAGTTGTACCACCCCTTGAGCATCTGTAAACCCAATCCAGGAGTAGTGCGGATAAGTGCTTTGTAATGTCTCTAGCAGTGCTTTCCGCTCGCTGTCGGGACGTTGCGGATTGCGAAATGGCTCCAATCCTGCAATAATTTGAACTTCACGATAGCGTTCAAACAGGCTTCGGTCTAGCTTGTCTGTTGCCGCGTAAGCCAACTCTGACAGATTGTTGCCCACATACTGTTCGATGCGATACTGAACCATTCTGCCAGTCACTTCGCCTAAAACGAGAGCAAGCAGAAATGTCACCCCACCAAACGTCAAGCTTAAGCGAAAGCGGAGACTGAGGGTTAACCAGAGCTGAGGGATGCTTTTCACAAACTTACGTACGCTTTATAGCAAATCTAGTTCAGTATTCCCTAGCTTCAAGATTTGAGTCATGTTCCAAATATAGGGATTCCACGC
>NZ_JADEWO010000105.1 GCF_015207605.1 Oculatella sp. LEGE 06141
TGACAACCTTGCGATCTCAAAATCGCCCAGTGTTAGATTACTTGGTTGAGGCATGTCGGGCTGCTCGCCAGGGAGAACCTGTTCCATCCTTGCTGCCTACTGATACCCCCACCCCGTGAACGATTACCTCTTGTCTTCTCTGAGCTAACTCTTCTCCTTTTCTATTTGCTTCTCTAGTTTTCTCTCTTAGCGCAGTCTGAGACTCCTTTAACTGCTCTTTAAGAGAATCTCGTTCAGATTCTAATCTCTCTCGCTCTGCATTAATTTCAATTCTTTCTTTAATTTCATCTGAGTACTTGGATACATCTCTAATAGCTTTAAGGATCTTCGCATATTCTTCTGAAGAACCTTTGATTTTTTCAATTTCCTTGATTACTAGGTCAAATGCTCGATCCAGTCGCTCGCTTTGTGCCTTAATTGTTAAACCCTGTTGAGTAACTATTTCTTCTTTGATGGTGGCAATTTCATCAAACACCGAATTCTCATCTTCTCCTATTGAGAATATCAAATCGACAATGAAAAAGAGAATACCCACTGCCAACAGTTCTGAAGCCAGATTGATTACGATAGCCTTTAAGGTTTCCTGAGTAAAAATATAATTACCTAAGAAAGCTAAAACAACTGAGGCAAATACAAGGGATGTATATACGGCTGATTTATATTTTTTGATTCTGATCTTATCCATATTTCATCCTTACCCTGATAAGCAAATGACAAAATCACAGATATGGCATCTATAGGTATACGACCAAAATCCTTCTATTACAAAAGCCGTATTGAATTCTCAATATTATTTAAATCTAGTCGCAAAAAATCTTATAGTTCTTCCCGAATGAGTACTTGCTGTCTAACGGTTCTGGTCAGCGGTTGCCAGTGTATCTACATCCCATCTAAGCAGTTTCGGTCAATCCGCTGCACCAGAATTGTTGGGCTGTGGCAACTTAACGGTCTAGAAGTGCAGCAATTCTAGCAAGCGTCATTGAACCAACTATACCATCAGGTATTTCTGACCCATTTTCACTTTGAAATTTTTCAATCGCTTGTACCAATTCATGGGTGAACAGTTCATCTATATTCCCTTGATAGTAACCAAGTTGACTTAACATGTTTTTTAGTTGAACCATTTCAACGCCTTCCCTCTTGAGATGATTGCGAGTGAAAGATTCTTGTGTTGCCAATCTCTCTTGAGAACTCATTTTCCCAAGCACATTAATAGTCCAAGAATCATAATTTTGTTTCCGAATCTCACGAGCTTGTTCCGATAGTGCCGCCTCATTTTTTTGAACTTGTTCCAGCGCTTGTAATAGCTTTGTATCCAATTTCTCTACTTTTGCCTCAATTTTCTGAATTTCCTCCTTGACCTCATTCAATGCAATCTCTATCCCACTACCACCGACTTTTATGGTCTTGATGTAAACCGCTACTTCTCCAAGATATGGAATTATGGCTGATATAAATGCTGCATAAAACCAATATAAAGCTTGAGTTTTAATAGCAGCATCAGATGAGAAAAATAAATTATGACAACAGACTACTAATGCAAAGATTGCAAAAGCGATACTAATACTAGAAATGCTTACACGACGCATAATTGATTACTTTTTGAAGCAAAGCTCACTTGATCTTGCACTCATTCATTATTCTCAAACAAGTCTTGAACATCCAGTGGATGATTCTGAAATTACATCGGGCAGCCACCTAAGCAGCCCAACGACCCCGTTCACCCGCCGCCAGAACTTTTCGGACTCAACCGATTCTCTTTGTACGGTCGGTGTGCAACGGGATTGTTAGCCTGCGTCATAAGTCAAGCGCATCAATAAAAGCAATAACCTCAGACATCTCACCGGGGTTGTAATCTTGTTCATGGATCATGATAGTCAGCCTTTTCGTAATACGAAACTCACGATTTGAAACTGCAAAAGACATTAAGATTAGTTGAATCAAAGAAATGCGAGATGCAGGCGCTCGACCAAACCCTGCACCTAAAACAGGAACAATAACAGGATAGTTACCACCTTTGTTTTTGACAGCCTCCCATAAATTGCATAGTGCTAGCCATAAATTCTCTTTACTAATATTCGTTGTCTTACCAACTACCTTTTCCTTATTTACTAAACAAAAAGTTTTGATATCACCTGTTTTAACTATCCCCACACTCCCAACGGGAACTTTATATGTTTCGCTAACTTCATCTACAAGTCTCTTTTCATTAAAAGAATCTACAATATCCTTGTCAAATAAATGCGACTTTCCTTGATAAAACTTGTTTACAAGTTGAGAGCGAATGCTTTGTTTACCTGCTTTTTTCTCCGTTTTAATAGTAAAGGTATCACTTGCGCCGAAAACAATATTACAAGTACCATTTTCAATTTCTTTCAAAATATCGCCAACTTTTACAGCGACTTCCACATTCAGCCTAGTAAATGCTCGGCTATATTGCAATTTAGGAAATGATAAAACCAAGGATGAGATAAAAGCACTTGCAATAATCACTAAAAGGAGTACTGAGCGATAATTGCTTAAATATTCACTAAAGAAGAACGCAGTAGATTCCGTAAAGAGCCAAAGGGTACCGAAAACTACAAGGAAGTTATTTGCAACTTTAACAAGAGTTTCTCTTCTCAAGAAATACTCAAGTTGCTTATTCAGCGTGCTTGACATAAGTACCGTAGTAGTGGTTTTGCTCTTCTACTATAGAATTAGTGGTTCTAAACTGAACCATCTCAAAGTTTAAGAACGGATTTGCGCCTAAGCTTGATATGCATCCCCTCTGAAAGCTCAGCAGGCTAACAATTTATTGTACAGAGTTACTCTGTTGATCCGCCAGTATCAGGGGAATCAACGAACACTTTGCTGTAGATCCTCCCCAAAGAGCGGGATCTACAGCAAGGCTGCTGTGTATCCGCCTCCATCAGGGTAGACACACAGCAAAGTTCCGTATATCCGCCCTGGCAACCTCGGTAGAACATCCGTACTATTCGGATGTATTCTATACAAGGGTGTTGCATATTCGATGTTGGAATCTCGTCCTCGAAAGCTTCTCGACCAAGTGCGCGATGCTCTGCGAGTCAAGCATTACTCTTATAGCACTGAAAAGACTTATGTTTACTGGATTCGCCGCTTCATTCTGTTTCACAATAAACGTCATCCCAGTGAGATGGGGACAATGGAGGTCACGTCGTTTCTAACTCATCTCGCTGTAACCGAACACGTTGCATCTACCACTCAGAACCAGGCGCTCAATGCAATTGTTTTTCTGTACCGCGTTGTTTTGCAACAAGAGCTGGTGGGAGTTGATGCAGTCCGGGCCAAGAAATCACGCTATCTACCCACCGTTTTGACCCCAGAGGAAGTACAGCGTATTATTGCTCATTTGTATGGTGCCTATAAACTGGTCGTGCAATTGCTTTATGGTAGCGGGTTACGGCTGAGTGAAGGGTTGCAGTTGCGGGTGAAGGATATTGATTTTGCTCAGCATCAGTTGCTCATTCGCGATACCAAAGGTAGGGAGAGTCGGGTGACGATGTTACCCAATCGGTTAATTGAACCTTTGCAGGCACATTTGCAATCCGTGAGAGGGCTGCATCAACAAGACCTCGATCGCGGGTATGGCTCGGTCTATCTGCCGTATGCCCTGGAGCGCAAGTATCCTCATGCCGATCGCCACTGGATCTGGCAGTATGTGTTTCCTGCCGATCGCTTGTCTCAAGACCCGCGTAGTGGGGTGACACGACGGCATCACCTGCATGAAACAGGAGTACAACGGGCAGTGCGATCGGCTGTTAGGCTGGCGAAGGTGGAAAAACGGGTAACATGCCATACATTCCGGCACAGTTTCGCGACACACTTGTTACAGAACGGGTATGACATTCGTACCGTGCAGGAGTTGTTGGGACACAAGGATGTGAAAACAACAATGATTTACACTCACGTTTTGAACCGAGGTGGGCGTGGGGTACGAAGTCCGTTGGATGGATGAGTGGCGATCGCCCCCCTCCCTCCATTCTCTGTATTGACTCTGCCAGACAAATCCCGTACCGTGATGAGTTAGGTTGTTTGTGGTGTAAACCACAGCAGAGCAACCAGACACCAAAAATCTAGTCGAACGCTATCCAGGGCTGTCGTTACCAGCCAAGGATAGCTGACCCCCACGTTGGACTTGGCAACGCGGAGGCTTGGGAGATCTTACCACTCCTGCAAGCCACCCTGCTTTGCGCTTCAATGATATGCGGGGTGGCTAGGTTTTTGGCTTTCCTTACCCGTAAGCCAAACAGGAGATTTATCATGGCTGATTTCATTGCTATGGAGCGCGATCGCACCGTAGAGTCACAACCGGAACGGCATCAGGTCATCCCGGTTGTCAGTGGCGATCGCCGTCCGTTACGAGTGCTACTGCTGGGAACAAAGCAAGATGTGATAGACACCATCAAGAACTTACATCGACGGGGGTTTGCCGAAGCGGGAGACTGGACAAAGCCGATCGCCTCTCCTGAGAGTGAGGAGCAACGCCAGCGATTGTTGGCAACCCTGCCGCCGGGGAGTTACATCAGCATCTTGACCAAGTATCTGCATCACGACGGTTCACCTTCGAGTTAGGTCAATCGTTCTCTCATCGCTGGGAGCGAATTGGGGCATTGCTGATTTGATGGATGATATTGGGTGCGGGTGATATTTTCGTTGGCAAGGCGGTACCTTTGCTGGATGCCGTTGGCTATACAAGAACCACCTGTACGGTGATGAAAGAGAGAGAGGGTAGGAAAGACTTGTCTCTCACCCTCTCCTCATCGCTCGGAGATCCCTCAATCATCCCTGAATGCAGCAATGCCTGAATTTGCTTCTCTGAGGTGAAGGTGCGATCGCATCATTGATTTGAAGCAGCAAACACTACAGGCTGTAGTTCAATGTCTATCCAAATCGCAACATGATCTGATCGTTCCCTCTATCGTTTTAGCCACAACCCCATTGAGATTGCTACCCCTTCTTAACGTGGCCGCAGGTATGGTTTAAAGAAAGCAACTCCAGCATTGTAAACATCTGCCCAGCCACTGGTTGGCAGCAAATAGAGACCCGGCGGGATAAACATCCCTTCTCCGTTTGGCCCGGTGGGAGTAAACTGTTTCCCTTTCTGCACTAGTTTGGTGAATTCAGCATCGTGCTCTGCCTCAGACGGATAAACTTTGTCGATCGCAGGCAACACTTCATCTGTGACGTAGGTATTAAATGCTGCCTCTACCTCTGGAGGTAACTTAGCAAGTTGCTTAAATCGTTCAGCAGTTTGCTTAAATGCTTCAATTTGAACCTTTGCCACGACCGCATTGTATGCTCTCACCTTCTCCAATTCCTCGCCCGATAACCCATCTAACTTTTTGCGCGGATAGGTATCTCGAATTGAACCATAAGCAATATCAGAAAAGTCGTAATACATGAACGCCAATCCCGTTCCAGAGCGATCGGTGTCTGGAAAACGTTGAATAATGGGTTGCAGATCTAGCCCATCCTTAACGACTCCAATTTGAACATACTTGATGTTGGGATTGTCGTTGCCTCGCAGCACTTCACGGCTGTTGATGCGTTGACGAACCACATCATACAGATCGGGATATTTATCTTCACCGTTCTGTTCTGCTAACCTCTAGCGCAGTTGTTCAATGAACGCTTTAGTCAACAATGTTGTTGTACCAATGTTGTTGTACCAATGTTGATGCCAGCACTGACTAATTCAGCACAGTAGGCCGTGTTGCGACTTTCACGCAACCAACTGATGGCCTTCGGGTCACCATAAACCGCCAGGATTAACTTCTCTCCAGCTTCACGCACTTTTTCCTGATTGTGAATCCCCAGGGGATCATTGCCATTGAAGTTACTATCAGCAAAGGGAATGAATGTGTTGGCGATCGCACCGCCTCCCTGTTTAAGGATCAGCGGGATCTCGTACTTCATACACAGGAAAACGCCGCGCAGGTTAATGTCAATGATCCGATTCCACTCCTCTTCCTCGTATTCCGCAGTTGGAGCCGGATTTCTCGGCTCAATGTCCGCATTGTTAAAGGCAAAGTCCAATCGCCCAAACGCCTCAACGGTCTTGTCCAGAGCCGCCTTTATGTCCTCGCTTCGTGTTACGTCGCACTGGACAGCGATCGCCTGTCCGCCCTGGTCTTCGATCAGGTGTACCGTTGCTTGGTTGCCCTGTTCTGCAATGTCAGCAGCTACGACCTTAGCGCCTTCACGGGCAAACGCCCGTGCTGTCTCACGACCAATACCGCTTGCGGCTCCGGTGACAAACGCAACCTTTCCTGTGAAGCTTCCATTCGAGTTGGGCAGCATATTTTCTCCTGCATTAAACCGACCGTTTCTTGCTTACTGACTGAGGTGTTGATTGAAAAAGGACGCAAGTTTATCGAACGGGATCAGGTTCACGCGATCGTACAAATCGACATGTCCCGCATTCGGAACGATATAGAGTTCCTTTGGTTCAGCGGCGCGTTGATAGGCATCTTCGCTGAACTCCCTGGAATGGGCGTTATCACCCGTGATGAACAGCATGGGACGGGGCGAAATCGTCTCAATGTCATTGAACGGGTAAAAGTTCAGGAATTTGACGTTGCTGGTCAGTGTCGGATGGGTTGTCAGTTGCGGCGACGAACCTTCGGGGGTGTATTCACCTCTGGGAGTGCGGTAAAAGTCATAAAACTCACGCTCGATCGCGGTGGAGTTTCCATTCAGCTCATGCACGGTTCCGCTAGTGTATTGGGTCTCGCCGCCCGTGAACTCCGCATAGCGTTGTTCAGCCGCCGCTGCAATGACTTCCTTCCTCTGTTCGAGAGTTGTAGAATTCCTCAACCCATTACGGTTGGCTGCACCCATGTCATACATGCTGACCGTTGCGATCGCCTTCATACGCGGGTCAATCTTGGCGGCACTGATGACGAAGCTACCGCTGCCGCAAATCCCCAGAACGCCAATCCGGTCTCTGTCAACGAGGGACTGGGTACCCAGAAAATCGATCGCCGCGCTGAAATCTTCGGCATAAATATCCGGTGCAACCACGTTGCGGGGCTGCCCTTCACTCTCACCCCAGAAGGATAAATCAAGGGATAAGGTAATAAATCCTTGTTCAGCCAGCTTTTGGGCATACAAATTTGCGCTTTGTTCTTTGACGGCACCCATTGGATGCCCGACGATGATTGCCGGATGATTGGTGTTTTGATCCAGGTCTTTAGGAATGAAGAGATTCCCGACCACCTGCATGTTGTATTGGTTTCTGAACGTCACTCTCTGCATTGTTACCTGGTCGCTCTTGTAGAAGTTGTCTGCTCCTTCGACTACAGCGGACTGCTGCGCGAATATTTGGTTGCTCTGATGCGAGACGCGGGTTTGTTCGATCGCAAATGCTGCTGTTGTACAGATCGCACTGATTGAGAGAGTTGGTATTAGAACACGATATTTCATGGATTTCTTTGTCAGTGTGGGTTTGCTAATTGACTGGCAACCGTCTTGGAAGGCTGATAGCTCCGTTGCTCACCCGCCCGTGATTAACATCCGGGCTAACGGTGCAAAACCCGTTACAACGGGTTGCAAAACGCTTGCAGTCCTCTTCAGAGGACTTCCTTCTGTTAGCCCGCACTTTTAGTGCAGGGCGAGGCAGGCGATCGCGGAAAGATTTGTCAGCTAACTGGGTGGGTTTGTCTAGCGGGTTCACTTCAGTTCAATCGTCGTTGCCAGCCGCTTCATTGCTGTATCCGCTTTACTGCGATCGCAACTCGATCGTCACGTCTACAGAACCCGGCACATTCAATGCCTCGATGTCACCGTCAATTTTTCCGAGGATAATGAGTCCGTCTGAGTATCCAAAATCCCGATAATAAATTGCCAAATTCTCCCAGGGAGCGTAATACGCGATATCTCCAACGGAAGGATCACTGCCCGGAGGGGCATCTTCTGTTGATAATGGTCTTGGCAAATCACTAACTTTTTCGGTGTTCGCGTAGTCTTCCAGCGTCAGCGTTAATGGCAGCAGGGACATAAAATCCTGAGTGGTTTTGCTGTCCATCAACGTCGCTGTCACCACTTCGTTTCCGACCCTGATGTTGATCTTCATCCTGTTCGCCTGCTCGGTTGATGGTTCAGTCGGTGTCTCTGGCGGTGTCTCTGGCGGGGCATTGCTGGTCATCCTGGTGTCGGCACGACAGGCTGAAGAACTCAGGGACATTGCTAAGGCGAGCAGTAAAATCAGCATTTGCTTCTGTCCGTTTTTCCCCTTGGAGAACCTTTTCAAGAGCATCAGAATCTCCCTTCATACTGCTCGTCGCTGACCTGTTCCATCCAGTCCACAGGGCTGCCGTTGAGCGCCTCCTGAATGGCAATATGAGTCATGGCTGTTGTGGCTGTAGCGCCGTGCCAGTGCTTCACACCAGGTGGAATCCAGACGACATCACCCGGTCTAATTTCCTGAATGGGTTCACCCCACTGCTGCACCCAGCCCATTCCATTTGTCACAATCAGGGTTTGCCCCAAAGGATGCGTGTGCCATGCAGTGCGGGCACCCGGCTCGAAGGCGACGCTTGCGCCAGACGCGCGTGACGGCTCGTGTACTGGAAAAAGAGGATTAATGCTTACAGAACCCGTGAAATAGTCAGCAGAGCCTTCAGTGGAAGGCTGCGAACCATTCCGTGTGATTTCTAGGCTCTGTGGGCGATCGCCCGATGAAACTTGAGTATGACCTGCCTGTGCAAACCCCAATGCTAGTAGGGATGTCATGACAGGTATCGTGAGCCGTTTCATTTTCGTTCCTCCATGTTTGTGCAACGCCCATGCAAAACTTGACCACAGCCGCCCGCTGTGGATTGAATGATGCTTCCCGTGCGATCGTGAGAAGCGATCGCTCCAACCAACCTGTGTATTCCCTTTGATAAAAGTCCAGGCGATTACAAGCCGTTGGAATCGTTTTTCATTGCTTTAACCTCATTCTAGGCATCCTGAAAAGCAAGCAATAGGATGATTGTCTAGAATGGTTGTACAATCCTGCAAACTTGCACCAGCTTCTATCAAGTCACGTTAGATTCTGATACAGGCTTAGCTGCCAAACCCTTTCTAGACCTTGATGTGTCCATAAATCGATTTGAAGGGCATCAGAAATGAACACTACAAAAACGAGTGAAAAGCCTGGTAGAGCGTTGATAGACCCGCAGGCAAAGCGTGAGAAAGACCGGGCACAAGCGAATCGAGAGGAACTGAGCGAGCGAATTGCAGGGGCGATTGGTCAGGATGGAACGATCGAGCCGATGAAAGGATTGCACTTCTTTCACACCTCCTACCCTTCGGAGTGCCTGCACAGTGTCTCGATTCCGTCCTTTTGTGTCATTGCTCAGGGCAGCAAAGAAGTGTTGCTGGGTAGCGATCGCTATCAGTACGATCCCATGCACTACCTGCTGGGAACGGTCGAACTGCCGATCGCCAGTCGAATTTTAGAAGCCTCTCCAGAGAAACCATTTCTGAGCCTCCGCCTTGATCTCGACCCCACTCTGGTGGGTTCAGTCATGGTGGAAGCAGGCTATCCCTCAGCCCAAGGGGGTGCCAGTGTCAAAGCGATCGATGTCAGCCCACTGGATGTAAATCTGCTGGATGCGACGGTGCGGTTCGTCAGGCTGCTTGATTCTCCGGCTGAAGCCCATGTGCTTACACCCCTGATTAAGCGGGAAATCATCTACCGATTATTGATGGGAGCGCAAGGGAATCGGTTGCGTCAAATTGCTGTTCTGGGAGGCTACACCCATCACATTGCCAGAGCCGTCGATCGCTTGCGGAAAGACTTTAACCAACCGCTGCGGATTGAGGACATTGCCCGCGAGCTTGGCATGAGTGTCTCAGGCTTCCACCATCACTTTAAGTCAGTTACGGCAATGAGTCCGTTGCAGTTTCAGAAACAACTGCGGCTCCAGGAGGCTCGCCGTCTGATGCTGGGACAAAACCTGGACGCGACCACTGCGGCGTACCAGGTGGGATATGACGATCCTTCACACTTCAGCCGAGAGTATAAGCGGCAGTTTGGAGCACCACCCATGCGTGATGTGGAGCGGCTACGGGAAGTCGCAAAAATTGGTTGATGACCGACACCCGCTCATTGGGCATCCAGGTCATTGCCGTGCGCCAGAAGCTGTGAGTGCTGGCTCCCTCAATCCCTAATCGCTTAAAGGCTGCCCGTGGTGGGGATTAGGGGGCGAATGCAGCACATTGGATACTTTAAAACACCCTCTGAGGTCAGTTGCAGTCGCTAAAGAATTGGTTGTCACAGAATAAGAATCTCGCGCCACGAATTTGATAGTGAGATCTGGTAAGCTCTGAAGGACTCTGAAGTGGTAAAAACGATGAAATCCTTTCACGGCAGGGATTTAACGCTTTACGATGTCGCGCCATGAATTTGAAAGCCGCGCCATTTTTTATGAAAACGGACATTTAATGTACATTTGCAGTTGTGATAGCAACAGAAGATTTTGTTGAGGCTAGAAACAACGGCATAGAATTCGCATTAGAAACAGATTGGAACCCCATAGAGACCCCAAAGTAAGAACATAATGAACACTCCACCTCTTCTGCGTGATTTGCCATCTCAGTTTGAGCCACTAAGCCCTTTTCTAGAATCCAACTTGCAGCCCTATATCAAAATTCATGTTGAAGAAGAGGTTAAATGGCTGGAATCTGATTGGAACGGAGATCCGCTAGAGTTCTGTCAAAGTAAGGTTGGAGGTCATCCTTATCTGCCGAAAGGAACCCGCTATCCGAGTGATCGCCAAACCAATGAAATGATGATGTTTCTGATGCAGGTGAACTGTGCTGATTTACCTATCATCGACCGATTCCCTTTACCCCGGCAGGGAATCTTGCAATTTTATTCAGGCTTAAATGTTTCAATGTGTACGTTAAGCCCTGAGCGACATCGCATTCTCTATTTCCCTGAAATTATTCAAGACACAAATGAGTTGGTGACAGACTTTAGCTTTCTAGCAGATAGTGCCTCCGATTGGGAGGGATATGAGTGTATTTATCCGCTGACATTTTCTGCACAGCACGATGTGTTCTGGAGTTCGCGTGAGCAACTAGATGAGCCATTAGAAATCCCTGATGAGCTGGCACAACTTGGTGAGGAGTTTGATGAGTGGATTGCGGACTATGAGTTTGATCAAGTGAGACAACGCGAGAATAAGCTGGGTGGATATGTAGAGTTACATTCTGAAGTGGGTGAAGTATTAGAAGGTGCAAAGGGGCGATTGCTGCTGGAATTTAACCATGAATTTAACAGCGATGATCACTTTTACTTTTTCATTGAGGACATTGATCTAGCCAATCTAGACTTTAGGATCGTGGATTAAATAACCTGTAATTCTACCTTTTGCATTTGTACACTGGAGAAGTAGACGATGAAGCGGAAACTTAATGCAACCTTACCCTGCTCCCATTGAAGCTCAAATGCAACGGTACTAT
>NZ_JADEWO010000106.1 GCF_015207605.1 Oculatella sp. LEGE 06141
AGTCTCAGACCAAGACATGGCATCTCTCAATATTCTCAAACGAAGCATCTGTCCTCACTGGAACTACACGATCAAGCCTCGCTCTGGACTCGACTCAAAAGTGTGAACTTATTTTTTAACAAGCCCTAAGTCGCTCCTCTTTAGATAAAGGTACTGTTCCGGGAGGCGCAATCAATCCACGAGCAAGACGTTCCACAACTTCGCTGCGGCTGATACCGATTGATTTAGCCTGCTGATCCAGACTTTCTCTTGCTGTTGGTGTCAAGGACAGCAGAGTATCTACCTTGACCTCATCATAAAATTCGCCAACCCCTTTACGACTCTTATGCCCCTTCTTTGCCATAACTTCGTCCGCTAACGTCAATGGCAGGTGACATATGCCACCTATTAACGGAGCCAGGGAATTGACTTATAAGGTGGTATATGCCACCTGGAATTCAGGTAGATGTTCATTTTGCTTAAGCCAGTGTTTAGATTTGCCGTCTCACACTGGCTTAATTCCTCCCGCCCTTTTGGGGTGGAGTTCTTACCCATCATGCGGCACAAGAGGCTTTCTGGTAAAGGTTCAACCGCTGGGTAGTGTTTTGTTTGCCTGAGTTGGATGGCTGACTCTAGCTTGCTCTGATGCTTCCTGCTGAACAAAACGGTAGAAGTACCACAAAAACAGGTTATTGCTTAACTCTGCTATTGAGCAGGTAATTTTTCTCTGCTTAATGCAGGGAATGTTTTGGTGCAGCAAGTTGGATAGTTGATCGCTTTGCGGAGGCGATCGCTCATTAACCCAAATCAACTGGAGGAATCTTCCCGGCTCGATGTCCGAAATATCACCCCATTTCCATCGACTGGATCAGCTACGCTACCTTCCAATGGAGCCTACTGATTATTGCGAACGTTGGATGACTGCTGAGCCAGGGAAGGGCTATCTAAAGGTTTGCATCAACGTTCTCTCTGAAACAACAGGGCTAAGCGCTGGCACCATTAAAAACTGGGGAACTGATTTTCATCGCCGACCACAGTACGTGTTGCGACTATTACGGCAAGCAGACCTGTTGAACCAGATTAAAGCACTTGAACAGGCAGGGCACCTGACCATACCCCAGGACTCACTACGAGACTAAACGAATTGGTCATAGATCGTGAGTAAGTCGCTCTAAAACCCCTTGTATCTCTCCTATGACTTGTTTATTCTCCTGAATGCATTGGTGACGGGCGATGCCTTCAACAATTTGAGGGCGATCACACCTGCCACCTCAAAAACTAAATCAAGCGCGGTATTCAGACTGGTGTCACTTCCAACTGTGCCTCAGTTTGGTAAGGGAGTATAGCTTAGCCCATCTCCATCCAGGTAGTTTTAGGCTGAAATGCCAGACTTCTGAATGCTGCTTATGAATTGATCACGCCATGTACAGTAGTGTTCAGAACATGTCGCAGTCCCATCCTCTGTTTGGAATCTATCAATCTTTTCTGCGAGCTTCTGCCATTCGCCTACATCCTGAACTGGAATTGCTTTGGCAACTGAACGACGACCTACAGGATGCCCCATTACCTCCATTGTCGTCCATTGTGAGTAAACTCTCCCTTTGCAATGAGGTGATTGAAACGGATACTACTCGTGTACTCACGATGCCCGATTTCCATCTCTTTTTTCAAACCTGTCTGAAAAACTTCCGTGGAGCCTCCCAAGCCAAACTACTTTCCATTGACCCTGATCCAGACAACTGGAATCTTCACGACTTCAACGGGCAGATGGAACTCTTTGACTTTGAGCTATCGACCCAGCGTAGGGTAGAGGAGAATGGCAGAGCGTGCGTGATTTATTTTTATGCACTGTCCGTTCGCCTGCATGAGTTTACCGCAGATCTCGAAGCCATTCAGATGGGGCGGTTGTATGAGTCCCCGTTCAATTTTGTCAGCCAAGACTTTAAGAATCAGCAAGAAGAGATTGCTCGACAATTAGAAACTCAGTTTTCCCAACAGGATGACATCCTACCCCAACTATTGGAGGAAGCCAGTTGCATTATTTGCTATGCTGCACTCGCTTTTACTTTGGAGGCAAGAGTTGAGGCGTTTTGGCAGCACAAAGATGCCCCTCTGGAACAACTCCTCTCTACGTTTACCCAAATACATACTTGATGCTGATTGTGCCTCTTAGTCTGTTGGTCAAAATGATGTCTGACTCTCTCGCTCATCTCCTTACGGTTCACCACGCTATGCAAGGTCAGTGTGATGCTGTAGTTGACGAACAATTGATGGAACTTTATAGCCGCATCGCTCAACAGAGCATGCAAATACGACAAATTGAAGCTCCCTATTTGGAACAGCGATCGCAGTTATTAGAGCAAATTCGTCCTTACTTGGAGGATGATGCACGCTCTGTACTGCCATTACCTGAATTTCAGCTTTTCGTAGAGCAATTCTTGGCTACTTGCAACTCTAGCCTTAGGGTGACTGATCATCCACCGATTATTTCGGTTAATCCTTCCACTTGGCTCTTAAACCGCATCGCGGTTCCGTTGCAGTTAAGCCACTACCGCTCGATTCAACAACCCAGATTTTATGCTTTTCAACTGACCGCAAGGTTAGAAAATTGGCAACAGACATTTGCTATAACGATCGCCCGCCCAACTGCTGATGGAAGTGAACTTGATTTTTTTGGAGTCGATAGACAATGGGCGGAAATTCTCGCTCAAATCCGGTTAGATACTGCAAGCCTTCATGTCTTTGAGCAGGACGCTCGGCTGGCGCAAGAGGTCGGATGCTTAATTTGTTTTGTTGGTTCGATATTTGAATTGATTTCTCCAACTGTTTGGTTCACGTTCCCTTAGACCATTCCTATATTTGATTGCTAGACAAATGTTAATTGCTCAAGTGCCCCTCAACTTAGATCAATTTCTTCAGAAGTATCCTATCCTTTTCAAAAAACTCTGTTTTTGAGCGCGTAGACGCGGTGTTGAAAATCCGGCTGCACAGGTGCAGGAATATTTGACCGAATTGATTGTTGAGGCAGACGAGGATGGAGACAATACCCTTCTGCTACGAAAATGGTTTAGTGTGCTTTCCCCACAAGAACGAGTTGAATTAGTTCACCGCAGCCCTATTACAATTTCAGACTATCCAAATGGTGATTCCTGGTATTCCTTTAATTTAGGTGAGTACAGCGTTGTTACTGAACCTGTTCTACAGGTATTAAGTGACAATGCAGATGACGGGTGACGGCGATAGCCTTGGCGGGTTGTCATCCTGGATTGGTGAGATCGCTAGTGCAGTCTAGAGTGCAAACCGCCCCTCCAAATAGAAAGACACTATTGGGCAATTCCTGTGGAAAAGGAGACGCCAATAGTGCCTGGAAAAACAATAAAAAACTATCAACTACGAGTGTACATGAACGGACGAGAAATCGGCTTAACCCAGGTCGATGCCGCTTCCATTGCGGAGTTTTCAGAGAGAACCGCACAACGCATTGAAGCAGGCGTGCATCGACCGAAACGAGGACAAAACCGAGGGCGGACCAAACCCGACCCGCTCCAGGGCGTTTGGGAGGACGAACTGGAACCGATGTTGCAGCAGCAACCACGACTCAAACCAATGACTCTATTTGAGTATCTGCAACAGAACTATCCAGGCCAATACCCCAACGTGTTGCGGACGTTGCAACGACGAGTGGCCCATTGGCGAGTGTTACATGGGGCATCGCCAGAAGTGATGTTTGAGCTGCGTCATGAGATGGGAGGAATGGGGTTTTCAGACTTCACCGAACTCAAAGGAATTGAGATCACCATCAACGGCAAGCCGTTTGAGCACTTAATCTACCACTATCGCTTGGGCTACAGCGGGTGGCAGCACGCTCAGATTATCCAAGGCGGGGAAAGCTTTGTTGCCCTCTCTGAGGGATTGCAAAATGCCTTGAGTGCCTGTGGCGGCGTGCCCAAACAACATCGCACCGATAGCCTGAGCGCCGCGTATCGTAACAGCGGCGGCAAAGGGCAGGCCGTGACGCAACTGTACGACCAGTTGTGCCAGCATTACCGGATGCAACCGACCCGTAATAACCGGGGCATTGCACACGAAAACGGCAGTATAGAGGCACCCCACGGACACCTGAAAAACCGCATCGAGCAAGCATTATTACTGCGAGGCAGCTTTGACTTTGCCAGTGTCGGTGAGTACCAGGCGCTCATTGACGCGGCCGTTGCTGGCTTAAACGTACAATGCCAAGAGAAGTTTGAGGCTGAGAAACCGTTTCTGCAACCGTTGCCCAAATACCGAGTTGCCGACTACGAAGTGGTCAGTGCTAAGGTCAGTTCACGCAGCACGATTGAGGTGCGCTCTATCTTGTATAGCGTTCCCTCTCGCTTAATTGGGCGCACCTTAGAGTTACATCTGTATCACGACCGCATCATTGGTTACTGGAACCATCAGGTGGTGGTGGAACTGCCACGCGTGCGCTCGGTTGACCCGACCAAACGGCGGGCCCGTTGTATCAACTACCGCCATGTCATTGAGGGACTGCGGCGAAAACCGCGAGCATTCCTTTACTGCACCTGGCAGCAAGACCTATTGCCCAATGACCACTACCGAGAGCTATGGGCGCAACTGAAGGCGCAGTTTGACCTTGACAGTGCAGCGGTGCTGATGGTCGAAGCCCTTTACATCGCAGCCACCCAGGACAAAGAAGCTAGAGTCGCTGACTATCTCGAAGCGCAACTAGCAACGCAGTCCCTAACGTTAATGCGCTTACAGCAACACTTTCAACTGCTCAGTCCATCCCCCTTGCCCACTTTGCAAGTGACCCAACACGAGCTATCCACCTATGACCAACTCCTGCCCACCCACCCCGCCAACCACGACGACCCATCCCCCCGTCAGTCCTTACCAGAGCCTCAGCCTGCACCTCAAACGACTGCACCTCTCCCATATGCTGCACCACTGGGAATTACTCGAACAACAAGCGATGCAGGAAGGGTGGTCTTACGCCCAGTTCTTGCTGCAACTTTGCGAATCGGAGGTACACCATCGCTGGCAAAGTTGGCTCAAACGCGCCCTTACAGAGGCCCAGCTTCCCAACGGCAAAACCCTCTCCAACTTTGATTGGTCTCATGTACCCAAGCTCAATCCTGCGCCGATTCGGCAGCTAGCAGAAGACCCCGCCTGGTTAGCACGCTCAGAAAACTGCCTCGTTTTTGGGGCTTCGGGCGTTGGCAAAACTCATCTTTCAACTGGGATTGCCCGGTGTATGGTGGAGTTTGGCAAACGGGTTAAGTTCTTTCCAGCGATTGCCCTGGTGCAACACCTGCAGCAAGCAAAGCTGCATTTGCAACTGCAAGCTGCCCTCAAAAAGCTGGACCGCTTTGACTTGCTTGTTCTCGATGACTTGGGCTATGTCAAAAAATCGGAGGCGGAAACCAGTGTATTGTTTGAACTCATTGCCCATCGCTATGAGCGCAAGAGTTTACTCATCACCGCCAACCAGCCGTTCAGTCAATGGGATGCGATCTTTGCTGATTCAATGATGACGGTCGCGGCGGTTGACCGGCTGGTGCATCATGCCCTCATCATTGATATTCAAGCCCAGAGCTACCGCAAGCAGTCTGCACAAGCGCGATCTCCCTCACCCACTTGAGACATCCGTCCAGCGACCGCAGCGATCTCTAATTGTCATTTCGATCCGGGTTGTCATTTCGATCCTGACAGTCATTTCGAATCCTCATTGTCGCGTTGAATCTCTATGTTCAGCGCAACTTTCGCTTGTTCATGTCACTCCATTCAATGGCGGATTCTTGTTTAGACCAAGCAATAATTGGTGTTGCTCTAAACACGATTAGTTCTGCTGTCTCAACACACTAGTCCGTCAACTTGATTGTCGCGACACTTCTAGGAGCTTGACATTTAATAACAGGAAATTTATTACAAAGGTCAATTACAAGGTTTTATCACCCGTAATCGGTACAACTGTGAAGTGCTTAACTGCGATCGCATGTTAATTATCGACGTAGATATCTGCTCGCCCTGGAATGATGAAATTCAAGACTGTGCTAAAAGCTCTCAAATTGCTATGACGCAGCGACAAGCGATTTCAGCAGTGAAAAGCCTTACAGAACAGTTTCCCAAATTAGGGTTTAGAGTTTACAGGACACGGAACGGGTTGCGTCATGTTTGTACAACTCAACCTTTTGATCCACTTGATCCTGCGACTCATCGATTAATGCAGAGCTTCTATGTCGATCCACTATATGCTCGGTTATGCAAGTTTCAATCTACCTTTCGTGCTCGATTGACTCCTAAGCCTTGGCGAGTCGATGAAGATTATGCAGAAAGATTTGTGTACGATCGCGTGACTAGACTAGTTCTGCCAGAGCCGAGCAATTACGCAGTTTGCTATTTAATTGACATTGTTGGAGACCAATAGGACTTACGCAGATATGAAAAATGGGAAGGGGTTCGCTTATGAAATAAGAAGACGGTAGAGTCATCGGTATGAGCGATAAATTAACTCGTCTCGATTACTGCCAGTACCTGCTAGTGAGCCAGGTGAACTATAGCTTGACTCATTTTGCCGAGCACAGTGGGTGGAGCCATGATGCCATCAATCGGTTCTTGCAACAGGAGCGCATTACCCCTGGCTTGGTCTGGGAGAATGTCCGCTCTCAAGTTGATGCTGACGAGTACGGCTACCTCCTGTTCGATGATACGGTACTAGATAAACGGCACGCCTTTGACATTGACTTGGTTCGTCGTCAATACAGTGGCAATGCTAAGCAAGTGATCAAAGGCATTGGTGTGGTCAGTTGTGTCTATGTCAACCCGAACACCAACCAATTCTGGCTGATTGACTACCGAGTGTATGACCCGGATGGAGATGGCAAAAGCAAGCTCGACCATGTCAACGATATGCTGATCAATGTGGTGCACCACAAGCAGTTGCCGTTCCATGCGGTCTTGATGGACACCTGGTATGCGACCAAGTCTCTGTTGCTGCTGATCGAGTCACTGGAGAAGGTGTACTACTGTCCATTGAAGTCGAATCGTCTGGTCGATGATTCAGGTGGGGTACATCCCTATCAACACGTGGATAGTTTGCAGTGGCATGAGTCTGAGTTGCAACAAGGCAAAGTGATTAAGATTAAAGGCTTTCCCAAAGACCACAAGGTGAAACTGTTCCGGGTTGTAGCGTCTTCCCGCCGCACGGACTATATCATCACTAACGATGGGACTCAAGATTCCACTGAGGCAACACAAGAGGTGTGTGGCTTCCGTTGGAAGATTGAGCAGTTACACCGAGAGGGAAAGCAGACGACAGGATGGGAAAAGTGCCAGTGTCGCCGTGGACAGATTCAGCGCAATCATATTGGTTGTGCCCTGCTCGTCTGGGTGAGACTGCATGAGTTGGCACTGCAAACAGGACGCTCTCTCTATCAACTCAAGCAAGGACTCTTGGATGACTATCTCATTGAGCAACTCAAAAACCCCTCCATCAAAATGACGCTTGCGTAAGTCCTAACCAAAAGATTATTCGCGAATTTGAGCCATTAATTCAGACCCACGACTCTTACTGCCATGTAAGTCATTTAAGGTTGGAATTAGCTTAGAGAGGTCATTATCAATGCGCGATGAAATTCAAGGAAACTCCGTTATGGATCAAGAAATAACAACGGATCTACTACCCTGGAGAGGTGGATCTAAACTTCGTCAAGCCAGGATAAGAATGGGGTACACGCAAGCTGAGTTTGCTCAAAAGATTAATTCAGCAGAAAGTACTGTGCGTTATTGGGAAAAAAATAAGCGCGTTCCAAAGTGGAATCGAACCAAAAAAGAAACTGTTGCACAGGTCTTAAATCTACCAGTGGAAGAGATTTTGACCTGGTTTGAAACGGAAATATTAGCAAAATGATCCGTTCGACTCTTCAATGGATGTACTACAACATTGCATCGCTTGATACCGCCAATCTGATGCTCAAGTTCAACCCATTCACTAGAAAATTGAATTGAACCGTCTAAATCAATATTTAATTAGTGATTCAGGTTCAAGCAGCCTGCAAAAATGGTATACCTCTATCATCCAATCAGTCTCCTTAATGTCCTGTCTTAGAGCCATGCCACTTGTTGATGATGTGAGAATCGTATCCCTTCTGCCCAGTGCTACCGAAATTCTAGACGTTCTAGGTTTGACTCCGTGGGTTGTAGGACGTAGCCACGAGTGTGACTATCCCACTGATATTGAAAGTCGTCCCATCTGTACCTCTTCGAGATTGGATGCCGTCAAACCCAGTGCCCAAATTGATGCTGATGTACAAGCCCTGTTAGAAGCTACGCTCAGCATCTACGACGTTAATCTAGATGTGCTGAAGGATTTACGCCCAACACACATTGTGACTCAGGATCAGTGTGATGTGTGTGCAGTAAACTTCGCTCTGGTCGAACAAGCCGTTGCCACCCTCAGCGATCCTCAACCTCAAATTATTTCTCTTCAACCCCATAACCTTTCAGAAGTTTGGGCAGACATCACGCAAGTTGCGGCTGCGTTGAATATAGATGCCGCTTCTGTCCTAGCTGCTCTACATGAGCGGGTGAATGCTTGTCGAGCAAAGACTCAACAGCTTACAAACGATCAACGACCGACAGTAGCGGCGATCGAGTGGATTGATCCGTTGATGGCAAGTGGAAACTGGATACCAGAACTGATTGAATTAGCAGGAGGGCGCGATCTCTTTGGTAAGGTTGGGCATCACTCTCCCTACATCAAATGGGATGACCTGCTACAAGCAGACCCAGATATCATTATCGTCATGCCCTGTGGCTTTGATTTGGCTCGAACTCAGCAGGAGATACAGCAGGAGATTGCCACTCATCCTCAATGGGAGCAACTAAGAGCGTTTCAACAACAAAGGTTCTATCTCACCGATGGCAACGCTTACTTTAACCGTCCCGGTCCACGTCTGGTAGACTCTCTGGAAATTCTGGCAGAGATTATTCATCCGCAACAATTTGATACCCACTATGTCAATGCTGCATGGAACCGCTTTCAAATTTAAGTAATGCAGATAGCACGCTAAAACATTTTTAAGTGGCAATCTTTATTTTTTTGCCTTTGCTTTAGAATTTCTGCTGCCTGCACCAACTGGCTCCGTCCGTCGCAAGCTTTCCAAGTGCTTCAGTTGTTGGGACTGCTCCTCCAGACGAACCGAGAGGCGATCGCCCACCAATTCACACAACTCAAAAATAAACGGCTCGGCAATCTCGTAATAAACACTCACCCCTTGAGGCGTGCGGGAGACAATCCCGGCTTGAGCCAGAATCTTTAAGTGTTTCGAGACATTCGCCTGCCCCAAGCCAGTCTCCTCCATAATTTCTGTCACATTCTTTGAGCCAGATTTGAGGGAACACAACACCTGCAAACGGCTGAGTTCAGACAGCACCTTGAAATAATCAGCAACTTGAGCCAGGGCAGAGGAAGGTAGGGGCATGGGTAGCGACAACTTTTTACTATCCTACCACTATCTTAATGGATCTATTATATTACTATATAGTAGTATAGTTAGAAAAGTGAGAAGCACTCAAGTAATCCTCACTGGCGAGCGATGAGCCGTTAAAGACAAGTTCAAGTTTTGAACATCCCGTGTCATTTTGGAGTTGATGAATCATGTTATTTCGCCAGCTATTTGATGCAGCAACCAGTACCTATACTTACTTGATTGCTGATCCTCAAACCCAAGAAGCGATTCTGGTGGATTCAGTGTTGGAGCAGGTCGATCGCGATCGCCAACTTCTATCTGAATTGGGATTAACACTGAAATACTGTCTGGAAACTCATATTCATGCTGACCATGTTACGGGAACCGCGCAACTACGGGAAGCAACCGGATGTGCAGGCATTGTTCCAGAATATGCTCAAGCCACCTGTGCCAACCGCTTTATCAAAGATGGGGAGGTTTTGCAGGTGGATCAGGTCAGAGTAGAGGCGATCGCTACTCCCGGTCACACCGACAGTCACATGGCTTACCTCGTCAAAGGTACTCACCTGCTTACGGGAGATGCTTTATTCATTCGGGGTTGTGGGCGCACCGATTTCCAAAGTGGAGATGCCGGAACGCTTTACGACAGCGTGACGCAACGCTTGTTTACTCTACCGAGCACACTGGTTTATCCGGGGCATGATTATCGGGGACATACCGTTTCCACAATTGGCGAGGAAAAGCAGTGGAACCCTCGCTTTGTTGGACGCGATCGAGCCAGCTTTGCCCAATTTATGGCATCCCTCAATCTGCCCAACCCACAAAAAATGATGGAAGCCGTCCCCGCCAATGAACGCTGTGGCAGAGTGCTGGTTGCTTAAAGCACTGCGAAAGCCATTTTTAAACCGTTTTTGAACGATTACCAGGAGACTTTATCGATGTCAGTTTCTCGTTTGAACCAACTCCACACGATTGATGCTCAAACGCTAAAGCAGGGGTTAGACCAACAATCCGTCACCCTGATTGATGTGCGGGAACCGGGTGAGTTTGCCGGGGAGCATATTCCTGGAGCAACCCTAGTTCCCCTGTCGAAGTTTGATTTACGCAAAATTCCCCAGGGCGGAGATACCCAATTAGTGCTGTATTGTCGTTCGGGGAGTCGATCGCAAATGGCAGCCCAAAAACTGTTTGAGGCTGGATTTGAGTCTGTCTCCCAACTTTCTTGTGGGATTGGAGCCTGGAAAGAAGCCGGATTTCCTACTGTTCAGGACCGGAATGCTCCCATTAGTCTGATACGTCAGGTGCAAATCATGGCAGGTTCCTTAGTCGTGACTGGAACGTTACTCGGTGCATTTGTCTCTCCCTGGTTTCTGCTCCTGAGTGGATTCGTGGGTGCAGGTTTGATTTACTCTGGCATCACAAATACCTGTGTGTTAGGCAGGATGCTGGCGAAGTTGCCCTATAACCAACGGAGTTAAGACCCATGCAAGGGATCATCGGGTTATTCCTGGCAGGGTGTATCGGTCTGAGTTTAGGGCTGATGGGTGGGGGTGGCTCGGTACTGGCATTACCCGTGCTGGTATATGTGATGGGCGTATCCCCGAAACCTGCGATCGCCATGACTCTTGTGATTGTGGGAACCGTGAGCCTGCTCGGATTAATTCCCCACTGGCGGGCAGGTAACATCAATCTAAAAACAGCGGCTGTTTTCGGCTCGGCAACCATGTCAGGAACCTTTATCGGTGCCAAAATTGCGACGCTGCCAATGGTGACAGACACTTTCCAAATGATGCTGTTTGCGGTGGTGATGTGTCTGGCAGCCGGGTTCATGATTCAGCGCAGTATGCAACCCCTCAAACCCGATGACCCATTAGCATCGTATCCCAAACCGATTTGTCGCTATTGTTGGATCTGGCTGTTGAGTGAAGGGATGGGGGTTGGGGTGCTGACCGGGTTAATTGGCGTGGGAGGGGGATTTG
>NZ_JADEWO010000107.1 GCF_015207605.1 Oculatella sp. LEGE 06141
GTTGGATGGCGATCGCCAGGATGTCGTGTAAGCCGAGCGGATGGGTTTGGAGGTAGTGGTTCAGGGAAACCCCTCCGGTGTCTTCCATCACCAGGGCATAACTGTGACCACAGACCTCCAGGCTGTGTGGTCGAACGATGCCGGGAAGGTTGAGGTGTTTGGTGATCGTGTATTGGTTGCGGAACTGTAACAAGTCGTTGAAGCTGGGATGGTCTTGTTGCAGCAGTTTGATGATGACCGAATCCTGGGTGGAGGTTTGCACGGCTCGATAAACGATCGTTCGCGCACCGATATAGAGTTGCTCCACGATGGAGTAGCCGGAGAGGTGAGGTGATGGGATAGAGCAGGCGTTGGCTGTCGATAGCATGTCGTCCAGGGGAGGGTTCTAGTTTGCTAGAATCACCTCCAGAATTCCCAGAAATGGGGCTGCCGCACCATGCTTCCCTGTTTGGCTGTGGTAAGAATGCTTGATAGGGGGCTAGCCGCAACTCAAACTAACCGCATAGCCGTCAGTTGGCATTGCTAATTGATATAGATGCATTGTAGGGGGCAGGGCTTTACCATGATCCTTGCTGTGTCCTTGCAGTTGAAGCGTTGTTTGCTGTTGTAAATGGGGACATTCTCCACCGTTTGGGAAGATGTACAAATGGGTCAGGGAAGAACACCAGACCCTTTACTTCAGGATCATTGAGCATTACATGTTGAGCAATATCTTTTGAGCAATGATCACGGTCAGGTGAGATCGCTACATACAGACGGGTTCGAGCTGCCAAACGGGACTCAATAGTGATGCTTTGATCCAGAATCCATCACGAATTGCGATCGCAGAAGTAGCGAGCATGGATTGGACAACGGTGCCCATCCTTTCTCAAACACGCTTAAGATCAGGCTGTACTATTCACCACTCTTAAGCGTGTTAGGGTTTTTAATCGTTCTGCTCTCATCCTTCTTTTTCTGCTTTCAGAATGTTATCGTTAGAATTTTATTCAATGAGTACACTATCCTGGGAGAATTTCAGACGGGAGGATTTGTTACTCCAACGTTAGAAAACTCCTTTTTGCTCATGTTCATGCGGATGCTGTTGGTGGTACCGCTGATGGCATTTCTAGCACCCAAACTTTATGCTCCCGTTTGGCATGATGTTGGGCAACTGCGAACCGCATCCAACCGATTACTTCTATTGCAGTCGGCTGGGTGCGGCGGTTTAATGTTTCTTTATCTGGCATTGCTCTATATTTCCATTGGACTGATTCCAACCGGCATTGCCATGACTCTATTTTTTACCTATCCCGTTTTTACGGCTCTGTTTTCCTGGCGCTGGTTTGGCGATCGCCCCACTGTTTTACGCTGGAGCGTTATGGGCTTTGTGCTGGTGGGAAGTGCCCTAACCATGCCCCAATTCAATGCAGCAACAGGGAATACGAGTTTGGTAGGCATTGTGACTGGAGTGGCCTCTGGCATTACCTATGCGTTGTATACCGTGGTGGCGCAAAAAAGTTTTGAAAAACTGCATCCTGTTCCGTTTACCTGGATTAGTTTTGCCACTACATTAGTGCTATCTACTATAAGTCTCCTGCTTTGGCACGGACAACGTACAGAATTGCTGTGGCTGCCCCTGTGGATTGGGGGCTTGCTGTCTGCGATCGTCACCTTTGCCGGACACTTAATGAACAACTTTGGCATTCGTCTCATTGGTGCCACATCGGCCTCTATGATTGGAGCCAGTAATCCAGCCTTGACGGTTATCCTGGCCTGGTTGCTGATTCAAGAAACGCTGAATCCTGTCCAAATTACGGGAGTGCTGATTGTAACGCTAAGCGTTGCTCTGCTGAGCCAGGAACACCGTTCGGCAAAATGAGGGCAATTACCGCTTGTCCAATCGAGGCTGGCGACCGGGGCGCAGCAAAACTACTCCAATCAACAACAGCCAAACTTCCCATATCATGAACCCGATTGGAGTCAGTTCAAAGACTGGGGTGGCCGGGATAACGGTGGCAAACAGTTCAGTTTGTCCTACTATCCAGAAGGGTACCGTTGATAACCCAACCCAACCCAGCCACGGTTTGAAGTAGGGCGATCGCAGCATGGTGAAACCAATTCCAATCGTCCAACAGACCAGCAGTGTTTGCCCTAACTGTTCGCCAATCAGCACACCACCGTACTGGTGGATGGTTTGATAAACAACAACGATTGCCGCACGCGTAGCATCAGTGCTATCTGGATCAACATACAGGTTTGCCAGTAGGGGAATGACAAACGTCCAGCGTAATAGCCCGATCGCCTGTAGAATGCTGGAAAGAACGCCCACCAGCGTTGCCCAAAACAGATAAGGTGTATCCTCCCGCTCTAAAAGGCGTTGTAGCAACACGGCTGCTGGAATGAATAGCAAACTCAAGAAGCCGAAGCAAAACCAGGTGATGATTAATTGAGTTCCTCCGGCATGAAACTGAGTTAAAACATAGTCAGTTGGTTCTCGCAGGATGTCATCGTACTCAAAGGTTTGCACCAGCATCAGATACGGAATGTTAATCAATAGGGCAAACAGAATGAACAAAACACCTGTCGCTTTAGCAATGTGTAGGCGATTCATGATGTAAACCTTGCTGTAAGTAATGATCTGATGCACTACCCCATGAATTGGGATAGAAGCTCAGCGAAGCAGTGGAATGAGGTAAATCAGCAGGGAGGCAGGATGCTTCCAAAGTGCTGTTAGTCCATTTCAGATAACCTCATGAGATAGAGCTGGTTTGCTACAGTTCCAAAGTATTCTGTTTGCTAAGACTTAAGTTGACCGACTACGCCAAGAAATTGACCGGGTACGCCAGGTTCAGCAATGATGAAAGAAGCAACCTTCTCTGTCGCTCTGGTGCGAAATACGCTGCAATATGCAGCGGCTCACCACTCAGTCGATCCGCAAAGTCTCTGTGCTGCCATTGGCATTGATCCTGGTTTGTTGGAAACGCCCGACAGCCGAATTAATGGAGAGGTGAATCGAGCCATGTGGCGTGAAGTGATGAAGCACACCGGAGACGACCATATCGGCTTACATCTTGGAGAAGCCTTTAATCCATCAGCCGTAGGAATTTTGGGTTACGTGCTGTTTAGCTGTCAGACGCTCAGTCAAGTGTTTGAAAAGCTCTCTCGCTATATGCGTCTGTTTAGCCAGGGCGTTTATATTCATTGCTCTGTATCCCAGGGGCAGTTGTTGTGCGACTGCGATATTGTGGCTCATCTCCAAAACTATCTGTTAGAAGAACCCCGGCAGCCCGTTGAGAGTACGTTTGCTGCTATTCTTACCGCTGTTAAATTGCTCACCGGGAAACCACTTTATCCCTATGCTGTTTGGTTTCAACATCCCCGTCCAGCCGACAGTTCGGAGCATCAGCGTATCTTTCAATCGCCAGTGCATTTTGCTCAACCGACCAACCGGCTTATTTTTGATGCCAGTTGTTTAGAGTGGGCTGTGTTGAGCGCCAACTCAACGCTGCTGTCTGTGTTTGAGCAACACGCGGAAACGATGCTCAATGACCTGAGCCAACATGAAACTTACACAAACCAGGTGGTGCGAGCTATTACAGAAGGATTGAAAGGAGAAATTCCTTCTGTGGAGGCGATCGCCCACCATCTGGCTATTAGCGTGCGCCATCTCCAGCGAGAGCTAAAAAAGGAAGGAACCTCTTATCAGCAGTTATTAGATAGAACCCGTAACGAACTGGCAATCCGCTATCTTAAAAAGCCTGACATTATGATTGATGACATTGCGTTTCTGTTGGGTTTTTCGGAACCCAGTGCTTTTCATCGCGCCTTCAAACGATGGACAGGCAAAACGCCGCGATCGTACAGGTTACTTCAACGGGGAAAGATCTAGATAGCTATCCAGCCCGTCCAGTGAGCTTAAGGACTGCCGCCACTAGCTCATCAGGATCTAACGGTTTTGGCATGAACCGATGGAATCCGGCCTCAACTAAGTTATCGCTATTGACTTCTCGAGTATAGGATGTGACAGCAATAGCCGGGAGAGGACGCTGCCAGCTTGCTTCGAGTTTTCTAATCTGCTGAATTAACCATTTGCCGCTTTCGTCAGGCAATCTCAGGTTAGATACCAGAATGTCGGGGTGCTGGTTTTCCATGATGCTGAGAGCCTTACAGGCAGAGTCAACGAGGATGACCTCTGCTCCTAAGTCTTCCAAAATTAGAACGAACAGCTCAGCCATATCTGGCTCGTCTTCGACTAGCAACACTTGCACCCCCTCAAGCGTAAGGGTGCTGGGAGTAGATTGAATTTTATTCTTCTCTATTTTCATAGGATTGTGACTGAAGTAGCTTACAGCAACAGGTAGCCTCAATACTGCTGAGGGATCTGCTCTGATGGTCACCATTAGTGACGGGCATTCCTGCCATACCTGTTGCAGGGAAGATAACTGGAATGAAGGCTCTAAGTTTATTGATTGAGTGGTCTGTTTTTTAGTTGAAGTGGTAGTTGCCTTTTAGAGTGATATGTGGCTGCCGTTTTACTATCTATTTTTCCTCGCCACATCTCACCTCTCGCCAGGAAGATTTTTCAATTGTGCAGGGCTGATAAGCTGGACGATGGCCTTAGCAACGGTTTCTGCTTCTACTGGTTTCGAGAGGTGCAGTTGAAAGCCAGAAGCCAGAGCCTGTTGCTGATCCATCTCTCCGGCATATGCAGTAAGAGCGATCGCTGGAATGTTTCGGCTAGATTCGACCGTCAAGCTCCTCACCTGACGGATTAGCATATAGCCATCTACATCGGGCATACCAATATCGCTGAGCAGGATATCGGGCTGCGTTTGGGCTAGCCGCTCCAGTGCCTCAACGGCTGAAGCAGCGGTAATAACGTTGGCTCCATATTGCTCCAGCACGAAGGCCATAAACTCACGCATGTCTGCTTCATCGTCAACAACCAGCACCGTCACGTCTGCTAATGTTAAAGCCTGCGTAGAGCCTTCTGCGGCCTGGTGCTGGAGCACCTGGGCAGCCATTAAAGGAAGCTGAACGATAAACGTTGCTCCCTGGTTTTCGCCAGCGCTCTCGGCGCGAACGGTGCCGCCGTGCAGTTCAACTAAGTGATGTACGATCGCCAGCCCCAACCCCAAACCACCAAACTGACGAGTCGTTGCACCGTCCGCCTGACGGAAATAATCGAACACATGGGGTAGAAAGTCAGAACCAATTCCCTTACCCGTATCGCTAACCGTGATCTGCGCCTGAGTGCCGATCGCCTCCAGCCGAATATCGACATGCCCACCCGACGGAGTGAACTTTACCGCATTAGAGAGCAGGTTCCAGACAATTTGTTGCAATCGGTTCGGATCACCTAACACCTGACAGGTCGATGGTTTAGATCCCGTGGGCTGTTGTGGATCGCTTGTTGCGGTGGCGGCAGGTGCAGCAAGCTCGACTCTAAAATCAATGGCCTTTGCTTCGGCTGATAGCCGTACCGTTTCTATGGCAGCGGCGACCGTCGATGACAAATCAACCGGGTAAACGTTGAGGCTCAGCTTACCCTGCAAGATGCGCGAGACATCCAGCAGGTCTTCAATCAGTTCAGTCTGTAGTTTAGCGTTGCGTTCAATAATTTCCAGCGCATGAGCCGTAGTTTGCTGGTCAAACGGGCGGCTCCGCAGGAGTTTAGCCCATCCCATGATGGGGTTGAGGGGCGATCGCAGCTCATGGGATAGCACCGCTAAAAACTCATCTTTAACCCGGTTTGCATCTTGAGCCTGTTGATACAGTTTGGCATTGTCCAGAGCCAGAGCAGCACGATGGGCTAACTCCTCCGCCAGAGCCAGATCATGGGCAGTGTAATGGCGACCCGAATCTGCCGTAAAGCAGAAAGTTAGCACGCCTAGTGTCCGGTTGCGGGCGAGCAGCGGTACAGCGATCAGTGAACACAGCTCGCAGTCTTTCATACGCTGAAGGTGTTCTGCACTGGTTGCGATCGCCTGCATCCATTCATCGGATACATAGGGAACAAAAAGCGCTTCACCGTTGAGCCATACTTGACCGCCATCCGGTCGCTCAATATCTTGTGGGTGGATGAAATAGAGTTGCTCAAACAACGCCTGTTTTTGAGGATCGGTATGCTTCCAGGCCACTCGCTGCATTTGGTTGTCGGCTGTGACGACATCCAAAAAGTCATAGTCAGCCAGGAATGGCACAACGGATTCAACCACGCTGGTGAGCGTCGTTTGATAATCCAGAGAGGTTGCCAACGATGAACTCGTCTCGGCTAAAAAGCGTTGCCCTACCTCCATTTGCTTGATATCATGCACGTCTGTTGCAGTACCAAACCAGCAAAGTACCTGACCCTGCTCATTTTTCAGTGGCACGATCCGAGCCAGATGCCAGCGGTACGTTTGGTCAAACCGCTTGAGGCGGCATTCTATCTCGTAGGCTTCGCCCGCCCGAATGGCCGTGGTTCTCGTTTCGTAGATGGACTGCAAATCGTCTGGATGAATCACATCAACCCACAAGCTAACGTTTAGCTCTAGCACGCGTCCTGTGTAATCAACCCAGCGTTGATTGTAATAGTCAACCTTGCCCTCAGTGTTATTCATCCACATCAACTGCGATACTGCGTTGGCAAGGGTGCGGTAACGGCTTTCGCTAACGCGCAACGCTTCCTCAACCTGCTTCTGGCGGCTAATATCCAGATTGATCCCGGCCCAATAAATTAGCTCGTCTCGCTCATTTTTAACGGGCACGCCGCGTGCCAGGATAGGATGCCATCTACCGTCGATCCCCCGGACGCGATATTCACGATCCCAATGGTCTTTGGTCTGGATGCAGTCGTCCCAGGCGGCGATCGTTCGCTCTGCCTCGTCGGGATGCAGCACATTACACCAGCCAGAATTGGAATACTGTTCCTGCGTTAGCCCCACCAATTGCAGCAGCGATTGGCTGACGTAAATGTTTTGGCCGCTGGGGTCGCACACCCAGATGCCATAGTCGAGAGTTTCACCAATAGCGCGATATAAGCTTTCACTCTCTCGCCGTTTTTGTTCGGCCTGCTTCCGGTGCGTGACATCGATCGCCGCCACGCCAACCCCCAAGACCTGCCCATCTGGCAAACATACCGGGTAGTAACTCACCAGCGAGTGTCGTAAAACTCCGGGCGGATAGGTTTCACCGCTAATCTCCTGGTTCAGCAGGGGCGTTCTGGTCTGCATCACCTGTTCTAAAACGGGGGTAAGTTGCAGTGCCCAAGCGGGCAATATTTCCTCCAGAGTATGCCCCAGATGGTCATTCAGCGGTTGGCCGTTCATTGCCGCCAATGCCTCATTCGCATACATGTAACGCAGGTCACGATCCAAAAAGGCCAGCGCTACAGGGGAACTAGCCAGAAAAGCATTCAGTAGGGTTTCGCTTTTTTGTAATGCCAGTTCGGCCTGCTTGCGCTCGGAAAGATTGACAGCAGCACAGGTCACTCCAACCGCCTGCTGGTTAGCATCCCACAGGGGTTCTACCGTCAGGTCGTAGTATAGGGTATGCCCCTGCACCGTCAGCTTAACTTCTTCTCGCGTGCCGATTCCGGTTTCAAGCACCTGGCGCTTAATCTGGGTTAGAATCGCGGCCTCGTGGGCGGGCAGTAAATCTTCATCCCGTTTGCCCATCACATCACTAGCGCCATGAACTGCTGGATTATATTCCCAGGTGTACTGTAAGTCCTGGTTCTGGTTGAAGAGGGCAATGGGTGAGCTTTTGAGGGCGACGCGCAGGCGTTCTTCGCTCTGGCGCAAAGCGGTTTCAGCCTGCTGGCGATCGCTGATATCTTCGGTAATGCCCAACAGCGACTCCACCGAGCCATCAGCACCACACTCCGGAACAACGCGGGATTGGTAATACCTGCCAGCAACGCTAAACTCAACCTGCACGCTGCGGCGATGGGCGATCGCCTCCTGGCATTTAGCCTCAAACTCGTCACAGATAGCGGCAGGCAAACCTGCCTCCCGTCCAGTTTTACCGAAGAACTGCTGTGGTGCAATGCCAGTCACTCGCTCTACGACCGGGCTAATGTAGGTGTGGCGCAGGTGGCGATCGAGCCGAAAAATTACATCCGGTAGGTTTTCAACCAGCGTGGTAAATTCCTGCTCCCGTCGATCGAGTTCAGCTTTTAGCCGCTGGCACTCGGCTTCACAGGCTTTGAGAGCATCTGCTTGATTCTCAAACGTCACAGCAGTTTATCCTCTGAAGCAATGATATAGGGGAAAACACCACTCCAACCAGTTCTAGAGTGGCGATAGGGAAGCATGACCCGTTTATGTGCCAGTGAGTGACTGATCAAAGCATCATTTCCAGCGGTGTTGCAAAATAGTCTTGGCTGTGCCTGAGTTCTGTTGAAGGTTTGGAACCAGACCGCCAACTGTGGTTAATTTTCAGTTGCGTTACCAGTGATCATGGTCGTATACCGTCTTGGCCAATTGCTTATTAAGCAAGAATAGGCTAAGCGGTAGAAGGCGCGCTACGTCAAAGGAAAGATTTTTAGCGTCAGGTTGATGGGCGATCGCGGCTGGCTCATCTTTCAATTAAAACCTGTATGAAAAAAATTCATAGATGCGATGAATGTAAGTTTTTGTTACATAAGCTACAAAAAGCTACCGTGAATGTATCAAATACATGATTCAACCCACCATGAAATCGTCTACTAGCTGGCTTGAATATCAACGCCACCGCTTCAATCGGTCTTACCAGCAGCCAGCGGCTCAACCAGGCATAACCACTTCGCTAAACAGCGTTTGGAACTCCCTGAGAGCCTATCTGTTTACCTCTTCTGAACCTCGTATTTGGACAACAGTTGACTCATTGGGTGAGACTCAATGGCATGGCTATGACCCTCTAACCAGACAATCTGTGGAATGCACCTCTGAAACAGACATGCGGATCTGGTTAGAGCAACGTCATTACGAGGATGAGCCTGCTGCCAGCCAACACCTAGAGCAATTCAAGCTGAAACGGCTATTGGGCCTGGCTTAAATCAGGGCTTAGTCTGAGGCTGCAATGGCATCCAAAAACGCCTGGGAGGTGGCGACAGTGCCAAATACGCCGCCTTCTATCTTTACCATTTCAACGGCGGCCTGGTGTAAGTGGGGTTCGCTTTCGGCACAGCAGTCTTCTAATAGCAAAATGTCGTAGCCGCGATCGCTGGCCTCCCGTAACGTTGAATGAACGCAAACAGCCGTGGTTAATCCGCAAACCACCAGATTTTTAATTCCCCGCTGCCGCAGTAGCAAATCGAGATCGGTTGCATAAAATGCCCCGTTTCCAGGTTTGTCGATGACGGGTTCACCCGGCAAAGGAGCCAGTTCTGGAACAATCTCCCATCCGGGTTGATCCCGAACCAAAACGCGCCCCAGTGGCCCATCGCTGCCAATATCTGCACCAGCGTGGCGGCTGCGCCAGCGCTTCACGCTGGTTAAATCAGCGAGGTCGGCGCGGTGCCCTTCACGGGTATGAAAAACGGGAAACCCTTTAGAGCGAGCCGCCAGCAATACGGTTTGAATGGGTTGAATGACAGCGCGTGTCAATGAATAATCAAATCCTTTCTGATCGAGATAGCCTCCAACACTACAAAAATCGGTTTGCACATCAATGATGATGATAGCGGTGTCATGCGCGTTAAGCTCTCCATGACAGGGAAATGGATAGGGGTCGGCAATGACTTGTGTGCCCATCGTCTCTACCTCTTGAAAATCTAAATATGGTATCTGTATTAGCTTAGGCTTGATCGGACTCTGGCTGTGCTGAATTAGCGCGGCGTTGCTGCTCTGCAAGATACCGGGGCAACGGCAGCGTAATTCTGTAGCGAAGTGACAGCATTCGAAACACGACGATAACCACAAAGCCGCAAAAGGCCGCGATCGATGGCTGCACACCCAACACCAGGGCACCCAAAAAGACCCAACAGCCAGCAAAAGCGCAGGTTGCATACAGCGAGGTTTGAGTCCGAAAAATCATTGGGATTTCGGCCAACAACACATCTCGAAGCACCCCACCAAATACTCCTGTAATTACGCCAATCAGGGAAGCTACAAAGTAAGGCATTTGAAAGCTGAGGGCATAGGAGGTTCCCGATATACTAAACAAGGCCAGCCCCAACGCATCTACTACCTTAAAAAAGGGTTTGGCGATGTAGCCGTTTGGTTGGGTCAGCGGTGGAGCATATAAAAATAAAACGGCTAGAAGGAAGATGAGCAGGGGATATTCCTGGTTGCTCACCCAAAACAGGGGACGGCGGTTCAATAGAACATCGCGTATGGTTCCACCGCCAAACGCATTGACAAACGCCACGATATAAGTGCCTACCAAATCCATTTGTTTGGAACGAGCCGCCATCATCCCGGACAGCGCTGCCGACATCACGGCACTGACCTCAATAACGTAGGTCAAAAACGAAAATCGTTGTAGTTGGTTGGCGATCGATACATCTAGAATCATTGTTGCACCGAGTAAGCAGACTTCAGGATTCTGACATCCTCCCATCGCCGCTCTGCGAGACGGCGTGGGGTTCCTCTTTCATCCAGCCGACTTGTCCAAATCAATTGCTTGGTTTGAATAGAGGTCGTTCTGTCCAGAGGCGTTGATTTCCGAGTGCCCCCCGGTATTTATTCCAGCCAATC
>NZ_JADEWO010000108.1 GCF_015207605.1 Oculatella sp. LEGE 06141
CAGTCTAAAACGTTAGGGTCTTCCCCTGACAGTATTGAGGTTTATGAGGGCAGTGTGGATGGGTCATCTCCACGACCCATCTTTTCTTGAGAACCGTAAAGCCTTTGGTCTGCTCTGGTCGCAGCACCACTTGCACCACCCAACGACAAATATCCATCACCCACATCATGAAAGGGGCACCATCAAAGCCACCATCGACCCAAATCGTGGTTAAGCGAGAAACTGCTTTGCCCATGCTTGTGACTCGCTTGAGCACTTGCTTACCCCCTTCGCGTTCGCCCACATTGGCAGCCGTAACGAGCACTCGCAAAACCAGTCCTAAGGTATCAACACTGATAAAGCGTTTACGCCCTTTGATTTGTTTGGCGGCATCAAAACCAACGGCTTGCTGCACCATCGCAGCCGTTTTCACACTTTGACTGTCAATGATGCCTTCAGAGGGACTCGGATGGCGTTCTGCTTGGATGCGGCTCCACTCCCGTAGTTGGTCATGAATCCGCATCCAAGTGCCATCATCGCGCCAGTTGCGAAAGTAGGTGTAAACGGTTTGCCAAACTGGGAAATCACTGGGAAGGGCACGCCACTGGATGCCTTCGGCGATGACGTAGAAGATGGCATTGAGTACCGCCCACAAATCAACGCTACGAGGGCGACCTCCAGGTTTTGCTGGTGGCAGAAGGTCGTTGAGGAATTCAAATTGGTTGTGGGACAGGTCGCTAGGGTAGACTTTACTCATCTGCTCTCTCAGTGCTGTGTACGTTACAATTCGCAGCTTACACTGAGTGAGCTTTTTTACTGTCTAACCGACTTTTCAAACATCCTCTAAGACTCGAAATCGTCAAAAGCTATTACCATTTCTAGACTTTGAACCATTGATGGAGCGATCGCTTCTGGATATTCGTCAGGAATATAATCTGATGCCACTATTGAAATAATTAAGCCATCTACTTTAGATGTATGAAGCCATAACGATCCGTCACCAAAAACTGTTTAAGCATCGTTGGCAATATGTTGCAATGTTCTTGTTCCGATCGCAGCAAATCGTGGGTTATCAACTAATCCTGCATCAAGTAAGATAATTCCGAAAAACACTGCCCATCCTCTAGCCCGTTGTAGAGTGGATTCAGAAGCGCTGGCATAAGTTGTAATAACTTGTTGACGCACCTGTGGATCATAAAAGAGCATCCAGATTGCTGCCAAATCCGTTGCGCGATCTCCCTTTGTGATATCCCCCCAATCAATAATCCCTGAGATCGCGCCCTTCTCAACCAATACATTGCGGGGATGGAGATCGCCATGTATCCAGGTTGCTTCAATATCCATTGCTGCATCTAACGCCTGGTTCCAAATGTGTTTAATGCTTGGAGTAATCAGACTCGTTTTCTGTTCAAGTCGTTGCATTCGTTCCTCAACAGTAGTGGCTCGCTGATGCAGTGGTACGCCTCTAAATGGATTGAGTGGTGCATTCAGTGGTGCGGGAACGTGGAGCAATCGCAGAAATGCTGCAAACCGCTTGCCTGATCTTGATTGGGTTCTTATTGATCAGCCGCCACCCCTGCTATCCAGGGCAAAATACTCCATTTCCAGGGATAGCCTTGTCCTGGATGCCCTAATCGGTAAGGAATTGGAATCGGAATGGGAAGAGTGGGTAACTGTGGAAGCCAGGTTTGCTCATGTTCAATCAGAGGGGCAGCAATTTTGCGACGAGGCAACCGAACACATAGCTGATCCCCCAAGCGAAACATGGCATTATCCCAACCTGCATCAACCGAATGGAGCGGTAAATGCGCCAGGTCAGGATGTTGTGCTGTCAGAAGGGAATGAACGAGGGAGACATCAATGTCAATTTCAGAAGCGGGTGTTCCGATCGCCCCTGCTATTGGCTCTGAACTCATGAATGCCTCCCGATAATCTCAAACCGCGCGCTCTAACTGCTGCTCTCGGCGGTATAGAAAGAAGGGGAGAGAGCAGGAAAGCCCAACGCCGAAGGTCAATCCAATATACAGGATGATCCAGGTGCGTGAAATGTTTAACCGCTTTAACTCAAACCAGACAAGGCAGAAGAAGGCGATCGCAGAAATCAGCAAATCGGCTGTCAAGCCTGCTGCAATGTTGTTTGCGAATGCTTGTTGCAGGAACAATGAGGGAGAAAGCAATGCAGAGGGATCTTGCAGAAGCCAAAACCAGGGTTCAATTGAACCAGCAATGGTCAGGATCAAATACAAAACTTTGATACCGTTGAAAGGGCGAGTTATCGGGAAGTTTGTTGCTTTCAACATGGTGTTTGTCCTCAATCGGTGTGCTTTCATGATGGAATAGGGAGATAATCAAAGCAATTACCTGTCAGGTAATTAAAGCCATCTTGTACGAGCCTGTTATGCAGCACATCCACGCTCCAAATTCGACCCTCGCCTCGTTTGGACTGCTCTTGAAGCAATGGCGTAGCCAGCGAGGATTTAGCCAGCTTGATTTAGCCGTGACCAGCCAGGTGTCTCAACGCCACATTAGTTTTCTGGAATCGGGACGAGCCAAACCCAGCCGAGAAATGGTGCTGCAACTGGCAGAGGTGCTGGAGATTCCGTTGAGACAGCAAAACTTGATGCTAACTGCCGCAGGATTTGCACCCATTCACGCTGAAACCGATCTGTCGGCTCCTGAAATGGCTTCTATCCGTAAAGCACTCGACTTTATGTTGCGACAACAGGAACCCTACCCAGCCATTGTGGTCGATCGCTACTGGAATCTGTTGCTGACCAACCCTGCTGCCAATCGACTGCTCAACGCTTTCATTGCCCCAGAGGAACTGCAAGCCCACTTCTACCGGGATGGAAAAGTTAACCTGATGCGAGCCATGTTTCATCCCCAAGGGTTTCGTCCTTTTGTCGTGAACTGGAATGATTTTTCAGTGCATTTGCTACAGCGCCTACATCGAGAAGCGATCGCTGAGGGTGAAAGTGAACAATCCAAAGCCTTGCTAGATGAGTTAATGAGTTATCCGGGCATTGCTGAGGTTTGATATCCTTCTGCTCGCACGACTCAAAATACTATGCTGCTGACCGTTCATCTCAAGCGAGGAGATCTGGAATTAGAGTTTTTCTCAACGATCGCCACCCTTGGCACCCCCTACGACATTACCCTGCAAGAATTGAGGATTGAGTGTTTATTTCCAGCCAATGACCGTACAGAGCGTAACTGGAAACAACTGCTTGAATCGTAGAGCTTGTTACATCAGTTGGGTAAGCTTCTGACGCTTCATCAATCGCCAGAGCCGCCAGGCAAAAAGCCCTGCAACAACAGCGATCGCCACCGATTGCCCAATCCATAAGCCGACCCCTCCCATCTGCAACTGAAAGCCCAATACATAGCCTGCTGACAAACCAATTCCCCAGTATCCCAACACATTTAACAACATTGGAATTTGCGTGTCCTGTAGTCCTTGTAGAGAACCATAAACTGCTTTCTGAAAGCCGTCGAGAACTTGAGCGATCGCTGCAACAATCAATAACGGAAGTGCAATTGCAACAATGTTGGCATTGGCTGGATTGGTAATATCAATGTAGAGACCGATGATGTACTTCGGAAAAAGGAGAAACACGATCGATACACCCATCATAAAGGCTGTAGTAATGCTCATGCTGACCAATGCGGCTTGTTGAATGCCTGTGCGATCGCGCCGTCCCAGCCATTGTCCGACTCGTACTGTTGTAGCGTAAGAGTTTCCTAAGGGAACCATGAATACAACAACGATTGTTTGAAATACTATTTGGTGAGCGGCTAACACTTCAGTGCCTAACAGTCCCATCCAGAAGGTAATCACCATAAAAAAGCCTGTTTCAAGTCCAGAGAACAATCCGATCGGTACGCCCACCCAGGCTAACTCTTTCAAGATGCGAGGTCTAACTCGATGCAGTTCTTGAAAAATGCGATAGTGTTTTAGATTCTCGTTTGTCAGAATATACAGTGCCAAAGCCAGGAACATCCCCCAAAGCGTAATTACGCTGGCTAACGCTAATCCTGAAAGACCCAGTTTGGGAAAGCCGAATTTACCAAAGCCAAGAATATAATTCCAGACAATGTTGAATGCGGTTCCTGATACGACAATGAGCATGATCGGACGGGCTTGAGATAAGGCTGAAACCGTTGCCCGCAGTGCTGCAAAGCCAACCACTGGAAACAAGCCCCACAGCATAATATCCAAGTAGGTGTTCGCAAGCTGAACGGTTGTTTCAGTTTGTCCTGTACGGTTCAAAAGAACATCCAAATGCCCTGTGAATAGCATCGTTGGAATTGACACTAATACGGACAACCACAGTCCTTGACGAGCAATTTGCTCAACGCGCGTTTTTTGCCCTGCTCCAAATGCTTCAGCAATCAGTGGACTGACTCCCATCGCAACACCACTTGCAGTCATCATGATGCAGAGAAATGTAATGGCTGCCAGTCCTCCCGCCGCTAACACATCGGCTCCCATTCTCCCCATCATCACCGTATCGGCAAAGCCTGTGGCAGATTGGGCAACCTGGGCACTGGCAAGGGGAACGGCTAACTTAAGAAACTCGCGCACCTCTGTCAGGAGATTGTTCTTTTGCATTTGTACAACTGTCATGGTGAAATCGCCTCACTTCCCTAATCACTAAATTGCAGCCGATCGCGCCTCATCAACTTTCAACGTCGTGCCTGTAATGAATCTGGCATCCTCTGAAATGAGGAATGTGACGGTCTTTGCCAGTTCTGCATAGGTTGCCGGACGACCCCACATCAAATCACTGGGAACATCCCATCCCGCTAACTCCTCCAGGCTATCTGCCACGAAGTAAGGGGCAACACAATTCATGCGAATGCGATCGCCCCGGTAGCGTTGAGCATACAGCTTGGTAAATCCTTCCATTGCGGCTCGCAATGTGCCGCTAAATGGCGTTCCCAGGGAAGGTTCTTGAGAATCACAGGCAGAAATGTTGACGATCGCCCCACCGCCCTGCTGACGCATTGGTTCTGTCACCAACCGCGCTAATCGCACCACACTGAGAAACAACATTTCAAAGTTCTCCAACCACAGATCATCAGAAATCTCTAACAGGTCAGGTCGGGGAGGATCGCCAAAGCTGTTCACGACTGCATCAATTCGCCCAAACTGATTGAGTGTGGTTTGTACTAACTTTTCTAAATCCCGAGCGTTGGATAGGGAACCCTGTACGGCAATACCGCCTAATTCCTGTGCTAAATCCAGGATGCTGGGCGATCGCGCAAACAGGGAGACAGCATATCCTTGAGCGGCTAACTCCCGCGCACAACCTGCCCCAATGCCGCGACTTGCCGCGGTGACAATGACAACTTTCTTTGAACTCATCGCTTTACCTTTCGTTGCATTTTCATACAGTATCCTGTGCTCCACTAGAAGAAAAAGCAGTATATTGGCAAAGCATCTGTGCCAGATTGGAATAAATGCTGAATGTTCTCAACCAACTGCCCGAACTGATCGCCTTTGTCGAAAGCGTAGAGTGCAATAGCTTCAGTGCGGCTGCCCGATCGCTCGACACCACTCCCTCCGCCATTAGCAAGCGAGTTGCCAAGTTAGAAGACCGATTGGGGGTACAACTGCTGCAACGCACAACGCGATCGCTCAGCTTAACCACAGAGGGAGCGGCTTACTACGAGCGGGTATCCCGCTTATTGAGAGAACTGGACGATGCTAATGATTCAGTCATTTCCAGAGGAAAGCCACGCGGCAAACTGACGGTCAGCACATCATTAGATTTCGGACAATGGTTGCTTGTGCAATCGATTCCACAATTTTTAGCCCAATATCCAGAGATCCAGATTGACTTGCGCTTGAGCGATCGCGTGGTGGATTTAGTGACAGAGGGAATTGATGTCGCCATTCGCCTGGGCACTTTAGAGGATTCTCGCTTGATGGTCAGACCGCTCGGACAAACTCAGTTTGTGCTGTGTGCCGCACCGAGTTACCTCAAAACCCGTGGAATTCTAACGACTCCAAACGATCTCATTCATCACAACTGCTTGCAGTATATGTTTCAGGGACGACCAGAACCGTGGATGTTTTGGGTTGACCAGGAGTGGCAAGCGATTCCTGTAAAGGGTTCGTTTTACTCTGACAATGGTGGTGCATTAAAGAATGCAGCGATCGCAGGTTTGGGAATCACTCGCTTACTCGGTTTCCAGATAAAGCAAGAAGTTGAGCGAGGGCAGCTTGTCCTTCTGTTTCCCGATCAATTAACTCCCGGACTTGCGGTTCATGCACTGTTTACTCATCAGCGTAATTTGTCGCCACGAGTGCGAGTTTTTCTTGAGTTTCTGAATCGCTATTGCAAACAGTTTTTGGGAGAGATGGAGAAGAACTTGAAGACGATGGCATAAAGAAAATGGAACCAAGCAGAAATAGAACACCCTCTGACCAGTGCAGTAGGGATATGGGTGAAAAATGTTGAGCAACCTCGAACATTGAATCCATGAGAAACAGGCTAGAACTGATCAAAAATAGCCAACTTGCAATTAAGATTCGCTTTTCCACGCAACTCCTCCTGATTACATTGCATAACGCTTTGTAAAAAATCGATTACAATGACACATTAAGGGAATCTAAAAGCCCTGGAATATTTGAATTTTGCCCGTTTGTCAAAATCTTGCTGTCAGTTTTGGAACGACTCAAAACTCCTATGGCAAAGGCATCCAAGATCAATCGCCCCCCTCTACCCCAGACAGACACTCCCGTTCCGGTGATATCCAGTGAAACGCTTGGCTGGCAACCACTGCTGGTGGAGGAATTTCAGCAACCGCCTGGGAGAACCGATCTGCCAGCAGCCTCGGCAGGGCATTCCATCGCGCTTTGTTTAGCACCTCGTCCCTATCGTATTCATCAAGTGATAGGCGATCGCCGCTACACTGGACTCTACTCCAGAGGTGATCTCTCGATTACTCCGGCAGATATTCCCGCCTCTTACCATGCCGAAGGACATGACCACTATCTCCAAGTCCTGATGCCTGCTCAATTTTTGCTGTCCGTTGCTCAGGAAGCATCCGTTGCTCCCGATCGCCTGGAACTGGTGACAGAATTTCGGGTGCGCGATCCTCAACTAGAGCAAATTTTGATGCTGCTGAAAGCCGAACTCTACAAAGGAGGTAGCGGAATTGGGCGGCTCTATGCTGAATCGCTAGCTAATGTGCTAGCCGCTCACCTGTTGCGTGAGTATTCCAGCACTCAACCTCATTCCGCGCAGTACGAGGGAGGATTGGGCGGTTCTGCAAAGCAGACGTTGCACGAACGCAAACTCCTGCAAGTCTCAGAGTATATTCACGCCCATCTAGATCAAGACATCAAATTAGTTGATCTTGCCAATGTTGCCTCGGTAAGCCAGTTTCATTTCAGCCGTTTATTCAAGCAGTCTACAGGACTCTCTCCACATCAATATTTACTGCAACAGCGAGTAGAGCGAGCCAAGCAATTGTTGAAAACATCACAATTGGCGATTGCAAAAATTGCGCTTCAGTGTGGCTTCAATAGCCAGAGCCACTTAGGTAAGGCGTTTCGAGACGCAACCGGAATGACTCCTAAAGATTATCGCAAATTTTGAAATCGAAGCGATCGCATGGCTAAGGTACAGGAATGTAGACCAATGTTCTCCAGTCACTCAAAGGGTAGTGGAGTATTTGTATCAGCAGCAGTGGATTGATTAGGTGCGATCGCCCCGTCGAGGGAACTGCTTCGCACTGCCCACAAGAAGTAGCTACTCAACAGCATCCGTCGTTTCAACCAGAATTAACTCAACGTTTGGATGCTTGCTTATCGCGTCTACTAACCAGTCAAAAACCGTTGGTCCCTGTCTTCTTAGGGCTGCTCGTAGTGCCCAGGCAGTTTTAATTAACGCAGTCGGAGGGCAATCCCGTAACTGTTTCAGCAATTGGCGAACAGTCTCGTCATAGCCTAAAGCTGCTCTCACACAGCCTACTTCTCGCCATACCAATCGGAACGAATCAGGTAAGTACCCGTAATCACCCCGGAGTACCGCTTGGAAACCATCGAGGTTCTCATCCCAGGGTTGCCCCGCCAGCAAAGTTTGTCCGACTTCGTTGCAGAATGCCTCAAGGGTTGTGGTACGACGACCATCCAGAATATACTCTGGTTTCGGTTCTTTGGCTGTATGCAACAGTCAGTCTTCCTTTTTCAACTCAAATGTTTGTTCTACACATAATTCATGCTTGAATAAAATCTCTTCAGAACTGACTAAGTTCATTCCCAATCGTGTTAGAAGGTTAATTGATGAATGATTGCGGCTATCCGTGATGCCGATAACTTTAGTAATATTCTCAAGCCCAAATAATGAGCGAAGCAATGCTTGAATCGCTTCTTTCGCATAGCCCTTACCTTGTTCCTCACGATGTAACGTAAAACCAATTTCTACCGTTGTTGCATCGTGTTCACTCACCTGTATCCCAAGGTCGCCAATTAGCCGATCGGATAGTTGAAGGGCAATCGCAATTTGAAACCACTCCCCCGGAATTCCAAGTGGGGCTGTACTCATTTCATGGATGAACGCAATCGCTTCACTCTCTGACAGCATTGACCAACTCTGAAACCGGGCGACAACCGGATCAGAGTTATGTTTATTTGTGGTGTATGACTAAAGGAGAAGAAACGGCGTATCCTGCTGGATAAGGAAAAAGACCAGACGAGGATACACCATGAATAACGACAATGTTATTGCATTTCAACCGTCAGAAACAGCCGTCCCTTTCAGGGATGCCTTGAGTGAACTAGTTCGTCAAGGTGCTCGCCAAATCATTGCTCAAGCGGTCGAAGCAGAGCTGCAAGAGTTTCTTGCCCAGTACCAGTGCCTCAAAGATGACCAAGGGCGAGCGGCGATCGTTCGCAACGGCTACTTGCCAGAGCGAACGATTACGACAGGGGTTGGGGAAGTGGAAATTCAAGTGCCGAAGGTGCGTGACCGCAGCAGCAGTGGTATCAAGTTCAACTCATCATTGTTGCCCCCGTATCTGAAGCGTTCGCAGAGTATTGAGGAGGTGCTGCCCTGGCTCTATCTCAAGGGAGTATCCACAGGCGATTTCTCAGAAGCGCTCTCATCGTTGCTAGGGGCACAGGCAAAAGGACTGTCCGCCAGTACGATTAGTCGCCTGAAGGCGCAATGGATTGAGGAACACAAGCAGTGGCAGAAGCGATCCCTTATGGAGAAGCGCTACGTTTATATCTGGGCAGACGGCATCTACTTCAACATCCGCAACGAGAACGAGCGTCAGTGCATTCTAGTTGTCATTGGGGTCACCGATACCGGAACCAAGGAACTGCTGGGTCTCGAAGCCGGATTCCGAGAATCCGAATTGAGTTGGAAACCGTTGTTGCTACGCTTGCAAGACCAGGGTCTAACGACTGCTCCAGAGTTAGCAATTGGCGATGGAGCATTAGGGTTTTGGAAGGCGTTAGCGCAAGTCTTTCCGACCACTGGTGTACAACGGTGCTGGGTGCATAAAACTGCCAATGTGCTCAACAACTTGCCTAAAAGCCAGCAACCAAAAGCCAAATCTGCCCTGCATGAGATTTACATGGCAGAGACGAAAAATGATGCACTGACGGCGTTTGAGCGGTTTATCAAAACCTATGATGCCAAGTATCCCAAAGCGGTTGAGTGTTTGACCAAAGACCGGGATGCGCTGCTAGCGTTCTATGATTTTCCAGCAGAGCATTGGGTCCACATTCGCACCACTAATCCAATTGAATCAACCTTTGCGACGGTGCGGTTGAGAACGGACAAGACACGAGGGTGTGTTTCCCAAGAGAGCATTCTGTCGCTGGTATTCAAGTTGGTGCAGAGTGCGCAAAAACGTTGGCTGAAGATTCGAGGGTTTAAGCGATTAGGAGAGGTGATTGAAGGAGTGAAGTTTAGAGATGGGATTCGTGTAGATCAACAATCTCATTTAATGACAAATCAGGACGCTGCTTAATTCTTCTTCATACACCAGACTTGCGTGCGACACGTTCTCTCGAAACCAACCCTAGTTGGGGGATGAGAGGCAAGGGAATGAACCTTGACAACTGATGTTTGATGAGGGTGAAAGCCCCTCCCTCCCGGTAGTGGAGTGACAGCATAGCCCCCAGGTTTGAGACTAGCCATCAACGCCTGAAGCGGGGTTAAACGGCGGTAACTGGAAGCCTACTCTGGAATCCCGTCTAGCAAGCAGTATAGGGACACGCGAGAAATCCATGTCCGAAAGATCGTAAGGTGTAAGCGGTGAAATGAGGCTGAAACACCGCAGCCAAAAGGCACAGGATGAGAGGCAGGCATATGCAAGTATGACCTGTAACTACCCTCAATAAACCCGGTCTAGAGTGGAGTCCTAAGGATCGTGGATTAAATAACCTGTAATTCTACCTTTTGCATTTGTACACTGGAGAAGTAGACGATGAAGCGGAAACTTAATGCAACCTTACCCTGCTCCCATTGAAGCTCAAATGCAACGGTACTAT
>NZ_JADEWO010000109.1 GCF_015207605.1 Oculatella sp. LEGE 06141
GAGTCAGCCAAAGTCTCGCCAAGATGGGGGTGGGGTGTAGGGTTTGAGGCGGGGTTAGTTGACAAACTTATTCAGCAACGCCAGAATATTCACTTCTAAACCGTCCCTGGTTGAATCGAGCTTCTCTCAATAGAGGGAAGCCATCCGCAGGCTGTGCAGTTAAAGATGTGAAGAGTTCCAGACTTGCGTTTGCGTCAGGAGAACTCGAATGTTGCTAGAAGGGTCTTGCCATTGCGGTGCGGTGCGCTTCAGCGTTCAGAGCCATCATCCATATCCGTTTATGCGCTGTTATTGTTCGATTTGTCGAAAAACAGCCGGTGGAGGTGGCTATGCAATCAATCTTGCAGGAGACAACCGGACATTACAGGTTGAGGGCGAGGAACACATCACGATCTACCATGCCCGTATTCAAAATCCAGACGATGCCCCGTTTGTGAGCCAGGGAGAGCGGCGGTTTTGCCGTCATTGTGGCTCTTGCCTCTGGGTTTATGCTCCAGACTATCCAGATTTAATGCATCCGTTTGCTTCGGCGATCGATACAGAATTGCCAGAGCCACCCGAACAGACGCACATCATGCTGGACTTTGCCGCCAGTTGGGTTGAGATTCCTCAAAAACCGCAGGATCACTATTTTTCTCGCTACCCCAACGAATCCATTGCAAACTGGCATGAGCGGCTAGGTTTAACGGCAGATCATCCCGGAGAGGGAGAATAACAGGAGGATAAACGGGTTCATTCTTGATTCTGAGCGTCCACACAGAACTGAACCGATCGCCCTGACTTAGCTTCTTGACTTACAGCAGTTCTCAATCGAGTCAGCCAGAGTTTCGCCAAGGTGGGGGTGGGGTATAGGGTTTGATGTGTGGTGAATGCAAATGAAAATGGCTGTAGCTTTAAGAGGACGGTTTAGAAGTATCAAATGTGCTGCATCGCCCCCTAAATCCCCCAACCCTACACCAGAATTAGGGTCTAGCACTTGCGGCAAGCCAGAAAAGGGCGGTTCGAGTGGCAATCAGCACCTTTAAACATCCTCTAAGCTCGACACCTGGCATCTTTCACTAGGAAGACGCATTTACTATATGGCCTTCTTAGGATGATAAATGCGCTTAATACTCTGTCCTAATTACTGAGTAGCAACCCAGAAGAACTGATGGCAAGTGAGCGTTAAGCAATTACAAAGGAGTTTTAACGATAATGAATCCTTCATTGACTCGTCCTCTGGCGGTTGTGACTGGTGCATCCAATGGCATCGGTTATGAGCTTGCCAAACAATTTGCTCAAAATGGTTTTGATCTCGTTGTTACCGCCACTGGTTCCACTATTGATGAGGTGGCTCAAGATTTCAACCAATTGGGAGCCAATGTTCAGACTGTGCAGGCTGACCTTGCCACCTATGACGGAGTTGAAACCCTCTATCACCAAATCCAGGCAATTGGCCGACCGATAGAGGCGATCGCCATCAACGCTGGCGTTGGCGTTGGCGGTAAGTTTACCGAAACGGACTTAAAAGACGAGTTGAACCTGATTGAGCTAAACGTCTCTTCGTCGGTTCATCTGGCCAAACGAGTTGTGCCAGAAATGGTCGATCGTGGTAACGGTAAAATTCTCTTCACGTCGTCGATCGCGGCATTGCAGCCCGGGCCATTCGAAGCCGTGTATGCGGCATCCAAAGCCTTTGTTCACTCGTTTGCCGAAGGACTTCGCAACGAACTAAAAGACACAGGCGTAACGGTTACAGCACTGATGCCGGGGCCAACCGATACAAACTTCTTCCACCGGGCAGGGATGGATGACACCAAAGCGGGTGCCGATAAAAAAGATGACCCGGCGGAGGTTGCCAAGCAGGGATTTGAAGCCTTGATGGCAGGCAAGGATAGCCTTGTTGCAGGGTCAGTGAAAACCAAAGTGTTGGGCAATGCCAGCAAGGTTTTACCCGATACCGTCAATGCTGAGCAGCATCGCAAACTCACTGAACCAGGCTCAGCCGACCAATAACAATGGGGCGCGTTGTCGCCAACCGTGACTGCCAACCACGCCTATTCCGGAGCGTGGTTGGTTGGAATGTATCAGCTACAGTCATGAACATGAGGCTGCTTCAAAGTGCAGTGTATTGCCTCAATTCCCCTGTTTTTAGTTTGCCGCCAGCTCCGATTCTTTGATGTTGGGGCTTTGGAGGCCAATGCAACCTGTTTGACACGGTTGCAAACCACCTCTTAACAGAAATGCTGGATAAGGAAAAAGATGATGGAAAGTCAATCTAATTCAGAAATGCTATATCGAGAACTTGGTAGTACTGGAGAAACGGTTTCTGCGATCGGTCTGGGAGGATGGCATCTCAGCCTGAAGCATGTCGATGAGCAACTGGCGACCCGGCTTGTTCGCACGGCGATCGATCGGGGCATCACCTTCATGGACAACTGCTGGGACTACAATGATGGAGTCAGCGAAGTTCGCATGGGAAAAGCCCTGCGCGATGGCTATCGGGACAAGGTGTTCCTGATGACAAAGATTGACGGTCGCTCTAACAAAGAGGCGGCTAAACAGCTCGACGAGTCGCTGAGACGGCTACAGGTTGATTACATTGACCTGGTACAATATCACGAAATTCTGCGGTTTGAAGACCCACACCGCATTTTTGATCCAGAAGGTGCCCATGCTGTTCTCCTGGAGGCACAAAAAGCAGGGAAGGTGCGGCATATTGGCTTCACCGGGCACAAAGATCCTTACATCCATTTACATATGCTGGAAGTGGCAGAGCAGCACGGTTTTAAGTTTGCTACGGCTCAGATGCCGCTGAACGTTATGGACGCTCACTACCGCAGCTTTGCTAAACTAGTGGTGCCAGAACTGGTCAAACGCAACATTGGCATTCTTGGCATGAAAAGTATGGCAAATGGAATTCTGCTGCGCTCCAACACGGTTACACCGATTGAATGTCTTCACTATGCGCTGAATCTGCCCACCTCGGTTGTAATTACAGGCATGGATAGTATGGAGATTCTAGATCAAGCCTTTGAAGCGGTTCGGACGTTCCGACCGATGACGGAGGAGCAGGTACAGGCGTTATTAGCCAAAACGGCAGAGGCCGGATCGCGTGGCGAGTTTGAACCGTTCAAAACCTCATCGATTTTTGATGGCACTGCCGAAAATCCCGATTGGCTAGGGGAAGAACCCCAACGCCTTCAGCAATTGATGTCGGCAGGATGAGAGAATAGGGTTTGAGCTACATCGTCAGATGGTTATTGATGTTCCTCCGACTTACAGCCATTTGCATTCACCACGCTCCAAACCCTACACTCCACCCCCATCTTGGCGAGACTGTGGCTGACTCGATTGAGAACTTCTGTAAATCGCCGTTCCACTACAGTCCTACATGTCCTTGAGCGATCGCATCGGAGTTAATGTCCTATGAATATTGAATCTCTTGGTAGGTTGCCCCGGTTGGCGGTTGGAATACTCGGGTTGGTGTATGCCCTGCTGGGATGGTACATAGCCGATCATCACATCGCTTTGCTGGTGGGGGTGGCTGTGCCCGTAGCGACCCTGCTAGCGGCATGGAAAGGAGTACCTCTCCTCAGGCAGTGGTCGCAGTCTAGCTCTCAAAGTCTGTTAGTTATTACAGCCGTTAGCCTGGCCATTAGCCTGAGTGTGATTCTATTAGTCACCGACTTTCAATTCCTGGGCTTGATTTTTCTGCCGCTTGTAACGATGGTTTTGGCGGATTTGGAAATGCGTTCTGCTGGTTTCAACCAACGTGAGATATGGCTGTATCTCGCCGCTGTTGCGGGTCTGGGAATTGGTCTGGGGGAAGCGATCGAACTGGTAATTATTCCAGGTATGCGGTAGTACCTCCTGCTGCCGCTGGCTCAGTTGGATGGCACTGAATACTTCAGGTCGAGCCAGATCCACTGCTCGACCCTGTTCACTCGCTCCCTTTTTGACTGCTAGTCTAACTTGCGCTGCGTTGCTGCCTAATGGATAAAGTCGAGCCAAGAACAAAGTACCTCTTTCATCCCGTCATTCAATCGCGCCCAAAATAGCTGGAAGTAGACCCGGAAAACGAGCCTCTAATTCTTCCCATCGCAACGAGTTGATGCTTTGGGTTCCCTCGGTACGAGTATGTACGACCCCTGCATCGCGCAGCACTTTGAAATGATGGGAAAGGGTAGATTTGGCGATCGAAAATTCAAACGAGCAGCAGGTTTTCTCTCCAGCTTCAGCCAGCATTCTCACGATTTGTAGCCGCGTGGGATCGCTCAGGGCATACAGCACATCGGTTAAGGAGATCTGGTCTGGAGTCGGAAATCTCATGCGTCTCATGCCTTGCATTATCTCATAGCTTGTTCTATGTTTCTATTGTTCGCATATTTTCGAACAATAGAACAATCAGGAGGCCATCATGAACGTTTGGGAACTTCAAGCCAAACCAGGGTTAGACTCATTGACATTGATAAAACGACCAGAACCGCAGCCATTGGCTGGACAGGTACTCCTCAAAATGCGAGCCGCTTCTCTAAACTATCGCGATTTGATGATTGCCAAAGGTACGTATGGCTCCAAACAAACGCTGCCGCTGGTGCCATTTTCAGATGGAGTTGGGGAAGTGGTTGCCATTGGCGAAGGAGTCACCCGGGTTGCGGTGGGCGATCGCGTTGCCGGAATTTTTATGCAAGATTGGATTGCCGGAAGCTTTCGGGCTGAGTATGCCGCATCCGCTCTGGGTGGGGCGATCGACGGTGTTCTGGCGGAGTATGTGACGCTGCACGAAGATGGGGTCGTTCATGTTCCTGAGCATTTATCGGATGAAGAAGCAGCAACGTTACCCTGTGCAGCAGTAACGGCATGGCACGCCTTGATCACAGCAGGCCATCTGACCGCAGGAGATACTGTTCTCATTTTAGGGACAGGTGGTGTGTCCTTGTTTGCGCTCCAGTTTGCCAAGTTGGTTGGGGCGCAGGTTATTGCGACCTCTAGCAGCGATGAAAAGATTGAACGATTGCTGCAACTGGGTGCATCGGATGCCATCAACTACAAAACCACACCCGACTGGGAGCAAGCTGTATGGGAGTTGACCCACAAAGCGGGAGTCGATCATGTGGTTGAAGTCGGCGGAGCCGGGACATTCAACAAGTCCTTGAAGTCGGTTCGTATGGGCGGACGAGTTAGCTTAATTGGCGTTTTAACCGGATCAAGTTCGGAAGTTAGCACAGGCACCATTCTGCAAAAGAGCATTGCCGTGCAGGGAATTTATGTTGGCAGTCGTGAGATGTTTACAGCAATGAACCGGGCGATCGCTCTCCACAAAATGAAACCAATGGTCGATCGCGTCTTTCCGTTTGAGCAAGCGCGAGAGGCGTTGGCCTACATGGAAAGCGGTGCCCACTTTGGCAAAATTGTGATTCGCTTTTAGCCTCAGGGTGGGGTAGTGGTCAGGAGAGCGAGGATCTGATGCAGCACAGCAGGCTGTGCGATCGAGCGCATTGCAGGATAGGATATGTTCAACTTTGGCATAAAGATGCGATCGAACTAAGACTGTCGCAGGTGAGGCGTGTATGAATCAAGCATTTTGGCAATCTATCCAGCATGAATCGTCGTGGTGCGAACTTTCGGCCAGCGCTATTCGTTCCAACATTAGCGCCCTGCGGCACCGGGTTGGCGAAGATGTCACGCTTGGAGTAGTGGTGAAAAGTGATGCCTTTGGGCATGGTCTCACCTCATGCGCTCGAGCCTTTGTTGAATCTGGTGCCGATTGGCTCATTGTTAACTTTGCCTACGAAGCCGTCAAGCTGCGCCAGGCCGGAATTACGGCTCCTATTTACATTTGCGGGAATACCTCCGTTGCTCAAGCGGCCATGGTAGTTGCCGCCCAGGCCAGGGTCGTGCTGTATGATGCGGATGTGGCACAAGCGCTGGCTAAAGCCGGACGCGAAGCGGGTTACACCGTTCCAGTGCATCTCAAGGTGGAAACGGGCACCCATCGGCAGGGGTTGGAGTTAGACGAGGCGATCGCCCTGGCTCGGCTGGTGTCGGAACTAGATGGAATTACCCTGGAAGGCATTGCAACACACTATGCCGACATTGAAGACACCACCGATCATCGATTTGCCCATCAACAACTCTCGCTGTTGAAGGAAGCGCAAAACGCATTTACCCAGGCTGGTTTTGATCTGCCAATGATTCACTCCGCCAATTCAGCCGCTACTATTCTGTGGACAGAAACACACGGTTCGCTAGTGCGGGTCGGCCTTGCGGCGTATGGACTTTGGCCATCTAAAGAGGTTTATGCAAAAGTGCTGCAAACCTTTACAGCCAAAGGGGAAGGGTTTATCCCTAACTTGCAGCCCGTATTGTCGTGGCGATCGCGCGTGGTTCAAGTTAAAGAGGTTCCGGTGGGTGGCTATGTCAGCTATGGGCGCACCTTCCGCGCCACTTACCCCATGCGGGTTGCTGTTCTGCCGCTTGGCTATTACGAAGGATACGATCGCCGACTGTCTAACCTGGGTTATGTGTTGATCAATGGCGTGCGATCGCCCATTAGAGGCCGCGTTTGCATGAACATGACAATGGTGGATGTAACCCACATTCCCAATGTGCAAGCGGGAAGCGTGGCGACGTTACTGGGAGCCGATGGTGACGAATGCATTAGTGCCGAGCAGCTTGCCGCCTGGATGGGAACCATCAACTATGAGGTGGTATCCCGTATTCATCCGTCTCAATCTCGTTACCTGATTGATGATGACAGCGCCATCAATGATGCTAAAGCTGACCAGTCCTTAACTCAAATATCATCAAACTAATGATTCTGTCCGGTGCTCCCAGAGGCGGTTGTGTCGCAAAGATCTTAAAGTGATAAACGAAGGGGGCTCGTTCGCGTTGCTTTAAGCAATCACTCCAAAGAGTTCATTGATAAATCTTGCTTGAGATACACTATCCCCTTGACTAATTCCTTTCACTTGTCCTTTGCGAATCATCGCCATTGCTTCTATTCCGCGCAACGTTCTCCTTGCACTGTTAAACAATTGAAATCCCATCATCGGTTTCACAACGCGCTTCACGTTTCGATGGTCTTGCTCGATCATGTTGTTCGAATATTTGCTCTGTCGTAATTCGGTCTCGGCTTCCAACGTCTTCTCTTGCTTCAATTCATCCATTGCCGCTGGATAAGCCGCGTTTTTATCCACGGTAATCACCCGTGGCGTTTGAGTGTGCTTCGCCCCCAACACCTTGCGGAAAAACCGCGCTGCCGCCTTTCCATCCCGCTTCGCACTGAGCATGAAGTCCAGCGTATTGCCCTCAGAATCCACAGCACGATAGAGATATTTCCACTCGCTTTTCACTTCGATGTACGTTTCGTCCACTCTCCACGAGTCATTCGTCGGATTCAGAAACGGACGAATGCGTTTGTCTATTTCTGGCGCGAATTTCAAAACCCACCGATTGATTGTCGAATGATCCACGGCGACTCCGCGCTCCTGCATCATCTCCTCCAAGTCTCGATAGCTCAAGGAATAACGACAATACCACCGCACGTTCAGCAAGATGATTTCAGGCAAAAAGTGCCGCCATTTGAAGGGAGAAGGAGTGGACGTTACAGGAGAGGGAGGAAAGGCTTGTCTTGCTTACCTTGCCATCCGCTAGTTTTTGGCCCAAAGGTAGCGTCGCTGCAACGAAGTGCCACGCGATACTGGGAACTCACCACTGACCCACAAACGTTACCCAAGAATGCAACCTGGTGGGTGATGACGCACATTGAGAACCTCAAGTATGACCAAGTTGGCAATCTCTATGGCTTGAGAAACTGGGTCGAGTACGGCTTGAAGCAAAGCAAGAACGAGTTGGGATGGGCAGATTTTCGACTGACAAACTATGCCCAGATCGAGCGGTGGTGGGAGTTGGTGATGAGTGCATATTTGCTAGTGAGCTTGCACACCGATGCCTTGCAACAAGCGCAAGGACAATCTTCTAACCAACCGGATGCTCAAGTGCCAGCAATCGTCCTCAAGCTTGCTCAGCATCCCGCTTGGAATCAGGCAAAGGGATGGAAACAAGCGCGCAACAATTTGCGCTTGGTCATTCAGCCCAGTGTAATTTTGCATGTGCTCGAACCCTGGTTGAATCTGTTTCCAATCCCCCGTTTATTGGCAGGGTTAGAGTGTTTAGCTGCGCTGATGAATCACTTTCCAGCCAGTTTGCCATGCCCTAATGATCCTTGCAATCTCCTATTTTCTTCTGCCTAGAGTGACAAAAGAGCGCTAAGGTGAGTCCACCATCAAAAATCAACTTGCTGTATATCCGCCATCGATCGCTAAGGGTTGTCCCGTGATGTAGCTGGCAGCATCAGAGCAGAGAAACACAACGGCTTGAGCAATTTCCGTTGTCTGACCGATTCGATCCATTGGAACCCAAGACCCAAGACCATCTAGCGTGATGCCCATCTGGTTAGCACTACGAGCCATGAGGTCAGTCGCGATCGGACCCGGATTGACAGCATTGATCCGAATACCCTGTTTGGCATAATCGAGGGCAGCTGATCGCGTTAGCCCCATCACTGCATGTTTGCTGGCAACGTAAGGAGAGATCCCTGGAAGCGCGACGAGACCATTTGTTGATGAATTGTTCACGATCGCGCCTGCGCCTTGGGTTAGCATCTGCTGAATTTCGTATTTCATACAGAGAAATAGCCCTCGTGCATTGATCGACATGATCTTGTCAAAATCCTCGATCGATTGCTCATGCAACGGTGTAACAACAAGATCGATTCCAGCATTGTTAAAGGCACAATCGAGTTTGCCGTAGGTTGCGACCGTTGTCTGTACCAGTTCCCGAACATCCACCTCGCTCGATACATCTGATTTTACGAACAAGCATTCTGCCCCAGTCTCGCGAATCAAATCTGCCGTTTCTTCACCTTCTACACTGCGTATGTCCGAGAAGACCACTTTGGCTCCCGCAGCACCGAAGGCGATCGCTGTTGCTCTGCCAATACCCGATGCGCCACCAGTGACTAACGCCACTTTATCTTGCAGTATCATTGTGTTTCTCCTGTTTTAATCAATATTGATCTTCAGCACAAAATCAGACTTCAATCCGTCCTATCAGCCCGCGCTGATGAACACCATGATCAGGAACGAGGGCAGGTTGAAAACGACGTGGACGACGACACCGGGCCAGATCGATCTACTACGGCGGAAGATCTCGGCGGTGGCGAGACCCGCCACCACGGCTGCTAGGAATGTGTTATTGATCCCATGCATGAGAGCGAAGATTACGGTGCTGCCCACGACCCCAACAAACGGGCTGTAGCGCAATAACGCTTTGGTGATGATGCCGCGATAGAGCAGTTCCTCGCTGAAGGGTAAAAAGACTGCAATGAACACCGCGCTTAACACCAGAGACAGCAACCCGCCACGACTTGGACATGATGATCAATACCTTTGGTCCATTTGCTGGTGGTTTTACGAATTGACGAGATCATCGACGATCAATCCGATCGCTCTGGAAAATGGGTTCGGATGCCTTGTCGTGTTTGAACACTTTGTAGGCGATCGCCAGAAACACGGGGATTATCACCAGCACCGAGATCGCGCCGAGAGTCGCATGGTACTCGCTGACTGTGAACAAAGCTGGCGTGGTCACGGCACCTCCAGCCATGTTGATCACGAGGATACCGCCGATGTTGTTCGCGAAGTGAGCGCCGATGGCGAGTTCGGTGGTGCCGTCCACCAGCGAAACGACTACCCACACCAGACCCGTGCCGACGAAGTAGCCGAAGAATACCGTGAGCCAGCCACCCGCGCTCGCCTCCGGGTTGAGGAGGTGCGGCAGGGTGAATAGCACGGCTGAGGCAATCGCCAGAAAGACGTGGTTGGCCCAGATCACGCTCGCGCCCTGCACGATGTATCCACGGAAGAAAAGTTCCTCGGTGGTGGTTTGGATTGCAGTAAGAACCAGCGCGAGCGGCACGAAGAGCGCGAACGTCGCGAGGTCGGAATTGAAGGAGAAGGTGTTGGGGTAGAACAGATACTGCCCCAGCCCGGACACCAAGAACCACGGCACGAACCAAGCAACGAACCCGTGGCCGACACGAGTCCAGCTCATCTTTTCCCGCGCCGTGATCAGCGTCCGGAGAGGGCGGCGGTGGACAAGGGAGACGGCGAGGAAAATTCCTGCCAGGAAGAACGGAAACCCCGCCATGATCAGCAGGAAACTCCCCACGGAACCGAGCGCCGAGACTGTTCTGAATTTTGTGTAAGCGGTCTAAAATCCCAGTAACTCAGGAGACCGCATCATGGTACGCAAGAAGAAAGAACCCAATCGCGTTGATGAAATGCTCGATGAACTGTTGGCAGACTGCC
>NZ_JADEWO010000010.1 GCF_015207605.1 Oculatella sp. LEGE 06141
TGTATCAAAAAGGTCGAAAAGTTGCTGAAGGTTTCAAAGCCAATATGAAGATTGTCTTCGACGAGCTTCTACCGCAATGGAATTACACAGCCAAACCAGAATTACAGGTTATTTAATTCACGATCCTAAGTAAGTCAACGATTTGAAGCGAAGACCAACCACTTGCTCGTAAAACGGGTTTCATTTACAAAGCGGCGGAACGCGAACAATCGTACAGTTGAAAACTTTAATAGTTCGCTCGAACGGACAACGAGCTGGAATGAGATGGCAAAGCGATCGCGCTACTTGAGGATTACGGATTTCAATCGAGTTTAGCCACTGGCGCACAGGCTGAACGAAGAGAGCAACACGAATGACAGTTGGTTTATTCACAGTAAATGGCTGAGTGGCATGTGTGGAGAATTTCATCCAAACGATAGATGAAAGAATGACCATTTCATTTCTCGTCCGATGGTCTCCAAGGTAGAACTGAAAAATGCAGAACTTGTGTAGAGCCAAAAAAAGATTGCTGTGCGTTGCTGCTATGACGAGTAGAAATGGTGCTGGGTCTGCGATTCGGGCAGCACTCAACATTCGCACAATAAACTGACTTTGCAACCGTTGGAACGGGGTTACTCATCCCAACCTAGAATGGCCGAAATCTGACCGGGTAACTTCATCGCCTTAAACGGCTTGCCAATCACTCCCGCTACGGCCAGTTCCGCAAACCGTCGCTGATCGGCAGCTTGCACCTTTGCGGTCATCAAAATAACCGGAATAGATTGAGTAACAGGATTAGCTTGCAACACTTGGAACGTCTGCACGCCGTTCATATCTGGCATCATGACATCGAGCAAGATGACATCCGGCTGCTCATCGACAGCTTTGGCGACCCCTTCTTCTCCAGATGCGGCGATCGACACATCCCAACCGCCAACCGTTTTGAGGGTGAGTTGAGCAACCGTCCGAATATCGTATTCATCATCAATGATCAGGATACGTTTAGTCGTCATGGGTACCGTCTTCCTTCTTACCTTGAACAATGCGGTTGAGCAGGTTGATCACTCGCTGTTCAAACTCTTGCGGAGTAATGCGTCCTTTCGTCAAGAAGAGTGTTTGCCCCAGTTTTAACCGTTCGCGATCGCCATCATCCAGATCATGCGCCGTATACACCACCAGAGGCACCTGACACAGCCGGTTGTGCTGCCGCAACCAGTCTACAACCGCAAAACCATTGTATTCGGGCAGCCCCAGGTCAAGCACGAGCAAATCGGGAATGATACGCTGGCTTAACTGAATCGCCTCCTGCCCCGTTTGAGCATGAAATGTTTCAACGCGGTGACGAGAAAACATCGCCACGAGCAACTGTGCCAAATCCATATCATCTTCAACCACCAGAACTTTGATGGTCTGATTGGGGCTGCTCAGCGCTTTCTCCAAGGCCCGGTCTAACACCCGCGGGTTGGGCGGTTTTACAATCCAGTCACTAACGCCCGCAGGAGGAACAGCTTTAGCATCTGGAAAGACTCCACTCAAAATGATGACTGGAATAGCTTGGGTTGCCGACTGTTGCTTTAAAGTAGCCAGCGTTTCCCATCCATCCATGTCGGGCATCATCAGGTTAAGCAAAATCACATCGGGTGGGTGGATGGCAGCCTGTTCCACCGCTTCATACCCTGAGGCAACCGTTAGCACCCGGTAGCCTTGCCGTTCTAGCATCACTTTCACCACCGTTCGGATGGACTCATCATCATCGCAAAGCAGCACGAACGGCTGACGGTGGCGGATGGCAGATCGAGGCAGGGAGGAAGACTCTTGGGGTAAACGGCGATCGCTCGTTGACTCTAAAACCAGAGGTGCAGGCTGCACCGGTTGGGAAAGGGGAAGAGTGAAGTAGAAGGTGCTGCCTTCTCCCAGAGTGCTTTCAACCCAAATTTGGCCGTCGTGATGCTGCAAAATGCTGCGACAAATCGACAACCCTAACCCCGTTCCACCTTTCTGGCGCGAATCGGACGCATCAACCTGGTGAAAGCGCTCAAAAATAGACTCAAGTTGATCAGGCGGAATACCGCGCCCCTGGTCTTTAACTTGAAACCGAATCGCCCCGGTTCCCGCTGCCTGCTGCGTGACCTCAGCCTTTAGCCAAACCGTACTGCCGCGCGGCGAAAACTTGATGGCGTTGCTGAGTAAGTTTGTGAGTACCTGAATGATGCGATCGGGATCAGCCCAGAGAGGCATAGCCAGGGAAGAAACTACAAGCGACACTCCTGCTTTTTCAGCGATGTCTTGCAGTGCTTCTACCGTCTGCTGAATCAACTCAGATGTATTGCAGGCTTGCCTGGTCATAACAACCTTGCCTGACTCAATGCGCTCAATATCCAAAATGTCATTAATTAAACGAACCAACCGATCGGTATTACTCGCGGCAATGGTTAACATCTGCTGAGCGTCGTCCGGCTGGTTGTGCAAAACGCCCTCCGCTAGCAGGTCTAATGCAGCCGAAATAGCCGTGAGAGGGGTTCGCAATTCGTGGCTCACCACCGAAACAAATTCATCCTTCAACCGCTCAACTTCACGGCGATCGCTAATATCTTTAACAAAACAGTAATGACCCATAAATTGCTGTTGCGGGTCAAAGCGGGCAATCAACATTACCTGTTTATCAAACACAGTGCCATCACTGCGGATGCCTCTGGTATCCAGCTCTACCTTGCCGTGGGTCAACATCTGTTGATAGGCTGCTTTCAACATTTCAATATCATCGGGATAAATTGTTTGTTCCCATTTCATCCCGATCAATTCATTGGGCGAATAGCCTAGCATCCTGGCATAGGCAGAATTAGCCTGGATGTAGCGTCCTTGTCTATCCAACTGAGAGATGCCTTCTACTGCACTTTCAAGGGCATTGCTCAGGTTATGAAGTTCCTCTTCTGCTCGTTTGCGTTCACTAATATCAAACAGGGTCGAGCGGCTGGTTAAAAAGCGCCCGGCATCATCCTTAATCGCTGTCGCATTCAGGAATACAGGCATCGTTGTGCCGTCTTTGCGGATCAGTTGAAACTCTAGATCATTGATCCAGCCCTGCTCGACAAAACGAGGAAAATTGTCCTGGAAAACGAGTTGGCTTTCAGCCGTGAGAAAATCAGTGAATTTCTTCTGGCCAACCACCTCATCGCGGGCGTAGCCCAACCACCGAAGTTCCGTATCATTCATGCCCACGATGTTGCCATCTTCATCTAGTGAGTGATAGCCGCAGGGAGCATTGTTATACAGATCATGAATCTCTGCTGCCGAGCGGTGTAAAGCCTCCTCGGATCGCTTGCGCTCGGTGATGTCACTGCCAATACCTAAAAATCCGGTGATAGTATTTTGGGCATCGCGCAGAGCCGTGATAGATAAAAGCACTGGAAACTGCGAACCGTCTTTGCGAATGTAGATCCATTCCTGCTCGTCTATTTCTCCCCGTTTGGCCTTTGCTACAAAAGTATCCAAACCGGGTTCGATCGCCTCTCCTAACTCGGCAGACAATAGAGTTGCCCGTTGCACCACTTCATCCCAATCATGGATTAGAGCTGGTGTCGTTTTTCCCACAACCTCTGCGGCTGTATAGCCCAACCATCGCTCTGCGGCTGCGTTGAATGTCAGGATCATGCCGTCCAGCGTTGTAGAAATGATTGAATAGTTGGCGCTATCCAGAATCGCCTGCCAGAGAGTCGTTGTCTCCTGTAACTCTTGTTCTGTCTGTTGCAGTTCAGCCGTTGTTGCGGCCAGGTCAGCTAAGTTGCGCCGTAGCTCCAGTTGCGAGATCACCTGACGGCTCAGTGCCCGCAATGCCTCAACTTGCTCTGTGCTGAGGTGTCGTGGGACGCGATCGATCGCACACAGCGTTCCCAGAGCGTACCCATCGGGGGTGACCAGAGGCGCACCAATATAAAACCGGATATTCGGCTCAGATGTAACCAACGGATTCGTTGCAAACCGCTCGTCGAGCAATGTATCTGGCACAATCAATACATCATCGGGTTGCAAGATTGCATGGGCACAAAACGCCAGATCGCGGGGGGTTTCAGTTGCGCTTAAACCCACTTTGGCTTTGAACCACTGGCGACAATCATCAATCAGGCTCACCAAGGCGATCGGTGTTCCACAAATATAAGCGGCAAGCTGCGTTAGATCGTCGAACGCCGCTTCTGGAAGCGTATCCAGAATCTCGTACTGGCGCAGGATATCCAGCCTTGCTGCTTCGTTATCTGGTAATGGAGCGTTCATCGTTTCGTCTTCACCCAGTTCACCTGAGTTGTACTACCTGGTGCGAGGCTCATTCGGTGCGAGGTTCATTTTCAGTGTATTTTGCTCTCAATTCATGATGCTCAAGTCACCTTCATTGAAATGTATCGAACCGTTCGGGCAATTCATGGCACCCCTGTGGCATCCATGCCATCCATGCAAAGCTGCATTACATCTGATTACATCCGAGTGTATGTGTTGATCCTACTGTAGAAGCGATCGTGGCTGATAGCGGGGAAGGGGGCGATCGTAATAAAGCGCTGCTACAGCAACATAAACCCTTCTGCTACGCCCCACGGCTTGAGGCTTACTAACCCACTGTCAAAGGTACCCTCGCGGGTAATTTTAGAGTTCGGGTTCGGACTCTAGGATGAAAAGCAGATGATTTAGTCCGTTTTTATACAGTTTCCCTCAGGAATTCGTCGTAACCACACGAACCAACACCGCAAAATTCCTGCCCGGGTTACAACCCACCGCTGGGTTTGCTGAACTCAAAAGCTACATTTCAAAACGCGAAAATAGCATATACAGAGGAATCACTATGCCACGCTTACTTCATGGCGCGACCATTACGCTGGAAGCGTATCAACGTGCCGTTGATGCCCTTGCCAACTGTAGCAAAGATGTGCCGCTTGTGTTTGCTGCGGTATTGCCGGTTGACCTGCAAGACTTTGACTTCCTATTTCCCCATCTTCAGCACGATCCGGCCAATCTACTGCCCGAATCACCCGAAACCCGAAACAACCTCGTCCGCCTGGGGCAAACCATGCGCGATACGGGCGAGAACGTAGCCAGTACAGGTGATTCTGATATTCCTGCCGCCTACACTTATCTGGGGCAATTTATTGATCACGATGTTACCCTCGAAACGGTATCAGAGCAGCTACAAAAAGTCACCGATCCAAACCTGAAACCGCTGCCGCTTAGCGAAGTACAGGCCAAAATTCGCAACAGCCGCACCGCAACCCTGGATTTAGATAATGTTTACGGTTTACCCGCACCTCGCGACCCGGCTAACAACGAGAAGATGCAGGTGGGTACGGTAACGAAGCTTAATGGCAATGCAAAACCGTTGCTTCGTCCACCCGGAAAAGAGGATGATAACGATGTGCCGCGTGAACCAAAAAACGACGACCCAGCACGCGATCGCGCCGCCCTAATTGGCGACCCGCGTAACGACGAAAATACAATTATTGCCCAACTTCACACCGCGTTTCTGCGGGCGCACAATGCCCTGGTCGATCAAGGCAAAACCTTCAGTGAGGCACAAACGCTGCTGCGTCAGCATTACCAACACATTGTCCTTCACGATTTTCTCAAACGAATTGTAGACCCACAGATTGTGGACGACATCCTTGAGAACGGCAACCAAGTGTATGACGCGAACGCTAAACGCTTCTTCCTGCCGCTAGAGTTCACCGTGGCGGCCTATCGGTTTGGGCACAGCATGATCCGAACCAGTTACGACTTTAACCTCAATTTCAACACCAGCGGTGAACCCGGTACGGTTCCAGCCACACTTGGGCTGCTGTTTACCTTCACCGCATTGAGCGGACAACTCGGCAACCAGCAAACCGGGGAGAATGATACGCTGCCTGAAAACTGGATAGTTGAATGGGAAAACCTGATTGACGCTGGCAAGCCCTTTAACAAAGCGCGTCGCCTCGACACCAAGCTCGTTGAACCTCTGTTTGAGCTAACCGATCTGCGCGGCAATCAACAGCCCGGAGATAATGCCCGTTTGGCGGTGCGAAATCTGCTGCGCGGTTACTTGCTGCGGATGCCCACCGGACAGGCAGTTGCCCGTGCCCTGCAACAAAAGCTGAAGGGACGCACCATTCCAGTGTTGACCCCACAGCAACTGATTGAGGGAGCCGCCAGCGACGAGCAGGCCAACGTGCTTCAAGAAGCTAACTTCCTGGAGCAAACTCCGCTCTGGTATTACATTCTGGCAGAGGCTTCGGCGATCGCAGATGGCAAACATCTTGGCCCCGTTGGCGGCACCATTGTCGCAGAAGTGCTAATTGGCCTGATACGTCGTAGTGAAGACTCCATCCTCAGCCATACCGACTGGACACCATCCTTACCCTGTGCCCAATCTGGACACTTTACGCTGGCAGACTTGTTAACGTTTGCGGGTGTTCTCTCGTCTAGCAGTCCAGTGGGCGCAACGGGCGAGTCCCACCGCTGGGGGAAATAAGCGTTTCCATTAGCAGGTTATAGCAGGTTAACAGTGGGGGCAATGCCATGCCCCTACCCATGGCACCCCTCCACCGATGCAATTGAGCGCCACCGTTGCGACCAAAACTCAGGTAGAGATGCCCCCTGTGCCGTTCGCCAGTAAGGTATCTGCCGCCTGATACAAAGCGTGGAGGTCGGTGCCATCCTGGGGATACTGCACCACACCAGCACCGAAGGTAGCTTGAAACCGAGCGCCATTTGCAGCTCTAAACGTATATTGATGCAGCTTCTCCAGCAGAGTAAAGAGGCGCTTCGTGCCCTCAGCTTTGCTCATACCAGCCATGCCCACCACAAATTCGGTGCCGGCCCAGCGCGAAACGACATCCTCACGGTGGAACGTGTGGCGCAACAGCTCTCCAAAGCGCGACAGTACTTCATCTCCTGCCGCATGACCATAGTGCTGATTGATATCCTTCAGACCGTTTAGCTTGAGGATGGCAAAGCAAATGGGCTGCTGGCAATGTCTACTCCATAGGAGAAACTCAGTCAGGGTTTGCATTGATTTGCGGCGATTAGCAATGCCAGTGAGCGCATCCGTTTCCGATAGCGTTCTGAGCAGGCGCGATCGCTCCAGGCGGTTGAGAATTCGAGTCAGCAGTTCTGGCCCCACAATCGGCTTACAAACATAGTCATCTGCTCCGGCAGCAAAGACCTGATGCATGGTTTCAGCATCGGTATGAGCCGTGAGAAACAAAATAGGCAAGCCGCTCCAGCGAGGGTCGTTGCGAACCACCTGACACAGATCAATGCCGCTGATGTGAGGCATTTCAACATCCAGAATCAACAGGTCGGGCAGCGTCGCTTCTAGCGTTTCCAGAAACAACAGCGGATTGTCGAGAACAGACACATAAAACCCCCAGGGCAGCAACAACCGCTGTAGTGCAGTTAACACCTGCGAATCATCGTCTACTACCAGAATCATCGCTTCGGTTGGATGCGTCTGTTGCAGAAGTTGATGCACGGCTTCGAGCACATGCGTTGCCGGGGTTGGTTGCTGTAAGATCCGGCATCCAGCCAAACGAGTCGCTCTGACGCGATCGATCAAACTAGTCTGAGTAGCCAGCACCACAGTGGGTACGGGGGGCGTACAGGCACCCAACTCGGCTAACAAGGTGAGGTGATTCTGCATAGAATCAGTCGTCGCAAAATCCAGCAAAACCGCGTCGGGGCGCTGCTCCGAAATTTGCTCCCTTGCCGCCACGGGGTTAGAGATAACGCGCGATCGCATTCCCCAATGGGTAGCCTCTGTCGCCAGTTGCTCGGCTAGTGTCGCGTCTGAACCAACAATCAGCAGCCAGTGCCCGTCGCCAGATGCACCAGTCGCAGGCGGTTCAGGCGGCTGTGGGCTATTCATACGCTGCACTTCCTGACGCAACGCCACCACCAGTTGCGAGAGCTGCTGCACTTGTTGTGGGGTGAGCACCAGCCCCAGTTCAAACAGGGGTTCGATTGCTTGAGCCAGACGGGACCCTTCATCGGACTCAAACATGCCCAAGGAACCGGCCAGCTTATGCGCCTCCCATTCAGCCTGATGCCGCACCTCCTCACTCAGTTGATTCTGGAGCAAGAGCTGGATGGCGTGTTCAAGGATAGCCACCCGGCGATCGATACTCTCTTTAACCTGTTGCCAAATGCTAGCCATTCCGGGTGGAGACTGCGATGCCGCGTTGGTTGAACTCGAGGTTGGCGGATGCTGAGAGTCTGCGGCTTGCTTGGACTCTTGACCATCAACCGGTTTAGCGGTTTTGGTTCGTTTACTAACCGCTTGGGTGGGCTTGAGGCGGTAGCCAATACCGTAAACCGTTTCGATCGGATCAGCCAAAACCCTGGCGCTTTTGAGCTTTTGGCGCAACGCCTTGATGTGAGAGCGAATAGTATCTTCGGTTGGCGATTCTTCAAACGACCAGAGGTGGTCGATTAGCACACTGGTACTAAAAATACGATGCGGATTGCGTAAAAACAGCTCCAGCAACCCATATTCTTTGGGCGTTAGCCGCAGCAGTTGATCGTGACAGGTGACTTCACACACACTGGGGTCAAGCGTCAGGTTGTGCCATACCAGCAGCGGCGGCAAAGCAGCCCCTCCACGCCGCAGCAAGGCACGAATTCGAGCCAATAACTCTTGCAAATCAAACGGTTTAGCAACATAGTCATCTGCCCCTGCATCCAGACCCATCACTTTATTGGTGCTGGTATCTTGAGCCGTTAACAAAACAATGGGCGTTTGATTGCCCTGCGATCGCAACTGCCGACACAAACTAATGCCATCCAGGTTGGGCAGCATAACATCCAGCAAAATCAAGTCATAGGTGAAGGATTCCAGCCGTTCTAACCCCACTCGACCATCCGTAACCGTCTCAACCGAGTAATGTTGATCGATCAGGGCTTTGGTCAATGGTTCAGAAATGAGAGCATCATCCTCAACCAATAAAATTTTCATGGCGGTGGCTGACCGCAAACTAAAGAACGATTTAAAGAACAAACTAAATCTAGCTTGTTACACGTTCAGCCTAGCTTGAGTTAGGCTCTATGTTGCCCTGGCGTTGTAAATGTCAATCGTTCGGCCAGCAGAACCGCTCGATGCCGACGCGATCGCCTCACGACCCACTAACAATGATGCCCTTGTGATTCAACCCCTTAGGGTAGAGGCATCACCCTCGGCAGCTCTTTAGGATAGGTCAATACACCTAGAAGCCTTTTAAGTGACTGCTATGGATTTTAAGTACCGATGGAAAAATGGCGCTCCACCCAGCCGAGATCAGGCCGCAAAAAGCGGTGATCTGCTAGAAGAGAGCCAGTTTACTAGCAAAGAAGACCAGAAAACCGCTGAGGATACCGCTAGAAAACATTTGAATGTTCCTCTACGTCCCTCAGATGCCGACAAACCAACGTTGCCATAAACGGCTCTCTAGATCAGCACGCCCAACACCATTCCGATCAGCAGCACAAACCCAAGCCAAACATTTTGACGGAACACCTGGGTATATACCGAGTGATGGGGTTTCGCGGGACGCAACTGGTAGTAGTGCCACGCCCAACCGACAACGGCGATCGCCAGCGACAGCCAGAACCCAACCCCTAATCCCATCGTGATCCCAACGGCAACCAGCGACAGCGTTGTTCCGGCAAAGAACAGACCAACCGCTTCGGCGGCGTAGGAACCAAAAAATAAAGCGCTCGAATTGACTCCAATCCGCTTGTCGTCGTCTCGATCGGCCATTGCATAAACGGTATCAAAGCCAAGCGTCCACAGCACGGTTGCGCCCCAAAGCCACCACGTCGGCAGTTCCAGTGCCTCTGTAACGGCTGTCCAGCTAATCAGCACGCCAAACCCCCAGGCGATCGACAGCACCAACTGCGGCACCGGAAACACCCGCTTTGCTAGCGGATACAAAATAATCACAGGCACCGCCGCCACGCAGAGCCAGAAGCTGAGGGCATTTAAATAGGAAGCCAGTACCCAGGCACAGGCAAACGAAACCACCGCCACCACCAGTCCCGTTTTGATGGAAAGCGCCCGCGAGGCTAGTGGTCGGCTGCGAGTCCGCTGCACTCGCGGGTCGATATCTCGATCCCACAAATCGTTAACGACACATCCAGCGGCACTAGTTGCTAAACTACCTAACACAATCACGCCGACTAACGGCCACGGCGGCGTTCCGCGAGCGGCAAGGAAGACGGCCCATAGGGCGGGGATCATTAAAATCAGCCGTCCGGTTGGTTTGTCCCAGCGCAAGAGTCGAGCCACAGTCAACCAGGTTGGTTCAGATTTGCGTTGAGGCTGCGTCAGCATGGCAAAAGCAGGAAAGATTGAGGAATGCTGCACTCTAGAATAACGCCAGTTGTGGCTTGGCGGTTAGGGGGTAAACGGTCAGGATTAAAAGGGTAAGGAAGCGCAGGGGTTCAACTTAGAGAACCGTACGGCAGTGGTTGAGCAACCCAAAACGGGGGCAGGGGGTGTGTAATTGGCTAACGGCATATGGCCTAACTCATGATTATTACCGTGGCTAGCTTTAAAGGCGGTGTTGGTAAAACCACGGCGGCTATTCACCTGGCGGCGTTTCTGCAAACCCAGGCGGAAACGTTGCTCATCGATGCCGACCCCAACCGTTCGGCAACCGGATGGGCGAGTCGGGGGCAGTTGCCTTTTGACGTGGTGGATGAGTGGCGATCGCCCCATTCCAATCGACGCTATCACCATGTTGTGATTGATACCCAGGCTCGCCCCGTTGAAGCCGATCTGGCATTGTTAGCCGATGGCTGCGATTTGCTGGTGGTTCCCACCACTCCAGATGTGTTGTCGTTAGAAGCCCTGGTCTTGACATTAGACTATCTGCACAAAATTGAGGCAAACCGCTACCGCATTCTGCTCAACGTCATTCCACCTAAACCCAATCGAGATGGCGAGCAGGTTAGAGCCATGTTGCTAGAAGCAAGGCTGCCAGTCTTCTCAACGGGCATTCGTCGCCTTGCCGTGTTTCAAAAAGCAGCGCGGCTGGGTGTTCCGGTGTATGCCGTTAAAGATGCCAAAGCCCAGGAAGGCTGGCAAGACTATCAGCAGGTTGGGCATGAACTTCTGGCTAATTTTTGATAATCCCTTGCGATAAACCTCTATCCTAAGAATTGAGAACCCCCTGGGATCTCTGCCCAATTCAGTAGTGGCATGGGGAACCCACCACGATAAAATCAGGACAAATTTTTCATTAGATGAAATTTCGGGGCAAATGCAGCACATTTGCTCTGTATTCAAACAAACTCTTAACCCCGTCCTTGATTGTATTGAGTGGTACAAAGTTGCCGGATTGGCGCTTTGTTCATTGAAACAATTAAAGAGCTTTAGGCACATTATTGCGGCCTAACTAAGTATTTTTGCGGTCTTCGCCATCTCCTTAGTTTGAGCCGAACTTGAGTTCATGCCAGCAGTGTTATTTTGGGTGGCTGAATGGTTAACCTGGTCTACAAAAGCAAAGATCGGCTTCTCAATAGCCCAATTCGGGCTGTGCCGCGTGACCGTACCCTCGCTGCGATCGATGTCGGCACGAATTCGATTCATATGGTAGTGGTGCAAATTGAGCCAACGCTGCCATCCTTCACCATTATTGCCAAAGAAAAAGCGACCGTTCGATTGGGCGATCGCGACAAAAAAACAGGGCAGCTCACGCCAGATGCCATTGAACGAGCGATCGAAGCCTTGAAACGCTGTCAAGAGATTGCCCATAGCCTCAACGCTGAAGACATTGTGGCCGTTGCCACCAGTGCTGTGCGGGAATCGCCCAACGGCCATACCTTTCTCCAGCAGGTAGAAGACGAACTGGGGTTGTCCATCAACCTGATTTCGGGTCAGGAAGAAGCTCGCCGCATTTACCTGGGCGTATTGTCGGGCATGGAGTTTAGCAACCAGCCCCATGTGATGATCGACATTGGCGGCGGCTCAACCGAGCTAATTTTGGGCGATGGGCACGAACCCAGAACCTTAAGCAGCACAAAGGTGGGGGCGGTACGGCTCAGCTCAGAGTTTGTCACCACCGACCCCATTAGCAACAGCGAGTTTAACTACCTGAAAGCTTACGTGCGTGGCATGTTAGAGCGGCCTACCGAGGAACTGCAGGCGCACCTTCAACCCGGTGAACAGCCGCAACTGGTAGGCACCTCTGGCACGATCGAAACGCTTGCCAGCATCCATGCGCGCGAAACATTGGGGTTTGTACCGACACCGCTGCACGGGTACGAACTGAGCTTGAAAGACTTACGCGACATCATTGGTCGTTTACGTAAGCTCAACTGCGCCGATCGGCAAGCCATTCCCGGCATGTCTGACCGCCGCTCTGAAATTATTGTGGCGGGAGCCATCATCTTGCAAGAAGCAATGGATTTGCTCGGCATTGAGACGCTAACCATCTGTGAACGATCGCTACGAGAAGGGGTGGTTGTAGACTGGATGCTCACCCACGGGCTAATCGAAGACCGGCTGCGCTATCAGGGTTCCGTGCGCGAACGCAGCGTCATCAGAACGGCGCAAAAGTATCAGATCGACCTGGAACACGCCGAGCGGGTCGCCAAGTTTGCCGTCAATTTGTTTGATCAAATTCAGGGCAGCTTGCACGAGTGGGACGATGAAGAGCGGGAGTTGCTGTGGGCAGCCGCCATTCTGCACAATGCAGGTCATTTTGTGAGCCACTCCTCCCACCACAAACACTCTTACTACCTGATTCGCAATGGTGAACTGCTGGGGTACAACGAGATTGAGGTCGAGACGATCGCCAATCTGGCTCGGTATCACCGCAAGAGCAGCCCCAAAAAGAAGCACGACAGCTACCGCAACATCAACAGCAAAAAGCATCGTCGCGTTGTAGATCAGCTGAGCTGCCTGCTGCGGCTGGCTGTGGCACTCGATCGCCGTCAAATTGGAGCCATTGCCGAGGTCACGTGCGATTATCATGCCGACACCAAAGAAATGCACCTGCGGCTGCAAGCTACCCACCCAGAAGACGACTGCGCCCTGGAGTTGTGGAGTCTGGATCAAAAGAAAGACTGCTTCGAGGCTGAATATAACCTGACGCTGGTACCAATTTTAGAATCGGCGGTGGCTGTGAACTAGCGGCTGAGGGTTATCCCGCTGTCGTTAACTGAGCGATCGCAGCTATTAGTGCAGCTGGGTCCACCGGTTTAGAGAGGTGGGTTTGAAAGCCAACCGCAATGGCTTTTTGCTGGTTTATTTCCCCAGCATAGGCTGTGAGGGCGATCGCCGGAACCTGCCCGCTTTGTTCAGGGGGGAGAGTTCTCACCTGCCGCAGCAACATGTATCCATCCATTTCGGGCATACCCACATCGCTCAACAGTATATCTGGCTGAAACTCGGCTAAAGCGGCAAGTGCTTCGAGGGCGGAAGTTGCGACCCTCACGGTTGCGCCATATTGGTCTAGCAGGAAGGCGATAAACTCACGGGTATCCGCTTCGTCGTCTACCACCAAGACTCTGATGCCGTCTAAGTTGGTGAATGGTTCATAGGGTGGCTTATCATCCTCCATAGCAGCCGGGTTCCGCATCAGCGGTAGCTCCACCGTAAAGGTCGCACCTTTTCCTTCCCCCGAACTTTCTGCCCATACGGTGCCGCCGTGCAGTTCAACCAGGTGACGCACGATCGCCAACCCCAACCCCAACCCACCATGCACACGGGTGATAGAGGCATCAAACTGCCGGAAGTAGTCAAACACATGGGGCAGAAAGTCGGCGCTGATGCCCTGCCCGGTATCCCGGACTCGAATTTGAATCTGAGTATCCTGATGGGCGAGTGAAATCCAGACCTGCCCCCCTGCTGGTGTGAACTTGATGGCATTCGACAATAAATTCCAGATCACCTGCTGCAAGCGGGTTTCATCCCCCACTACCGGCCCTGGCACAGAATCCACCACAAACTTGAGATCGATAGACTTGGCATTTGCCGCCAGCCGCATGGTTTCAATGGCTGCTTCAATCACCAATACCAGATCGATTGGCTTAACGTTCAAGCTCAATTTACCTTGAACAATGCTGGAAATATCGAGCAAATCATCGATCAGTTGTGCCTGGGTTGAGGCGTTACGCTCAATTGTGGCGATCGCCCGTGTCAGGGTATCTGCATCGTAGGAATGCGATCGCAATAGCTTTGACCAACCCAAAATAGCGTTCAGGGGCGATCGCAGTTCATGGGACAGCACCGCTAAAAACTCGTCTTTAACGCGATTGGCTCGATCCAGTGCCTCAGCCTGTTGCCGAAAGCGCAATTCACTCTGGCGTAGCGCCTGTTCGGCCTGTTTGCGATCGCTAATATCTTCCATCAAGCCATCAATGATGGTAATGCCCTCCACCTGCGTAAACGTCTTACTGACCCGCACCCAGATCTGGGTGCCATCGGCACGTCGCAGTTGCAGGTCTCGCTCTCGCACCTGGGCATTTTGTTTAAGCTGGTTCAGCAGTTCCGCATAGTCCTCCGATTGAAAATAGCCAGCCAGCGGTTGGTTGGCTGGCAGCTCGGCCAATGAATTTAAACCCAGTAACCGCAAAAAAGCGGCATTACCTTCCAGCAATGCACCATCCGACGAGAGACGATATACCGCAACATTGAGCTGATTCAGCAAGGTTTGGAACCGAACTTCTAACCCTGCGGCTTTGCGCTGCGCTATGGCTCGCTCTAGCACCGCACGAACCGCACCCCGCAAGCGAACATAGTGCTTCGGCGACTTGATGATGTAGTCGTCTAATCCAGACTTCATCGCCTCGACGGCAACCTCCTGGGTGCCGCTATTGGTGAACATGATCACCGGACGGTCAGGATAACGCGACTTCACAGTTTGAACAACGGTTAGGCCATCACTCCATCGCAGTTGATAGTCTGAAATGGTCAGGTCAAATTGCCCTGCATCCAGTGCCCACGTTAAATCGGCAGCTTGAATCACCTGAGTTACATGTACTGCTGGAAATTCTCGCTCTAGTTCTCGGATAGCCAAAAGGCGATCGTGAGGATTGTCGTCAACCAAGAGAATGCGTAACATGAGTGACAGGAAGGAACGGCTGAGATAACTGCACAATCAGGTACTTGAAAGTATTACAGCCATTTACGGTTCCCGAATACTGTTACAAGGTAGATTCAATCTGTATTTAATCTGCTTCAATTTGTGGATTTTCGTTCAAAATCAGCCAATGCAGGTTTAGCGTCTTGACGATATCGACCAGGCTATTAAACTCGACCGGTTTGGTCATGTAGGCATTCGCACCCAGGTCATACACTCGATTAATGTCAGAAGACTCTCTAGAAGCCGTTAACATAACGACGGGTAGCCGCTTCAGGTCGGGCTGTTGGCGCAGCCACATTAGCACTTCTGCACCCGATCGCCGGGGTAGTTTTAGGTCGAGCAACACCAGCACAGGGAAAGGATAGCGATCGCGGTTGGTGTAGGGCGCTTGTCGAGACAGGTAAAGAACGGCAGCATCTCCATCCGTAACCACCTGAAGCGGATTTGGAATATTGGCCTTGTTAAAGGCTCGTCGGATCAGGAGGATATCTTTAGGATTGTCCTCCACCAGCAAAACGGTGTCCTGTGCAGTACTCATACGTTTTCTAGGCCAGGGATAACTCTATCCAAAACCGACTGCCCTGTCCGGGCTGCGACTCTACGCCAATTTGCCCATTCATCTGCTCGATTCCTTTTCGCACGATCGCTAACCCAATTCCTGTGCCGGGGTACACCTCTCCCCCGTGCAAACGCTCAAACACGTTAAAAATGCGTTGCTGCGCCTCGGGTGCAATCCCAATACCATTGTCAGCGATCCATAGCCGAATGCGATCGCCCCGTGTCTCTGCCCATAGTCTGACCTGGGGCTGTACACCGGGAGCCACAAACTTGATGGCGTTGGTCAGCAAATTTGTTAGCACCTGGGTGAGAGTCAGGCGATCGGCGATCGCCATCCCGGTAAACGGTTCAACTACAACACGAGCCTGACGTTGCTCTAACTCAGGTGCAAGCTGCATTAAGACACTGGTTACCACCCGTTCCAGGTCGATCGGCTGAAGCGGGATATCGGCCTGACTGAGCTGACTGTAAGCGAGCAAGTCTTGGATCAGGCGATCGGTTTGCTGGGTATCGACATAAATCCGCTGGAGGTAGTCCTGACCGATGGCATCCAATTGGTTGGTGTGCTCTTCCAGCAAGATTTGAGCAAACGCCTGAATGGCGCGGAGGGGGGCACGCAAATCGTGGGATACCGAGTAAGCAAAGTCTTGCAGATTTTGATTAGCGGTGGCTAACCGTTGGTTGGTCGATTCGAGTTCACGGTTGGTGGCCTCTAGTTGGGCAGTGCGCTCTGTCACCCGTCCCTCTAGCACTTCGTTGAGGTGCTGGAGCTGCATTTCTGCCCGTTTGCGCTCCGTAATATCTTCAATTAACCCATCCAAAACAGTTTCATCATCCACCGGGTTAAGCATTGTGCTAAACACGACCCACATCGGCTTGCCATCACTTCCCTGGATCTGCGTTTCCTGGTGCTGATGTTGGGGGGGCACAAGGCGAGCGAGCTGTAGATACTGCTGGCGCAGGTCTAATGGCAAAACAGCCTGTGCTTGTGCGATCGAATCTACACCTAACACGTTCAGCAAGGCCGGGTTGCACTCCAGCAGGTTTCCGTTGGCATCCGACCGGAAAACCCCCACATTCAACTGGTTTAAAAGAGCCTGAAGACGCAGATCCAGCCGAGCCGCTCTTTGCTCAGCCTCAACCCGCTCCAACGCCACTCGCACCGCAGCCGCTAAGCGAACATAGCGGTTTGGCTGCTTGAGGACATAGTCATTTAATCCCGCTTTCATAGACTCAACCGCAATCTCTTCACTGCCTGTGTTGGTAAACATAATCACAGGACGAGTAGGATAGCGGGCTTTAAGCGTGCGTAACACCTCTAAACCGTTACTCCAGCCTAGCTGGTAGTCGGTAATCACCAGGTTAAACGTCCCTGTGGCTACCGCCTGGGCAAAACTCTCGGCTTCCCGAATCTCCTGGATCTGAACCTGCGGAAATTCTCGCTTTAGCTCTCGAATCGCCAGGAGGCGATCGCCCGGATTATCGTCAATTAACAGAATGCTAAATCCCTGACTCATCAAATTGGTTGTGGTCTTGCTTATAGTCCTGGTTATGAACAATGCGTGTCCGTTCAGCGGCTGGCAGTTCAAGCCAGAAACGGCTACCCTGCCCCGGTGCCGATTCCACCCCAACACGACCGTTCATTCGTTCTATCCCTTTGCGAACGATCGCCAGACCAATGCCCGTACCAGGATAAATTTCTACACCATGCAGCCGTTCGAAAACGCGAAACACGCGATCCTGGTGTTCTGGAGCAATGCCAATGCCGTTATCGGCGATCCACAGGCGCACCGAATCAGGGTGCTCCTGCGCGTACACCTGCACAGATGGCGATTGGTCTGGCTCTACAAACTTCATGGCATTGGTTAACAAGTTCGTCACCACTTGCGTTAGCGTTGAGCGGTGAGCCATGACCCGGGGCAACGGTGAGTCCACCTTTATCTCGGCCTGCTGTTCCTGCACCTGGGCATTTAACTGCTTTAGCGCATCATTTACGACGGTCTCCAAACTCACCGATTGCAGTTGAACTTGAGTGCGGCTCAAGCGGCTGTAATTTAGCAAGTCGGCAATCAGGGTGTCCATTTGGATCGCACCCTCAATGATGTAGTGGGTGTATTCCTGCCCCACCGCATCAAGTTGGTCGCCATAGTCTTCTAGCAATGCCTGAGCAAAGCCCTGCATGGTTCGCAACGGCGCTCGTAAATCATGGGAAACCGAGTAGCTAAAGGCTTCGAGGTCGTCATTGCTCTCTTGCAAGCGTATGGTGCGTTCTGCCACCCGTCTTTCCAGTTCTTCGGTGTAGCCTTGAAGCTGTTCGCGCAGTTTAGATTGTTGAACCGCGATCGCCAACTGGTCGGCCACTTCACGGGCAATGTCCTGGTCTTCCTGGTTAAAACCGTTCGTGGTTTTAGCAAACAGATTGAGATTGCCGATCTGTTTGCCCTCAGCCATCATCACAACGCTCAGAACGCTGAGATACCCCTGTGATAGCAGCAATTCCAGGGTGGCAGAACGGGGATTGAGGCTGGCGAGATCTGCAACATACAGAACAGGGTCTCGATGGGTCAGCAGATCGGGCGATAGGCGATCGTCCAGCGGCAGAACCATGCTTATCATCTCACCCGCCTCTTGCTTGATGAGGGTCTGGATTTCGTTCACCTCAGCATCCAGCAGGGTAATGCCACCTTCCCGTCCGGGCAGCTTGCTAATTAATTGCGAGAGCGCTTCATGGGCAAGAGACTCAAGGGATTGTGCTGCTAAAATAGCTCGGTCAATGTCGTGTAAGGCGGCTAAGCGCTGCGCCGAGCGCTGGGCGGTTTCAGTTTGCACCTGAGCCGTTTGCAGTGCCGTCTCATAAACATCAGAAACCTGGAAAAGCTGACGCTGGATATAGTAAGCCAGAATCGCCCCAATCACGATCGCCAGCACAATGCTGGTGGCAACAACCGATACGGTAGTCTGCCGCACCCGTTGACTGCGCTGATCTCGCAGGCTTTCTTCGGTCGCTATAAAGGTAGCAACCTGACGACGCATTCCGTCCATTAGCTGTTTTCGTGCCCGCAGAACCGATAGGGGTTCGTCCTGCTGTTGACGAACCAACACCATGAGCGCTGGGACATAGTTTTCCCACTCCTGGTAGCGCGATCGAAGTTGAATCACCCGCTGCACCTGGAGGGGGTTGTCGTCAACCAACTGCTCTAACGTATTCATGGCTGGCTCGATCGCGCCCCTGGCATCTTCATAGGGCTGCAAAAACTCTCGCTCCTGAGCCAGAAAATAGCCTCGGATTCCCGTTTCCGAATCCAGCAGCAGCTTTTGAGTATGGTTAGCTTGAGCAATGACCGCATCGGTATGCTCTAGCCACTGTATTGCCGACAGCAGGCGAGTAATTTGCCAAACGGAAACCCCCGAAAACAACAACAATAGAACAATCGGCATGGCGATCGTTTTGGAAAGCCGCTGTCGGAAGTTGGTTTGAGCAGGATCGAGCAACATTCCACCATGCTAGTAGTAAACCTAAGGGTAGGAAGCACTACCGAACGCGGTATAAGACTTATTAATGCGTTGGCGGTGAAGGATTGGCTGAACGGTTGGCAACCGATCGCACCAACGGCAAAAACGTCTCCGTCAGTTCAGGTTGGCTCACAACCAGGGTGGGATACGATCGCTGGCTGTAATCTTCACCCACCTTCAGCGGAAAAATAGGGTCAGTCTCTAGCGGTACCCAGGCCGCACCTGCCGCTTGCACGATCGCCCACACCGCTGCAATATCCCAAATTTTTGGCGTGGCTTCCACTCCACCCAAAGCAATCCCGGCGGCAATGGTAAGCAGGTTATAGGTCGCCACCCCCAGCATCCGGATTTTGCAGGGAACCGGGTTTTGCAACACCGAAGTACTGCGAGCGCAAAGGTTAAAGAAGTGATTCGCCGACGGCGCATCCGTACTGGCATGAATCGGTTGATGGTTCAGAAAAGCTCCGGTTGGCCCGCTTAAGCCAGAGGTGCCATACCAGTAGCCGTAAAACGATTGGGCGATCGGCGGCAAATGCACATATCCAAACACAGGAGTGCCCTGGTACAGCAAACCCAGGGAAATTCCCCAAATGGGGACACCGCGCGCAAAGTTGGTGGTGCCATCAATGGGGTCAATGATCCAGCACCAGTCCTGGTCTGGAAAGATATGTTCTACTTCTTCGCTCAAAACGCCATGGGCGGGAAAAGCCTGGGCGATCGCCCCCCTTAATTCCTCATCTGCCCAGCGATCGGCTTGCGTTACCAAACTGCCGTCGGCCTTTTCTGCCGCTGTTACCTGTCCAAATTCATTGAGCAATTGGGCACCGACTCGCGCGGTGGTGGTTTCAGCAAATGTTAATACATCTGTCCAAAATTCAGTCATGGTTAATCCAGGTCGCTTTCTAATACGGTAGCGATCGCCCGTTTGGAGTTGGTCTGAAACTCCTGGATATCAACGCGGCTCAGGCACCACACCGCAATTAACATGCCGATCGCCTGTAAACCAAACACCAACCCATACGCCAGCATTGGGTTGCTAAATAGCTGCCTGCCCACGGTTAGCACGGCTCCACCGCTAAGGGTGGCGATCGCCCGGGCAATGGCCTGCGACAACCCCCATGCCCCAATAAATGTGCCTGCGGTTTCTGCCGCCGTTAGATCCAGCATCATACTAATGGCTCCTGTGGTCGTCCAGCCCGACGCTAACCCAAACAGAAACAGCGCCCCTTTGAGCAACGCTGGAGTCTGGGTTAAACCAGACAGAATAATGAGCAAAAAACAAAACGACACCAGGAAACAGCCAATTTTAGTCGTGGCTTGTTTACCCAACCGGGGAACCACTAAAAATCCGGTGCTGCTTAATCCAATCAGCGTTCCCATGCCCCAAAAAGCATTCAGCAGCGTTGTTTCAGAGTAACTCATGCCAAATACCTGCCCGCCATAGGGTTCCAGCACGGGTTCCTGCATAAACAGGCTCACGGTCATCACCAGCAAAAAGGTGAAGAATATTCCGGTTTGGCGATTGGCCGTTAACACTCGCAGCGATCGCCCCAGGGTAATTTTATCTTCGCGATCGGCCAGGGTAGAACGGGTAGAGTAGCGCGAATATTTTTTCTCAACGCCAAGGGTCGCCAAAAACGCCAGCCCAATCACCATCAGCGGCACAATCAAAAACAGTCGATTGATGGCCGCTTGCAACAGTTCAATTGGGGCATCGGCTTCCAGTTGCCGCAGCAACCCGCCGCTGATAATAGCACCCACTACAATGCCAACCATCAGCATCGACCAAACCACACCCACCAGTTTGGAGCGGTCTTCTTCGTCCGACACATCGACCAGCAGAGCCGCAAAGGGCGTTGAGCTAGAGCTAAGCGCTAACCCATAGATGGCAAACAGTAAAGCCAACAGTGCCGCCCAGCCAGCGGTTTGCAGCGTCCATGACCAACTGCCGATCGCCTCAATGGTGCCACCCAGTTGCCAGGAGATTTGCACCGCTAAAAACGAGACAACCGCAAATGTAATGGCACCCAACCATACATAACCGCTGCGGTGCAGCCCCAAAACTGGCCTGGAATCGGACAGTTGCCCAAACCAGACGCGAGCCGGTGCAACAAACTGGTGCATAGCCAAAATACCCGCTGCAATGATCGCCGGAACCGCTAAGCCATCGATCAAAACGCGGTTCAGCACACCCAGGGTCAGGATAGACATAATGCCCAATCCCATTTGAAACAACCCCAGCCGAAACATAGTAAACAGAGTGACTTTGGGCAGTGCTTTGCTCGGTACCTGTGAATCTGAAAAATCGCCGATCGCCATTCAACTCAACTCCAAAACGTGCTTGCTGCATTGCAAACCTGCTTGCCAGCCTGTTTGAATTATCGTGTCTTCCAGCCACTAAGGGGAATGAACCGAATTGAAATCCGTTATTCTTCATTTTTGCGCGATCAACAAGTGGCCTTTTCCCTGAGCAGGTAAAGAAAAGTGAAGCTAAGTTAACAAAATATAAAGAAAAAGAAGGCTAGTATCAATTCGGCTAACCCGGTTGCCGATACCGCAACATAGGGGTGAGTCACCCCTTCAGCCATTGCAACACCACTGCAATCATCCTATTTCTTTTATGCTTTGCGATTCTTGTCAACGTCAAACGCTGTGTTTGCCCTCGCAACTCGCCCAAGTCGATTCCAGAGTCATGGCATTACTTCAGCAGCTCAAAAAGTGTGAGATGCGGATTGCAATTAAAAAACCAAAACCTCTGCTGAAGCAACAGTCCAGTTAGTACAGTCCAGTTAGGTAAGAAGGGGGACGCGATCGCGTCCCCCTTTTGGATTGAAACCCGTTACGCTGAGACATTAAGCAGCGATAGTTCAAGCTATGTTGCAGGAGATTGCAGCAATAGCGAAAAAGTCGCTAATTTCTAATCAATGGGTTGATTGGTATGGGGCTATGACTCAACAATTTCAGCACGCAATGCTACCGCAAACCACGCACGATGAGCTAGCTCGTCAGAAATTTGTCAACAGCTTGCAAGCCTACATTGGTAGCCAGGTTTCGCCTAAATTGCAGGGCATTTACGAACGAGCCAAACCCCAATTTGAGCAACAGCATCAGCGTCCGCCCCACGATCGCCACGAAGTGCGGCAACTGATGCAAGACAACCCAGACTACCACTGGTGGGGAGCGCTGCGGCGCACCACGCAAGAAGTAATGTGGGAGTCGGTAATGACCAGCGTCGATCGCCAACTCGCTGAACTGAACAGCCGCTACACTCAGTTACAGCATCCCCATCGGCTCGGCTCACTAACTCTCCATCCAGACTTTGAGCTGCCTGCCTATCAGCGAGCCGTAGACATTCACTGTATGCCGGGAAGCTACCATCACGAATTGGGCAATGATGATGTGGCGGCAGGTGCGGTGTACGATCGCGGTGTCTATCTTTATGTACAGGGTCGGCTGGGGCCACTCAATGATGGCCTGGGGCAAGCGCTAATTCACAATTACCTCAAACCCAATGATCCAGACTGGCAACCGATTCGCATTCTCGATTTGGGCTGCTCTGTGGGGCACAGCACCCTGCCCTACGTCGATGCCTATCCCAATGCCGAAGTTCATGCGATCGATGTCGGGGCATCCCTGTTGCGCTATGCTCATGCGCGAGCAGAAGCCTTGGGCAAACGAGTTCATTTTGCTCAGCAGAACGCTGAACAAACCGACTTTGCCGATGCCTCGTTTGACCTGATTGTGTCTCACATCTTGCTGCACGAAATGCCCGGTTTTGCCATTCAAAATGTGATGAAGGAGTGTCATCGCTTGCTGAAACCGGGTGGCCTCATGGCGCATCTAGAAGCGTCTCTCTACAAACACATGGACCCCTTCCGGGCATTTTTGTTTGACTGGGAAACCGCCAACAATAACGAACCCTTTTGGAGCGCCATGCGGGATTTGGATTTGGAAGCGATCGCCACCGATGCCGGATTTGCCACCGAGCGCATCACCCCCACCGCTATTTCTGCGATCGTGCAACCAGCAGGGCAAGCAAAGCAGGGGTTTGGCAGTCGAGGAAGCTGGTATGTGCTGGCAGCACGCAAATGAATGAGGACATCTCTATGCTTAAAACCGCCAAGGGAAAGCGCCCGATTTATCTGGGAAGCCAGCAAACCGATCAATTGCTGACGATCGCCATTGCCTTGATGGAAGAAGTCTCGGTGTTGCGCGATCGCCTCGATACCATCGAACGATTGGCAGAAGCCAAAGGGCTGATCTTAAAAGACGACATTGAATCCTACCAACCCGATCCTCAAGCCGATCAGGAACGCGAGCAATGGAGAGCAGCCTATTTAGAACGGGTGCTGCGAGGTCTACAACAACAGTAGAAGCGGGGCGATCGCGTTCTGCCGGATACCGTTCAACTATCGGGTGAAATCAGCACCATTGCTTGACGGATGATATCGTTTTGATCAACGAGCTGTTCTAACTCTTCGGGTGTGTATCGCCCTTCTTCAACGTCTAGGGATGCAGAGTTAATCGCTAACGGAAAGGCTTCTTCTAACGTCAATCTCAATTCTTCTGCTGGGAGATATACGCCACCAGCTCGACGGCGCTTGTTCTTGTTTTTAATTTCCAGGGCTGAATTACGAATGGAGATTTCCCAAGAACGAGTTGTACGCTTTTCAGCTTGCTGTTTGATTAGATGCAGCAGTAGAACGACCGCATAACTGCGAATGTTATTGATTTTGTCATCCCGACTCATCTCTTCTAATTCTTCGACGATCGCCAATGCTCCAACAACATCGCCTTGCAACAACAACGATTTGAGGTCGAGTAGTTCTTCCATGCCCCGAATCTCGATTTGGGATAGTTTTATTGTGGCGTATTCAATTACCGTGAGGGGCGATCGCCCCCTTAATACAATAAGGGGCAATCATTCGTGATCATCGCTGTTCATGACTTTTCTCAAATATTCCAGACTTTGGCGGGTGCTAATTGTATCCGGATGATTGGCTCCTAGAAGGCGATCGCACATCTCTAAAGCCTGAATCAATAAAGGCTCCGCTTCGGCAAAACGGTGCTGGTAGCAATAAAGCACTGCCAGATTATTCATACTGGCAGCGACAGCGGGATGCTCCTCCCCTAACAGGCCACGTCTCAAGTCCAACGCTTGCACATAGAGCGGTTCTGCTTCTCCATATCGCCCTTGCGACCCGTATAACCCTGCCAGATTATTCATACTGGTGGCGACATCGGGATGCTCCTCCCCTAACAGGCCACGATATAAGTCCAACGCTTGCACATAGAGCGGTTCTGCTTCTCCATATCGCCCTTGCGACCCGTATAACCCTGCCAGATTATTCATACTGGTGGCGACATCGGGATGCTCCTCCCCTAACAGGCCACGTCTCAAGTCCAACGCTTGCACATAGAGCGGTTCTGCTTCTCCATATCGCCCTTGCGACTTGTATAACACTGCCAGACTATTCATACTGGTGGCGACATAGGGATGCTCCTCCCCTAACAGGCGACGATATAAGTCCAACGCTTGCACATACAGCGGTTCTGCTTCTCCATATCGCCCTTGCGACTCGTATAACACTGCCAGATCATTCATACTGGTGGCGACATCGGGATGCTCCTCCCCTAACAGGCCACGATTTAAGTCCAACGCTTGCACATACAGCGGTTCTGCTTCTCCATATCGCCCTTGCGACTCGTATAACCCTGCCAGATTATTCATACTGGCAGCGACATCGGGATGCTCCTCCCCTAACAGGCCACGTCTCAAGTCCAACGCTTGCACATACAGCGGTTCTGCTTCTCCATATCGCCCTTGCGACTCGTATAACCCTGCCAGATTATTCATACTGGCAGCGACATCGGGATGCTCCTCCCCTAACAGGCCACGTCTCAAGTCCAACGCTTGCACCAAGAGCGGTTCTGCTTCACGATAAAGCCCCTGTTCCTTTAGCAAAACACCTGTTCGATTCAACAAGAATGCTTTATTTTCAGACTCAACAGCATCGGAGGCATCTAAAGCCATCAGGATATGGTTCAAGAATCGATCGCACCGTCCCCAGTTCTCAAACTCTTGAGGATTAGGAAATACCTTTGCCAGTGTGTTGATCGATCGATCCACCCACACCCGTTGAGTCGCTTCATCCATTTCTGCCTTCAGCACCTCTTGCACCAGGCGATGAATGTTGAACGTCTTGGTTTGGGGCTTGTAGGCCATTAAGGAAAAGCGGGTTGCTTCTTTGATCACTTTGTCAAATTCCAGGCGGCGGCTGGCAGAGGCACTGAGGCGATCGCCCAATTCTGCGGCACCTGCCGTAAAAATCTCTTCAGGAATCGCATCGGGTGCCAAAAACGCGCACACTCGAATTAAATCCGCCGCCGCCAAACTGCGTTCTTCGACTCGGCTAAAGGCCAATGAGAACGTCACCGTGACGCAGGGATGGTCATCCACCACCAACTCGCCCCGATCGGTCAGCAGAGCCGTTTTCTCGTCTCGATATAGCTCCAGATATCCATCCAGGCTAGACGGCGTTTCCTCAATGTAGGCACCCGCCTGATCCAGCGCCAGCGGCAATCCGTCCATTTCTCGGCAAATGGTTTCTGCTAGAGTGCGATCGCCCTGATCGGTTTCCGCAAAAGCCACTTGCTCCGAAACTAACTTGGCACGTCGCAGCAGAAACAGTGCGCCTTCTTCCAGCGACATTCTGTTTAGCTCAATTTGAGGCATCCTTCCCGTAGCCTGAGCCGTACTCGTCAACAGAATATGTCCTCGATTGCCCTTTGGCAAAAACTCCTGGACGAGTTTCAAATCATCCGCATTATCCAGAATCAACAACCAGTCCGAATGCGTTGCCAACCACTGCCTTACGGTCGCCACAATCACGTTATGGTCTGGTTCTCGGCTAATGGACAACTGTAATTCTGAGGCGATCTCCACCCACCCCGAAATCAACTCCTCTCGCGTCTCGGCTCTGACCCAGAACACAAACCCATAGTCATAGCGATAGCGATGGGCAAATTCGATCGCCGTTTGGGTTTTGCCCACCCCACGCATTCCGCATAACGCCGCTGTCCTGCTTTTAGCAAATGTCTCCTGGATGTCCTGCAACACCGCGTCTCGTCCCGTAAAAAAGGGATTGCGATCGTGCGGTACTGCCCAAACGTTCGGCTCTGTTGGGAATGCAATGGGATTAGAGTCTGCTGGTTTCGCATCGCCCGGAAAAATAGTTTTTTGAGCAGGCTTCGCCCGGTCTTTCAGCGCACTTAAGATGTCCTGCTGCGCCTCTGCTTCTGAACGCCCGACCAAATCCACATAAACGATCGGCTTCAATAACCCTTCCGGCGTACACTCTTCTACCCGAATCGGAATCAGTTTGCGCTGTAAGCCTTGCGGATCGTCCACAAAAGCCGCTGCCCACTCAGGTTGTGTGTATTCTGCATTGAGATAAGCATGGGACAGAATGGCGATCGTCTTTTCCGTTTCTCTTGCAGCACGGTGCATATCCAAAACAAAGTTGCCACCCGGACGAAAATCCCAGGCTTGGATGATCAGCGAATATCCGGCAGCTTCCAGCGTCCACGCCACCCACTCCGCCCACTGGCGATCGGCTCTGTTGTAGCTGATGAAAAAGTTCTTCGGATCTACTGGTTCCGCATTGCTCATATCAGAGGGGGCGATCGCATCATTCGACCGTTATACCCCCTTTCTGCTGAACCCCACTGCCATCTACACCCCTGCATCCAATTACGGCACCAACCCAGCCATGTAAAATCTACCCTGCTGCACTGTGCATCTTAATTGCTAACGATAAACTGGAAGAAATATGAAGTTAAGTTAAGAGATTAAATGGAAACCATTTCTCAACCCGAAACAATCAAACTCGGCTCCAATGGCCCTGCCGTCCCTCCTTTGGGAATTGGAACATGGGCATGGGGCGACAAACTGTTTTGGAACTACGGCAAAGACTACGACGAGGCGCAGCTTCGAGACGCATTTAATGCTGCTCTAGCGGCTGGAGTCAACTTTTTCGATACCGCCGAGATCTACGGATTTGGCGAATCCGAGAAGCTACTCGGCCAATTCATCAAAGAGGTCAATCAGCCCGTTCAAATTGCAACCAAATACATTCCATTACCGTGGCGGTTTTCGGGCGATGCCGTTGCCGAAGCGCTCTCCGCCAGCCTCAAACGGCTGCAATTGCCCAGCGTGCCGCTGTATCAAGTTCACATGCCCTTCGACTTTTTTATGGGGCAAGAAACGCTAATGAACGCCCTGGCCGATGAAGTCCAGCAAGGCCGAATCGGGGCGATCGGCGTTAGCAACTACTCAGCAGAGCAAATGCGAAAAGCCTATGACCTGCTAGCAAAACGAGGCGTTCCTTTAGCGGTCAACCAGATGCAATACTCCTTGCTGGGGCGAAGCATTGAGAAAAATGGGGTAATGGATGCCGCCCGTGAATTGGGCATTACCATCCTGGCCTACAGTCCCCTCTCTCAAGGCTTGCTCACCGGAAAATATACGCCAGAAAATTACACGGCTCCCACAGGTGCCCGCCAAATTGACCCTCGCTTTAGCCGCAGCGGTTTAGAGAAGATCGCACCTGTTGTTAACCTCCTAACCCAGATTGGCCAAAAGCATGGCCGCACACCTGCCCAGGTTGCGCTTAACTGGTTGGTGGCGCAAGGAAATGTGATTCCGATTCCAGGAGCCAAAAACGCGAGTCAGGCTAAACAAAACGCCGGTGCGATCGGTTGGCGGCTTGATGCCGAAGATGTAGCACAGTTGGATGTTGCCACCCAAACCTTGAATTCGTAACTGAGCCGTCGGGGCGTTTCTTACAGCCATTTTCATTTGCATTCACCACACTCCAAACCCTACAGCCCACCCCCATCCTGGCGAGACTGTGGCTTACTTGATTGAGAACTGCTGTAAAAATGCCCCGAACCCTCTAGCACTTTAGCGATCGCCCTTCACTCAATCACCACACCCAGCCATTCTGTTAAATACGATCGCAACTCCTGTGTAAACTGATCTCGCTGGCTAAATCGTTCCGTACGAGTCGGTTTGCGTTCTTCATCTAGCGTCCAGCCATAATCGCTGCTGAGGCGCAGTTTGTTCTGCCAATCGGCAATCGACACCACCAGTTGCGGTGCAGGGCTGTTGTCATACTCGTGAACACGAAACACATAGTTAAACGTGTTTTGTTTCGCCGCTGCCACCGTTGACGGTTGACCCAACTTTGCAGCAAGGCGCGATCGCATTTGTTCGACCAGATCGGGATTCCCCACATCCTCCAACGTTCTGACGGCTAACGTCAGCGCAAAATAAAACTCTTCAACCGGAACAAATTCTAACCGCATAGCTTCACTGCCACTCATCACCATGCATCATTGTCTCTTGCTTCAGCCTCTTCACCCCATTTCAGTGAAACTGTCGATGCTAAGCAAAATTTCTAAGGGCATCCTAGCCACAGAATTATCAGGAAGTTTAGGGTGCAGACGCTATGTGGACAGCAAAACACAGCCTTCGTCACCGCTTAAAACCTCGCGCGATCGCCATACCCATTAGAGTCCAGGGATTTACCTTAATTGAACTGCTTACGGTCGTCACGGTTGTTGGCGCATTGGCGGCGATCGCCGCTCCCAGTTGGTTAGCCATGCTCAATGCACAACGCCTCAATTCGGCACAAGACCGGGTTTATCAGGTCATGCGGCAGGCACAAATTGAAGCCAGCAATCGCTCTATCGACTGGGAGGCAGGCTTTCGCGAAAACAATGGCATCGTGGAAGTCGCCACTTTTTCGGCCAATACTCTTCCGGTTCACGCGGCCTGGACATCATTGGCAAGCGGCATCCAGATCGATCCCGCAGAAACAACGTTGGCTCAAACCAATGGAGTGTATCGCATTCAATTCAACTCCAAAGGCCAAAGCAACGGCCAAATTGGGCGGCTCACGCTTCAAGTGGAGAATGGAGGCGGAATGCGACGCTGTGTCTATGTTTCTACTATTTTAGGAACATTGCGAAAAGCCGCTAATCGGCCAACGCCCGAGGCCGACGGAAAATATTGCTATTAGAACCATGCGCTGGATGCCCTACTCTCTGCCGTTAGTTTGGCGGCAAATCAAGGGACAACATTTGATCGATCATGGCCTCCTGAACCGCAGCGTTAGCGTCTGCCGGGGGTGGAGATGGGGCAATTGAAGAATCGCTGGTGGGAAATGGCGATTGCATCTCCGGCAGCGCATCCAGCGGCAGATCGTTCGCCTGGGGTATCGGTTGCGCTTCTATTGCCTGGGCGATCGCCCGTAACCGTCTCGATTGATCGTGGGTAATGCCAGAGGTTGTGTTGCCCAATCCAGGAGCGTTCCACCGTCCGGTATCAGGATTAAGATACGAGCGAGTCCGCGCCCACAATACCGCATCAGTACCGCTGAGTCCCATATCACGCGCTTGCTTCAGCCGATCGACATACCCACCTCGGCTCAGTGCCGCCCGAGGCGATTGGTTGGCCAGGTCAATGCCGTTCAGCTCCTCTTCTACCGTCATGGTAACACCCTGCGCCGCTGCTTTTTGCCGCAGCGTTTGCGCCTGCTGACGTAGACGCATCAACTGTTTCACATCCGCGTCTTCGGGCGATCGCGCCCCGTGCTGATAGGAGAAGGTGCCTAAGTTCCAGGCTCGGTTTCCCGGATCAACATGTCCGCCATAGGCTTGTGTTTTGCCACCATCCGGTGTGCGTGTGCCTTCAGCACTGCCAACCGCCCTTGCCACTAGCGAATCAGAATTACCCACGAACATGGCTTCCAGGTCGGCTGGAACGGGTAGCAGTGGGGAGGACGGCAGAACGGCAGGTGGGGCTGCGGCCTGGTGGGGCGAGGGAGATGAAACCGAGGCGGCGATCGCCCCCGGATCAAAATTCAAAATGTCTGAAGAGCCTGAAGAGTCTGAAGAGCCTGAAGAAGCAGGTGGTTCTACTGCCGCAATGCGCCGTTCTGGTTCAGCATCGGGCAGAGCCGCAGCCGTTGCTTTTACGGTAGGGGGCGGGGGCAATTCCGCTAACGCTCGCGCATCAGACGAGCCTTTGGGAATGTTGCCAGCCGTGGACGGAATTTCTAACGGTTTGATATTAGCTAGCGAGGCCGTCCCGGAGCCATCTTGCGCTAAAGAGTTCGATGCCGGGGCGATCGCATCATCCACCGCATCAGCCGATGAACTGGATGATAAATCGAAGCTAAGCGCCATCGAACTAGCGTCTGTTGCTTTAGCGGCAGGGGCAACGCCCAGGGCGATCGCAACAAAACCAACCGCGACCCAATAATAGTGTTTTAAATCAATCATGGCTTCCTCAAGGTTCGTTCTAAAATGCTGGTTGAAGGTTCTACCAATGCCCACTGGCCGCTGGGCTGTCGGCGCAAGACAGCCACCTGAAGCAATGTGCTGTTTCCAATCGCTTCGCCTTCACGCACATCGCCAAACCGAGATCGTTGAATGCCGCAAAGCCTGATCAAATAGGCCGGAACCTGCGAACTGGAAAAAAAAACGCAGTCCGTTGCGTGCGGTTCTACTGTGCCGTCAAACGGGGCATAGACACGGTTCCCTTTGACCTGAACGGAAATGTCGCCCAAGCCGCTCACAATTCGGTGGCCTGCGATCGAGTGTCCCGGTTGCAGTTGCCAGGTTTGTTCAATCTGAAGCGTGCGGGGTGGATGGTTCGGTTGGGCTTGCGTACACCCCATGCTGGTCAGCAAGAGTGCGATCGCCCAACCCAGATTTGCTCGGCGTTTCATTGGCCAAACCAGTACAAAACAGCGGCAGGTAGCAAATGGGATGCGCCTATCGCTTAAAGCTGAAGTCATATCCGGCGTATTCGCCATTCTCGTAGAGAATAATGAACCAGGTTTGGGGGTCAAACTCCAGCGGATACGCCTCCCGTTCGGCCATCACATTGGCTCGTACCTCGACGCTGGGCAACACGCAGTAAGGCTCACTCACTACGTTCTGCACGGTGGCCTTGCTGCTGCGTTCTGGAATATCGAGCAACCGAGACAATTCCGAACGGGATAGAACCGATTGCCGCTGCACTATTGTTTGACACACATCAGCAACGGGTTCTGGTCGAAAAACGGTTCGCAAATCAACCAGCAACCCCACGATCGCCAGCATCGATCCGCCTGCAATCAAGTAGGTGGCACTGGGAGGATGACCAGCAGCCCTGCGGCGAGACGGGCGAGACGATCGAGACGGACGAGACGGGGAAGAATATGAATTAGGACGATTCATCTCAGCACTCCCTCCGGGCTAGCCATAGACAGAACGCAACCACTCCGAGCCAGCCAACGCCTAGCATGATGGTCATAGCCGACCTCCTATTAGCAACCCCAGCATCAGCAAGACAGAGCGATATCCCAAAATCAAGCTCATCTGCGGCATCAATGTGGAGAGATAGGCGGCGGCGATCGCTGGTGCAATTAGCAACAGCACAACGGGCAGCCAGAAGGGGGAGGAAGCCGTTAACAACACACCAAGGCTGAGGCGAACCGCGGCAGCGGCTCCCATCCAGGCGATCGCCTCGGCAAGGGCATTAACAAATCCAGATGGGGGATGCAGCCATCCCTGCCAATCTGTCTTGAACGAATCAGTGGTTCTATCAACCCGATTGGACTGAATCTTGCTGGAGGGAGCTTGTCTGGTGTACATGTCGGTTTTACTCCTGGATAGGCAAATAGATACGCATGGATACGCAAACGCAAACTTCGATCGGCCTGGCCTGACTGCCTTGAGCCATGCAGTCGCCGCCAAACACCATCTGAAGCCTGTTCAAGATAGGGGTTAAAGGGATGGAAAGGTGATATTCTGCTGTTCGTAACGAGGCTGAATCACGCTATAAGAGTGGAACCCAGCAAAAACTGAAGCTGAACTCGGCAAGCTCTGCCGTTATCCGCTGTTTGGCTGATAGGTGTACTATCTTATTGGTACACATGTACTATAAAGCAAGTTGGAAAAAACGTCACGTCGTTCTTAACCGTTTTCTTAATGTTTTTAGAAATCCTTTTTGGTGGCGATCGCCGGAGCGTATAAATGCAGAGTCGTTTTCCGCATTGGGCAGGGCTTCGTCAAGGGGCAACGCCCTATTTGTTTCTGTTTCCCGCTTTGCTCATCCTGGGGTTAACCGTCTTTTACCCTGCCCTGCAAGCCTTTTTCCTGAGCTTTACCGAGTACGAGTACGACATTACGCAACCCCCGCAGTGGATTGGGCTGGATAACTTTCAGCGGTTGCTGGCCGATCAGGTATTTTGGAAAACCCTGGGTAATACGGTGCTTTACCTGATTGGCGTTGTGCCGGTACTGGTAGTACTGCCGCTAGGGTTAGCTATTCTGGTTAACCAGGCTTTGCCAGGCGTTCGCTGGTTCCGGGCGGCGTACTATACCCCTGTTGTCATTTCAATGGTGGTGGCTGGCATTGCGTGGCGGTGGCTCTATGCCGAAACCGGATTGCTAAACCAACTGCTGCGCTGGCTGCACCTGTCCTCAGACGGCATTCCCTGGCTTACCAGCCCCAGTCTCTCCCTCTACAGCGTGATGGTGGTCACCATTTGGAAGGGATTGGGCTACTACATGGTGATCTATTTGGCGGGGCTGCAAGCTATTCCTGCCGATTTATATGAGGCTGCGGCGATCGACGGCTCAGACGGCTGGCAAAAGCATTTAGATATCACCGTGCCATTAATGAGTCCCTATCTATTTTTGGTGGCGGTGATCTCTTCTATTTCAGCCACCAAGGTGTTTGAAGAAGTTTACATCATGACGCAAGGGGGGCCGCTCAACAGCTCCAAAACCATTGTGTACTACGTCTACGAGCTTGCCTTTCAGGAGTTGGAAATTAGCTACGCCTGTTCCATTGGCCTGGTGCTGTTTTTGTTGATTTTGAGCTTGTCTATGCTGCGGCTGGCTCTGAACCGTCAAGCGACGATCCTCAACTGATTCTAGAATTGAAGAAAGGCTCGTTCGAGCGCGAAACCGCCTTTGATCCAGGTGAAACGGGTGAAACCGTCTACCACTGGTCTGTACACTGTATCCTCACTGAATGCCCTATGCCTCCTCGTTGGCCTCGTCAACCCGATCGCAACGACCCTGCTTACCGTAAGCTCGACGACCGGATGAATTTTGCCATGCATGTCGCTATTTTTGCGGCAACCAACTCTGGACTTTGGTTCTTTCGGTTATTTCAGTACCACGACTGGACCTGGACGGTTTGGGTCACTGGGGTCTGGTTAGGAGCTTTGCTGGCTCATGCCGTTTATATTTTTGCGATCGCCGACTACTCGCCTGTAACGGCATCGGGCAAATTGCCCAACAAATCAACGTAACTCTGTCTTGAGTAGGGCGATCGCACGGCTACAACTGGCTCAAACTAAGTTGGCTGGGCATCGCCTGTTTGCATTCAGCCCTTTGTAAAAAACTTTTTTAGTACCTTAACAAGCCAATTATGACGTACTCCTCTACATCAGAAGCGATCGAAGCCCTGGCGGCGGAGATTGGCGATAACGTTTACATGGACATTGCCAAGTGGCATCTGTATCTACGAGATGCCCACCTGCATACGGCTCTGGCCGAAAAACTTTACCCTCTGTTGGGGAAAGGCACGCTCAATGAAGATCAGGTCGAAGGTGTTTTAAAGGGGATTTCCGTGAAATTGGGCGGCGGCAAACGTGAAGTGCCGCTGGTGGATTTGTTGCCGATGCAGTCCCAGGTTCACTTAATGGATACGATCGAAGAGTATCAACGCAATCTCTAAAGTATCTCTAAAGTCTGATCGTGAATGTAGCACTGCATTAGCCGTTCCTCGTCTATCTACTACAATCTCTTTCATCGTCTGTGAGGTAATGCATGTCATTACCTCATTCCGTTTGAGACTGGCTTCACCGTTTCCGATGCCTGTGGTTTTCAGGCGATCGCGGATCTATACAGCTTGCAGTCGATTGTTCGGTCTAGATATCGGTGGTTTAGTCAAGGACACAGGGTCATAGCCAAACGTGTTAACGATGGCTGGGTGCAGTACAGTACCGCATATCCAAACCCGCTTGAAGACAGCCAACAAGGAGCATACACATCAATGGTCAAGGGGAGGTTAGAGGCGTTCAGCGATGGCGTGATCGCCATCATCATCACCATCATGGTGCTGGAGTTGAGAGCGCCTCACGAAGCGGCTTTAGCGGCACTGCGTCCGCTCATTCCAGTATTTCTAAGTTACGTATTGAGTTTTATTTATCTCGGTATCTATTGGAATAACCACCATCACCTGCTACAGGCGGCTCGGCATGTCAATGGTTCCGTCTTGTGGGCTAATCTGCATCTGCTGTTCTGGCTGTCGCTGATTCCGTTTGTCACGGCATGGATGGGCGAAAACCGCTTCGCAGCCTTGCCAGTTGCCCTCTATGGCACAGTGCTGTTGTGCAATGCGATCGCTTACTTCATCCTGGCGCGCAGGCTGATTGCTTGCCACGGCAAGGATTCTGCGTTGGCGATCGCCCTGGGTCGAGACTTTAAAGGCAAAGTATCAGTGGTCATTTATGCCGTAGCCATTCTGCTTTCCTTTGCCAACTCGTGGTTGGCCTGTCTGTTATACACTCTTGTTGCGGTGATGTGGCTCATCCCCGATCGCCGCATCGAGAGGGCAATTATTCCTTAAAAGCGATTCCCGCAGCAAAGACTAGCGATGGTTGACCACAATTGGTCTACATTTAGCCCTCTCGTCTGAAGAAGCGCTGACGCAAACGACCGACCAGCATATCAACCTCCGGTAAGTTAAGCCGGGTCGATAAGAGAGCAAAAACAGCCAGACCCACCAGGCTCGATGCGCCCAACTGAAGGAGTTGCACCAGAAACCCTTCCGTTCCCAAAAGCCGTTCGCAGCCTTGCAGCGTTCCCCAACAGGCAATTCCTGCCAGGACGCTAATTCCCGTCAGTTGCAGCGTTGGCAGGCTCCAGTCTCGCCACGGGAGGCCGTTGAGTTTGCGATCGAGCAACACCAGAAGGGCGATCGTTGAAATAAGATTGACCCCCACCGTAGCCAGCACCAAACCGGGGGCACCCAGCGGCCCAACCAGCACATAATCCAGCACCCCATTAATCACAATGTTGATGATGCTGATGCGAAACGGCGTTTCACCGTCGCCCAAGGCATAAAAAACCCGCACCAAAACATCCCGCCCCAAGTAGAAAAACATGCCAATGCCGTAGGCGATCAACACAGGGGTCACAATTTGAGACGCATCTTCATCGAATGCAAACCGCTCATAGATGACTCGCACAATCGGAAAGGCAAGCGTGATCATGATGGCACTGAGCGGCAGCATGGTGAGCGCCGTTAAAAATAGCCCCTGCCGAATCCGCACCTTTAACTCGTCCCATTGGGCTGGCTCGGCCAGACGCGAAAAAATGGGCAAAAAGGGCACCAAAATCACATTAGAGACAATACCCAGCGGCGTTTGCACCAGTAGATTGGCGTAGGTTAGCGCTGAGATTGCCCCCGGAATCGCTGAAGCAAAAAACAAGTCAGTATAGACATTGACCTGCAACATTCCCGACGACAGCGTGGCTGGCCCCATAATCCGCACTACTTCTTGCACACCGGGACGGCGGAAGTTGAACCGCAATCGCAATGTTCCTAAGCCCGATCGCCACTGTGCCGGAATTTGCACCAACCATTGCAGCACCGCTCCAGCCAACGTGCCCCACGCTAAAACCAGGCCACCGAGCAGCGCATACTCTGGTGCGGTAATTTCTGGCCCCAGTTGCAGCGCCAGCACCACTAAGCCAATCAATACTGTAACGCTAGACAGCAGCGGACTGATGGACGGCAACCAGTAGTGATCTGCCGCATTGAGGCTGCCAAAACCAATACCGATCAGTCCGGCAAACAGCGCCATCGGTGCCATGATGCGAAACTGCTGGATGGCGATCGCCCGACTCACCAACCCTTCCGGCGTTTCGCTAAATCCGCGAGCCACCAGGTCAATCAGCGGAGCCGCAAAGACCACCAACAGCACCGTCACCAGCAGCAGCAGTAAGCCCACCAGCGTTGTAATGGTTTCAACCAGCGGCGCAATCTCTTCTTTTTTGCGCCTTGACACCACACTGACGATCGCGCTATGGAAGGGGCCATTGATGCCCCCCAGGATGATCAAGAAGAACCCTGGAATAATCGACGCAGCATTATAGGCATCCACTACCGGGCCAACACCAAAGGCAGCGGCGATCGCCTGCTGCCGCACCAGCCCAAAGATTTTACTGATCAGCGTGGCGGCGGCCACAATGCCAGCAATGCCAGCCAGGGAGCGAGTCGGCTTTTGTGAATTAGACGGTTTAGCCACAGAATCACCAGCACGTTAATGTTGCCTCAACCGGCATTCGCAACCAGTGATTGATCAGACAAATCATGGCTGAATACACAATCTAAGCTTCACTATTTAACCCTGGATGGTTCAGAATTGGACACCATAAATCCAAAACACAGCCAAAGAGCCGAATCACGCTAAACTAACAAACGGTCAAGTCAAACGGTCAAGTGCGCTTCAATTTTTTCACACACTCCGGCTACCCAGTCTAAAACGCCCCTAATGTCTGATTGGTTTTATCCCTACCCAACGCTTTATCCCGGTGTGCTGGTCAACCGCTATAAACGCTTCTTTGCCGATATCACCCTCGACACAGGCGAGCTAATTACAGCCCACTGCCCTAACACTGGCCCTATGACTGGCATTTGCACCCTGGGGAGCCGCGTTTGGGTGTCGCGCAGCAATAACCCAAAGCGCAAACTGGCTTACACCTGGGAACTGATTGAAGTTAACGACAACGAACCCACATGGGCTGGAGTCAACACAGCCTTGCCCAATCGGGTGATCAAATCGGCGTTAGAAGCAAACCTGTTTCCCGAATTGGGAGCCTATAGCCAGGTGCGGGGAGAAGTTTGCTATGGCGAAAAGTGCCGGGTCGATTTTTTACTGCAAGCCGACAACCAGGCTCTCACCTATGTAGAGGTGAAGAACACGACCTGGGTACAGGGCGCAGTTGCTTTGTTTCCAGATACCGTCACCACTCGCGGCCAAAAGCATCTTCTGGAACTGACCGCCCTGCTACCGACAGCGCGATCGGTCATGCTGTACTTCATCAATCGGGGAGACTGCGCCTATTTTGCCCCTGGCGAAAGCGCCGACCCAGTTTATGCCCGTTTACTGCGAGAGGCGATCGCTCTCGGTTTAACAGTGCTGCCCTGCCGCTTCGACGTTACCCCCACTGGGCTTCGCTATTTGGGCTTAGCCGAACTAAAAATCTGACCGATGCCCAGTCTTTCCCTTTCCTCTGGTGCTGAATCACAGTGGAAGGATTGCGTTACGATCTGGGTTGAGTTTTTCACGTGAAACCATGACATTCAAGACAGGTAACTAACTTTAAGCCCAATAGCGCTGAAGGTTATGGTTTCATCTGCTTTGTAATGCAAGTTTTAACGAGAGAGGAGACCAATTCAATGAATCCGGCTGATGTAAATTGTGCGGTTGATTGCGTTAATGGCTGCATGTTGGGCGACCAGTGCCCCAAGAAAGAATATGGAGCGCAAGCGTCCAAGTTCATTTCAGAAACATCATTAGATGACATGCTGGCGATCGCAGAAGAAGCCATTCGTAAAAAAGCAACGCAGCCGCCCCAGTGGGTTTTTCCAGAGGACGGAATCCCCCCACGGGATGAACCGACATAAGGAATGCCAACCTGAAACTGCACCCAATGTCCATCGTCAAGCCCGGCATTACTCACCATCGGTTTTGCTTAACAGAGGTAAGTTACTGCAACGCAATTTGCATCATCTCAACCCTATAAAACAGTAAGTTAACCACCTGTTGTTCCACGACTATTCCGCAAAATGCTGCCCGATTGAACCGAAGCAACTGATGTAAACTATCCGTTAGATAGGACGTTAAATATCTTTACGGCAGTTGCAAAAGCTCAAACGTTTGCTAAGCATTGCTACTAAGTTTGTGCTGTAATAAGGCACGGGTTGACGTTTTCGGGTTAGCTTAATCAGCACTAACGCTAGTTTGTCGGTGAATTTGAGGAGTGATTCTGCGAGAGAAACAAGTTGCAACGGCCTTGATCAAGCACTTGATCCCGAAATCTAAAAACTAGTTTAAAAACAGACCCGTGCGGTTTCTTTAGGTAACTGGTAGCCACAACAGCACAAGTGTATCAATGCTACGATTGCCACAGAAGAAAAAAGAGGAAATAGTTTAAGGACGAAGCACTACATGGTAGAGGAAATTGATAAGTCAATATCCTTTGATGGACGGGATATTAGGCTGAAAGTGGGTCTGCTTGCACCCCAAGCAGGCGGTTCGGTGTTAGTTCAATCAGGAGACACCGCTGTTTTTGTCACCGCGACACGAGCCTCTGGACGGGAAGGCATTGATTTTTTACCCCTGCTAGTAGATTACGAAGAAAGACTCTATGCAGCAGGACGAATTCCAGGAGGATTTCTGCGACGAGAAGGGCGTCCGCCTGAGAAGGCCACGCTGGTGAGCCGCTTGATCGACCGCCCGATGAGACCGCTATTTCCATCCTGGTTGCGAGACGACATTCAAATCGTAGCGACAACGCTATCGATGGATGAACAGGTACCCCCAGATGTTCTGGCGGTAACGGGTGCATCGATCGCTACATTGTTAGCAAAGATTCCATTTCAAGGACCAATGGCAGCCGTGCGCGTCGGTTTGGTTGGCGATGATTTCATCATTAACCCCACCTACAGCGAAATCGAATCGGGTGATCTGGATCTGGTGGTGGCTGGTTCCCCGGATGGGGTCATTATGGTGGAAGCCGGAGCAAATCAACTGCCTGAGCAAGACATCATTGAAGCGATCGACTTTGGTTACGAAGCCGTACGAGATCTAATCAAAGCACAGCAAGATTTAATCGCCGAATTAGGAATTGAAATGGTGCAAGAAGCACCACCAGAAGTCGATACGACACTGGAGCAGTTCATCAGCGAACGGGTAACCGACTCGGTTAAAAAAGTGCTGGCTCACTTTGAGTACACCAAGGGCGAACGGGATGCGGCTTTAGACGAAATTAAAGAGGCGATCGCCGCAGAGATTGCCGAGCGTCCCGAAACCGATCCGGCTCATATGGCGGCAGCGGCTGACCCTAAAGCCCTCGGCAATACGTTTAAGAGCATCACCAAAAAGCTAATGCGCCGCCAAATTGTCGAAGATGGTGTGCGGGTAGATGGTCGCAAACTGGATGAGGTACGGAAAATTACTTGCCGCACCAAGGTTTTGCCATCTCGCGTCCACGGTAGCGGCCTGTTTCAGCGCGAGCTGACCCAGGTGCTGTCGGTGGTGACGTTAGGAACTCCCGGCGATGCTCAGGCGTTGGATGACCTGCATCCTGACGAACAAAAACGGTATCTGCATCATTACAACTTCCCGCCTTACTCGGTTGGGGAAACCCGACCAATGCGATCGCCCGGTCGTCGAGAAATTGGTCACGGGGCGCTGGCTGAACGGGCGATCGTTCCCGTCTTGCCTCCCAAAGAAACCTTCCCTTACGTAATTCGGGTGGTTTCTGAAGTGCTGTCCTCCAACGGTTCCACCTCAATGGGTTCCGTTTGCGGTTCTACCCTCTCTCTGATGGATGCGGGTGTACCTATCCTGAAGCCCGTGAGCGGTGCTGCAATGGGGTTAATCAAGGAAGGCGATGAAGTTCGCATTCTGACCGACATCCAGGGCATTGAGGACTTTCTGGGCGACATGGATTTCAAAGTCGCTGGCACCGACAGCGGCATCACGGCGCTTCAGATGGATATGAAAATCACCGGATTGCCAATTAAGGTAATCGCGGATGCGATTCATCAAGCCAAATCGGCTCGGATGCACATCCTCGAAAAGATGTTGGCGACCATCGACCAGCCCAATCCAGACCTGTCTCCCTACGCGCCGCGCCTGCTGACCATCAAGATCGACCCCGACTTGATTGGCATGATCATTGGTCCCGGTGGTAAAACCATCAAGGGGATTACAGAACAAACCGGAGCCAAGGTTGACATCGAAGATGACGGTACGGTGACGATCTCAGCCGTTGAAGGTGAAAAAGCCAAGCAAGCGCGTGCCATTATCGAAGGCATGACGAAAAAACTCAGCGCTGGCGATGTGTTTGCGGGTCGCGTGACGCGCATTATTCCCATCGGCGCGTTTGTTGAGTTTCTTCCCGGCAAGGAAGGCATGATCCACATCTCGCAACTGGCCGACTATCGAGTGGGCAAGGTTGAAGATGAAGTCGCGATCGGCGATGAAGTGATTGTTAAAGTCCGAGAAATCGACGGTCGAGGACGAATTAACCTGACCCGTTTGGGCATTCACCCAGACGAAGCCGCTGCTGCCCGTGAAGCAGCCGCAACCTGATCAGTTGTTAGCCACACTGCATTAGTACCCTGCATTAGGAGTTAGGGAAATTAGCGCGGATTTTGCCCGGTTGAGCGTTGGGTATTCCACCTCTAACCCTCCACCTTCAAAATTCATCCCTACTCCTAGGCTCCTTTCTGAGTCAGTGGCTAGCCAATCAGTCCATTTTGTCGAATGACCTTGCTGCATTAACCTCACGGTACTCAGTAGTTGGCTTCCGTTGTATGGGCAGGTCTATTCTCACCGCCAATGAGGTAGGTTGTACAATAAGGTTCAGAACGGCACTGTCCAGAGGTGCCAAGCTTTCAAGACCAGGCTTTTTCTGCTGCTAGTAACACTCTGTGTTGTCTTCAACAGACTGTTAACTACCCAAACCGCACATGAATTTTGACCGATCGAGACATTCATCTATTTCTCTAATGGGACGGTCTGCATCTGCGAATAGGCTTTGTTTGCTGGAGTAAGCGGGCACAAAATTTCTTGGCACCGTACCAACGAGGCGTGCTTTGCGCTTGTAATCACCCGAGCAGGCTTTGCAGAACCCCATCGTTTAGCGGCATGGCTGCTCCCAACGCTAAAGATGCAAAAGCGTGAGCCTGTTTCTCCAATCGTTTTTGTTGCAGCGAAGTTGAGAGATTGTAACTTGCATGGCAATTCTACACGGTAGCTGGCTTCTTCATCCCCACGATCGCGCCAACGGTGCATCTCAACCAGATGGATACACCAGCGTAAACGGTAGCGTAAACGGTACAGACCGTTGCTTCTTTATCTGGGGTGAAACATGGCGCAGGATTGATGCCGTTAACGATATTGCTCAACCAAATGCCGTCCTGCCCCATCCCTTTGCGATGACGCTGGAGGAACTGACTGCTTTTCTGTACCCATTACAGCAGGCCGGTCAAATCAAATGGGCGGTTGCCGACCTGCCGCTGGTGGCAGCCAATGCGTCCAGAGCATCAGCCAAACGTGCCAGCAAGGGCAAATCGTCACAGCGAGGGGCATCTAGCCAGACCCTGGAGGTTGAAGCGACCTCAACCCATTCGTCTACCAGGCCGTTAGCCCGCTGGCGATCGCTCACGTTAACGCTGCCCACGTACCGTTTGCCCTCCAGCCTGATGAACGAGGACTCGGCGGATACAGCAAACAGCCCGGTTGCAACCACAGACGGCGACTCCAGCGCAGAGTCGCCCGTGATGGCGATTCCCCAACATTCTGCCGCTCAAGTATTAGAACCGTCCAATGAGGCGTCTGCGTCATCGCTGGCGCTGCAACCCTGGCAAGTTTACGGCATTTGCCTCACCCCGCTTGAGGCCACTCAATTATTGCAAGCATTACCCCTGAGTTCAGTGACCGCCGAAGATTCGTGGCTGGGGGGTGATCTGCGCTTCTGGTCGCATGTGTCGCGGTGGCAGCTAGATTTATTAGCGCGAGCCAAGTTTTTGCCCGTGCTGGAGCATCCAACCCCAGACAGCACGATCGCCCATTGGCAAGCCTTAATGGACAGTGCTACCGACCAAACGCGGTTAGAGTACTTTGCCCGCCATATGCCTGCCGCCTGTCGCACCTATCAAAACGCGATCGACCCGGTGGCGGTGGCCGATTCGGAGCAGGCCAGTTTTCTAAGCCCACCTGCCCTGCTGCTCGACTTTTTGCATCACACCACCGATGCCCAAATTCGAGCAGCGATCGCCTCTAGCCCGATTCCACCCACCCAATTTCCCAAGGATGTGCCGCTGCGCGAGTGGCTACAGGCATTGGGGGCAGAAGCCAGCGCTTTGCCGCAAAACCGTTCGACCGAACTGGTTGCCCCCCCGGAACCGTTGGAACACCTTGAAGCAACGCTGTCTGTCTGGATTGCACCGCTACAGCATCAGCTTACCCAGCAGTTAGTCTCGTTTCGGACGTGCTTTGTTTTGCAGCCACCGGCTGTTGCCAAACAGGCCGACTGGACGTTGGAATATTATCTGCAAGCCACCTACGATCCTGATTTTCTGGTTGGTGCCCGCACGATCTGGAGCAATCCGGTGGATCGGCTGATGTATCAGGGGCGATCGATCGATCATCCTCAGGAAACGCTTCTGGCTGGATTAGGGCTGGCCTCTCGCCTTTATCCCGTGCTGGAACCCAGCCTGCAAACGCAACAACCAGAGTCGTGCTACCTGTCACCGCTCCAGGTTTACGAATTTATTCGGACAACGGCCTGGAAACTGCAAGACAGCGGTTTTGGTGTTGTGTTGCCGCCGAGCTTAGCCAACCAGCAAGGGTGGGCAAATCGCCTGGGGTTGCGAATCAAAGCCGAGCCACCCGCCAACAAAAAGCAGCGGTTGGGTTTGCAAAGCTTGCTGAACTTTAAATGGGAACTCACCATTGGCGGGCAGCGATTGTCGAAAGCCGAGTTCGATCGCCTTGTTGCGCTCAATACACCGCTGGTCGAAATTAACGGCGAGTGGGTGGAACTGCGCCCGCAAGATATCAAAGCGGCTCAGGCGTTTTTTGAAAACCGCAAAGACCAGCGATCGCTCTCCCTGGAAGATGCGCTGCGGATCAGCACGGGCGATACGCAGATGATTGAAAAACTGCCCGTACTGAACTTTGAGGCATCCGGCTCGCTGCAAGAGCTGATCAACACCCTCACCACGGGCAACCAGAGCGTGGAATCGATTGAGATTCCCCAGGGTTTTCGCGGCGAACTGCGTCCTTATCAGGTGCGGGGCGTGTCGTGGTTGGCGTTTCTGGAGCGATGGGGCTTAGGAGCCTGTCTGGCAGATGATATGGGTCTGGGTAAAACGATTCAGCTCATTGCCCTATTGCTGCATCTGCAAGAAAAGGAAGGGTTAGACCAACCGACGCTCTTGATCTGCCCCACATCGGTGCTGGGAAACTGGGAGCGGGAGGTAAAACGCTTTGGCCCCAGTCTTAAGGTGTTGGTGCATCACGGTGATAAGCGATCGCAGGGCAAAGCCTTCGCCAAAACGGTGAAAGGACTGCATCTGGTGATTACCAGTTATGCGCTGGTATATCGAGATGCCAAGGATCTAAAAAGTGTTTCCTGGCAGGGCGTGGTTGTGGACGAAGCGCAAAATATTAAAAATCCAGAGGCAAAACAGTCGCAAGCGGTGCGAGAACTGGATGCCCAATTTCACATTGCCCTAACCGGCACCCCAATCGAAAATCGCCTGTCGGAGCTATGGTCGATTCTCGACTTCCTCAACCCTGGATATTTGGGACCACGCAACTTCTTTCAGCGGCGTTTTGCCGTGCCGATTGAACGGTATGGCGATACCGCTTCGCTGCACACGCTGCGATCGCTGGTTCAACCCTTTATCCTGCGTCGGTTAAAAACCGATCGCGACATCATCCAGGACTTGCCCGAGAAACAGGAGATGACGGTGTTCTGCGGCCTCTCAGCCGAGCAGGCCGCACTGTATCAAAAGCTAGTAGACCACTCCCTGAGCGAAATCGAGTCGGCTGAAGGCATTCAGCGACACGGCATGATTTTGGCACTGCTGACCAAGCTCAAGCAGGTGTGCAACCATCCAACGCTGTTCAAACCGGGTAAAACCAACGCCGCCGATCACAACAGCTCGAGCGAGGTCTCAACCCTACCCTCCATTGAGCAGGGAGAAGGTCCCCAGGCTCCATCCTTTCGCAACCTGTCGGGCAAACTGCAACGGCTAGAGGAAATGCTAGAAGAGGTGCTGGCAGAGGGCGATCGCTGCTTGATCTTTACCCAGTTTGCGGAGTGGGGCAAACTGCTGCAAGCTTACCTGCAACACAAGTTTGAGCGGCAAGTGCTGTTTCTGTATGGCAGCACGTCTAAGAAGCAGCGAGAAGAAATGATCGATCGCTTCCAAAACGACCCGCAAGGGCCACGAATCTTTATCCTCTCGCTGAAAGCAGGCGGTGTTGGCCTTAACCTCACCCGCGCCAATCATGTCTTTCACTTCGATCGCTGGTGGAATCCGGCGGTTGAAAATCAGGCAACCGATCGCGTCTTTCGCATCGGTCAAACTCGCAACGTTCAGGTTCACAAATTTGTCTGTACCGGAACCCTGGAAGAACGCATCCACGAATTGATCGAGAGCAAAAAAGCTCTGTCTGAGCAGGTTGTAGGAGCCGGGGAAAACTGGCTCACCGATTTTGATACCGAACAACTGCGAAACCTGCTGTTGCTCGATCGCGCCGCTGTCATGGATGAAGAAGCTTAGCCGAGGTACCCACACAGCGAGAGCCGTCCCGCTGAACCCGACAAAAACCCTGGGTAGGGCGACGTTTCCCTATGCCGCAGGCTATTTACAGCTATTTTTATTTGCATTCACCACACCTCAACCCATACACCCCACATCCATCTTGGCGAGACCATAGCTGACTCGATTAAGAACTGCTGTAAGTTTGATGATAGCCAGCTATTTCAGCCACCATCCCTGGAATATTAGTTGGCAGACCTTCGATTACCAACCCGTCGAGCAATTACCAGATTTGCCACAATTCCAATTGCCAGTAGTGTTCACCCTTAGATAGAATGTGATATAGTCAGAAACGCTATGGCGAGCGTAGCCAAGTGGTTAAGGCAGCGGATTGTGGTTCCGCCACTCGGGGGTTCGAGTCCCCTCGTTCGCCCTTCTTATGGTTTCACTGCAAGAAGAGGGAGTTTCATCTCAGAAACTCTCTCTTTTTGTTGGCATCAATGAGTGTGATCGGCGCTCTGTATTTGCTCAACATCTGTATCCGCTCAGCAAGAGACAACCGTTCATCAAACCAGAGGTCTGGTACTGCTGCAAGCGGTGGTTCAGGCCACAAGAAAACTGGCAGCGGTTAAATCGCCCGCACTGATATTGGACAAAACGGCCAGGGGCTTGAACCCGCCTGCAATATCCCCATTCGCATCAATGCGGACGACAGCGCCCTCGCTCACCTGTGCCACGCGGATATACGCCGCAAACCGATTTGAGTCACCGTACTCTGGTTTGTTGAAAATCGTCGTCAGGTCGATCAGGTCTTGACCGATCTGGAAGTCGGCAATGATGTCTCTACCGTGGTTAGGGTTGCCATAGAGAAAGCGATCGCGCCCTAACCCGCCTCGCAGCAGATCTGCGCCTTCTGCACCAGTCAGGTCATCCCGACCGCCGCCACCCACCAGCGTGTCTGCTTGCTCGCCACCCAGCAAAACATCATTCCCTGCATTACCCTGAAGAAAATCGCTGCCTCCCCGGCCACTGAGGCGATCGTTGCCGCTGAAGCCCACCAGCCGATCGTCCTCCAGCGTCCCGATGCGAGTCACATCGTCTGTAATGCCAGAAATAACGCTACTGCGAAACGCATTGGCAAAGAGGCTATGGCTGCGTGCGGTGGGATGCACCTCATCCCAAAAGAAGAACTGGTTGGGGTCGGCAGCCGGATCGGCAGGAGTCAGGCCATTCAAGAAGGGGGAAGTTGTATTAGAAAAGCCAAACGCAGAAGGGTCTTGAGCAATGCTTTCACCCAGAGAAAACAGATCGGTCAAAATTACATTGGTACCCGGAAATGTGGCCTCTAGTTGAGTCAGTGTAGACTCCAGAGCGGCGTTAAACGTGGTGCTCAAAACAGTTAAAGGTTGCAACAGTCCCGCTTCAAGACTACGAGGCGTTCGCCCCAGGTTAGGGGTTTTAGCAACCACAATGTTTCTGGCTCCAGCCTGTGCCAGGGTTGATACTACAGTGGCAATGTTATTCACAGCCGCATTCACAGCTGCACCTGGGTCGGTTGGCTGGTTCAAAAAGTCATTACCGCCTGCCCAGATAAAGTACAAATCCTCTGCCCCGGCTCCCAACTCAGCGGCCTGACTGGTGAACCGATCAAGCTGATCGAGTAAGCCGCCAGGTTTTAACAGTGGATTATCAAGGTTGTTGGTGCGATCGGTTCTGGCTCCACCAACGGCAAAATTAGTACGATCGGACAGGGGCAACCCCAGTTGTGCGGCCAGTCGTTCAACCGCCAGCGGCCCATTGGAAAAACGTCCATCAAAGTAAGGCGGACTGGGAGGAACTAGACCAATCGTCGCTGCGAAAAGGTTTCCAGTATCAACCAGACTGTCTCCAAAGGCAAACAGTTCAGCCATAGGCTGGGAGGTCAGACTATCACCATTAGTCGTTTGCATCAGCGTGATTCTCAATCTTGATGTTGTAACTGGTTTGTCGTCACAATCAACGGTGTCATTCACAGGCCATGTCCTACCCAACGGTGACGGATTAGACCCGTCTATTGCCGCGACTTGAACTCCACCTTAAAACCCAATGAATGCCGCATCTCATCAACGTTTCGTGACGTTTGAACAGTGTTGCAGAAGAAAGAATAGATGATATCTATCTAAAGCAAGGTGCTATTTAGTATCAATTAAAATTGGAAACCGATGGGAAACAAGCGATCGCCCCAGCATTGGCCTCACGTTTTACCAGCCGCAGATTTTAAACTGCAAAAATGATGCCATCCCCTTACAACGGATGGCATCGCTAATGTTGAAATGACTCATCTAGCCCTTAGTCATACACAAAGGGCTTAAATCTAGCGCTAACCCAATTGTTGATCACACTCGCCTATGTCAACTACACAGATCAGGCTAATCAAATGGTGGTCAGAACAGCGGCTCCATGACCAACCCGTGTAAGCAGAGCCAATTTCTAACGATTCGGTACCCTGCCACTATCGGCTTACGAGTCCTTTAACAGTTGTGGGGTTACTTGAGAAGGCTAAAGACATACCACAACCCAGTCTCAATTCTTTAGCGGCAGGTGATAGGTAAGTGCTAAGAGCTTTCGGTTAGAAAAGAAATGTTGAGCAATATCCTACCGAATCAGGGTTGATAGACCCAATCTGGCAACAGGAAACCTTTGCTAGTGAGTTCAAAGAGTTCCCTCAACACCTGCGCCTTGCTTCAGCGCTTTTAAACCAGCGGGTTCAACCAACGAGTCTAATAGCAACGTGCTATCAAGTTTAGTAGCGAGAGCGGCGACGACGCTGTTTTTGTCTGGCGATCGCCTTGCGCTTCCGCTTTTCAATGGGTGTTTCAAACTGGCGATTTTTTCGCATATCTGGAAAGATACCAGCCTGGGACACTTTCCGCTTGAATCGCCGCAACGCTGACTCAATTCCTTCATTTTCGCCAAGAATTACTTGGGTCATCCTGTTTCCTCATAAGTGGACTCAACTTAAGCTGAATAACGGTGAATTATTCAGCAAGCCATCAGTAAAAAGGGTAGACATAGTGTCTACCCTTTCTACCGCAGACTTAACTCTTTGGGGTTCAAGCTCTAGTAGCGTCGGGAACCACCGCCACCGCCACCGCCACCTCTGTTGCCCCAGCTTCCACCGCCGGAGGAACCTCTTTCCTCACGGGGCTTAGCCTTGTTAACCCGCAGATCGCGCCCCATCCATTCGGCACCATCTAAGGCTTCAATCGCAGCCGCTTCTTCGGCTTCTGATCCCATCTCGACAAAGGCAAATCCACGGGGGCGACCGGTTTCTCTGTCTGTAGGCAACTGCGCCCGCTTAACCGTTCCGTACTCTGAAAAGACTTGGGTAAGGTCATCCTGTGTGACCTCAAAAGATAAGTTACCGACGTAAATTGACATGGAATATCTCCAGAATCAGCGAGTGTAGAGAGTTAGATTCGGAGAAACGCTTAAAAAACGCATTACACAACCGAATAAACCTTACATAGAGACACTAGCACAGGATTCACCGCACTAGAGAAGAACTACATAAAGACTTAAAGACTTGAACTCGATTCAATTCTTGCTTGTATGAAGCATCAGAAGATATTTTTTTCTTCTCCCTTCAGTGTAGTCTGTTATGACCGATCGCGGGGGAGCAATTTCTAATACAATGCCCGTAATCAGTACCGACCACCTTTGTGGGTTGTTTGAAAAGCTGCAAATGGCTACTTTTAATCCTTTTAGCGCAGTCTCTCACCAGCCTGGTTGGCTAATCAATCTGCTGTTGCAGGTTGGATTGAACACTACAACACTTATGCATTCATCCAGGTTTTGTTGGGATGTGCTAGCGTCAGGCCAACCAAGGCAAAAATTCACCTTTTTGAGAGCTTTGGCAGGCAACCCGCTCAGCATCCCTTACTCACCATATAGCTTGGCGTAATATTGCTGATAGGTCGGTGACAGTAATGGTATCCACCAATGTGGATGGTCTAAGTACCACTGTATGGTCTGACGCAACCCGCTCTCTAGCGTGTAGGCTGGCGACCATCCTACCTGGGTTTTGAGTTTGTTGGAGTCGGTGGCATAGCGGCGATCGTGCCCTGGGCGATCGCGAACAAACGTAATGAGCTGTTGACACGGGGCAACAGAGAGAGTTGGAGCCAGTTCGTTCATGAGGTCACAGATCTGATAAACCAGGTCGATATTTTTCACCTCATGGTTGCTGCCAATGTTGTAGGTCTGTCCCGGTTGCCCCCGGTGAATTAACGCATCAAGAGCGCTGCAATGGTCGCTCACGTGCAGCCAGTCTCGAACTTGTTGACCATCACCATAAATGGGCAGCGGCTTCCCCAACAAAATGTTGACGCACAACAGCGGAATTAGCTTTTCAGGAAAATGATACGGGCCATAGTTATTGGAACTGTGCCCAATCAACGTGGGCAGGTGATAGGTATGGTGATAGGCACGCACCAGATGGTCGCCGCCCGCCTTCGACGCGGAATAAGGACTGTTGGGAGCGTAAGGCGTTGACTCTGTAAACGGCGGATCGGTTGGTTCTAAACTGCCGTAGACCTCATCTGTTGAAACGTGCAAGAAGCGATCGCCTGCGGGTTGGCCGCGCCGTTGCCAATGATGCCGAAACGCTTCCAGCAGGGTGAATGTACCAACAACATTGGTTTGAACAAAGGCATCCGGTTCGAGAATAGAACGATCGACATGGGACTCCGCCGCAAAATGGGCAATGGTATCAATCGATTCTGTATTTAGAAGCCGATTCAGCAGCGGGCGATCGCTAATATTGCCATGCACAAACCGAATTCGAGCCTGTTGCTCTAGCCCTGCCAAGTTGTTGCGGTTGCCCGCATAGGTTAGGGCATCCAGCACGACCAGCCGATCTTGAGGGTAGCGATCGCACCAGTAATGAACAAAATTAGAGCCAATAAACCCAGCTCCCCCGGTCACTAACAACCGACGGGGTGGGCGATCGGTTGTGCCCAATGCAGAGTGTACCGTGTCGGTTAATGGCATAGTTCAATCTGGCAGTCATCTCCAATCATGAAGCGCATGGCCTTTGGGCGTGGCGGTGCCGAGCAAATGTAAGCCCGTTGACCAATTACACTATCAATAATGCGCTGGTGAATATGAATCACCGTTGCTCCCTGTAAAACAACACTGTACTCCAGGTCAACATCAATGAGCGTTACCTGATTCCCAATGCTGCTGTAGGGGCCGACATAGCAGTTTTCTAACCGACAGTTTTCGCCAATTACCACCGGACCTCGGATAGTACAGTTTGTGACCTGAGTGCCAGCCCCAATCCCCACCCGGCCAATGATGCGGCTTTGCTTATCCACATCTCCCAGGTTTTGCGGATGGAGGCGATCGTCCAAAACAATGCGGTTGGCCTCCAGCAAGTCATCTTTTTTACCCGTATCAATCCACCATCCAGCCAGATGCCGTGCTTCCACAGCTTTGCCTGCATCAATTAAGGCTTGAATTGCTTCGGTAATCTCTAGTTCTCCCCTGGCCGATGGGCGCAGAGTAGCGATGGCTGCATGGACTGCGGCAGAGAAGCAGTAAATGCCCACCAGCGCTAAGTTAGAGGGCGGCACGGCTGGCTTTTCCACAAACCGAATTAAGCGGCCTTCTGCATCTAAGTCGGCTACACCATAGGCGGATGGGTTGGCGATCGGAGCCAGTAGGGTGAGCGCATCAAATTGGTTAACGGTAAACTCGTCTAAAACGAGACGCAAATCGGCCTCAATTAAGTTGTCTCCAAGATATAGAAGAAAAGGCGATTCACCCAAAAACGGTTGAGCCGTTTTAACAGCGTGCGCTAACCCATCGGGGTTGGCTTGTAACAGGTAAGTAATTGTGACACCAAAGCGATCGCCATTGCCCGTTTTGGCTTCAATTTCTTCGCCTGTTTCTGGATTAATAATAATACCAATGTCGGTAATTCCGGCGGCGGCGATCGCTTCAATGCCGTACCAAAGAATGGGTTGGTTGGCGATCGGCACCAACTGTTTCGCCCCCGTGTAGGTGAGCGGTCGCAGCCGTTTCCCTTTTCCACCCGAAAGAATGAGTGCTTTCATAAACGTCAGGGTTTGCCAACAGAAAGATTAGTAACGGTGGATTCCCATCAAGCAAGCTTCAGCCAAGATAAGCTAACTGGTTGCCATATCTGGGGCACTTCCGAGCCGTTGCTGGTTTTGAAGTCCCCGATTAGAGGATTCAGGAAAGGGTTCGAACGGTACTCAGGATGTTTCAAATAATCTCTTAAAAATAGGCATTAATTAATCTTCAATCCACACTATCTTTTTCAGGAAAAAACGCAAATTAATTTGCATTTTTGGTCAACTTTAATTGTCTGCTATGCTGAAACATTCTCGAATTTAGCCGGGAACCGCAAATTTACGGAATTAGGAATGGAACATTGGAAGACAAAGGGGAATCCATCTCTGTAGAACTCGATCAGTGTGTGCGTTTGTCCTTTGCTACGGCTTTACACCCACAACCCTTTTAAAAAGTTTGTGTAAAACGTATGGATGAGTAAGGGATTTCTCTGAAGAGATATAGGTATACGCAGCACAATTGAGTAGGGTGCCTGTCGCAGCGATTCTCCTCATCATGCATTAGAACTGGACGTTATGCTTTATCAAGGCTTAGCCAAATTCCACAGACAACTGAAGCAGCCCATTGCCGGATTGACGTTACTCAGCTTAGTTGCGATCGCATCCCCACCTATTGCTGCTGCTCAGACACCGATTCAAATTACCCCAACGGCTCCAGCATCCGGTCAAGCGCAGGTACCTAATTCTTACATCCTGGGAGCTGGCGATCGCATTCGCATTGATGTCTTTCGCGTGGAGCAGTTTAGCGGCGAAAATGAAGTCCTGATTGACGGCACCCTTAACCTGCCGCAAATTGGTGCGGTCCAGGTTGAAGGACTCACCCTGGAACAAGCGGCCAATGCTATCTCCTCTCGTTATTCCCGCTTACTCCGTCGTCCGCTGGTTACAGTGAGCTTGCTGGCTCCGCGTCCTCTAGAGATTGGTATTGCCGGGGAAGTAGAGCGTCCCGGTTCCTATGCGGTTCCGGTACAAAACGCCCAGTTTCCAACGCTAACCCAGGTGCTACAAGCCGCCGGAGGAATTAGACTATCGGCCAACCTGCGCCAGGTTCAAGTTCGACGAATGCAAGGGCAAGGTGCCGAGCAAGTCCTGACGGTGAATCTCTGGCAGCTCATTCAAACGGGCGATCCACGGTATGACCTGGTGTTGCGTGACGGAGATAACATCTTTATCCCAACCGCCGAAACCATCAGCTTAGAAGAAACCAGCCAGATTGCTGCCGCCAGTTTCTTTGCCAGCTTCAACCAACCCATTAATGTAGCCGTTGTTGGCGAAGTCTTTCGACCTGGACCATATACCCTGACTGGTGGCACTCCCAGAACCGGAGAAGCAGGCGTGCCAGGCAGCGGGCAGAGCGGTGGCAACCTATCCACCGTTACCCAGGCGATTCAACGGGCGGGCGGCATTAAACCGCTAGCCGACATTCGCAACATTCAAATTCGTCGCCCGACCCGCACCGGAACCGAGCAAGTCATCAACATCAACCTGCAAGAGTTGATTGCCTCAGGTGATTTGCGGCAAGACATCATTTTGCAGGAGGGAGATACAATTAGCGTGCCGCTAGCCGCAGACATCACCCCAGAAGAAGCCACTCAGATTGCTTCGGCCAGTTTCTCTCCCGATACCATCCGAGTGAACGTGGTGGGCGAGGTAGACAGTCCTGGAATTATTGAAGTTCCGCCTAACACTCCGTTGAATCAAGCGTTGTTGGCCGCAGGAGGCTTCAACACACGGGCGCGACGGGGAGAAGTGAATCTGGTTCGGCTCAACCCAAACGGTACGGTATCCGAACGTGAGGTTCCTGTTGACTTTGCTCAGGGCATCAATGAAGAATCCAATCCAATCCTGCGAAATAACGATGTGCTGGTGGTTGGCCGTTCGGGTATCGCAGCGACATCCGATACGCTAGACACCGTTTTACGTCCGCTCGGCAGTTTCTTCAGTATCTTGAGCCTTCCATTCCGAATCTTCGGACTGTTTGATTGAAGCGATCGCTGACGGTTGCTTCACGTGTTTTAATGTCGGTTGAATCAGGGTCACGTCAAGGTTACATCAAAGCGAAACACGCTTGTATACACAGCATCTATCATCGGCTACGACTTTAACCCGTTACTGCTCTTAGAGCACCAGTCAACCAAGTTGTTGGGGATCAAAATGAAGGCTGGACAGCAATCTCAAGTAATGCCGCCGACTCGAATGATTCAGTTTGATGAGGGCGAAGAAGGGGGACTAGATTTAGGTCAGGCGTTATCTGCACTGCGCCGCAGGGTTTTACTCATTGCGGGAGTCACGACGGTTGTTGCGGCAGCAGCGGGCTTCAAAGCGATGACCGACCGCCCCGTTTATCAGGCCAACTTTGAAATTTTGACTCAGCCCGTTACCGCAGAGTCTCAAGTGCTTTCGTCTATTCCTGAAAGTTTGAGCGGCAGCAACGGCCAAACCAGAACGGTTTTAGATGATGCTGAAACTAAAGTTAGGGTGCTAAAAAGCCCAAAAGTGATCAATCCGGTGATTGAAAGCTTGGAGGCTGAGTATCCCAATGTCAACTATGGGACGATCGCCAGCAATCTAACCGTTGAATCGGATGGGCAAAATATTCTAACCATCAGCTACCAAAGCGGTGATCCAGAGATGGTGAGAGCGGTGCTGATGCAACTGTCTGAGGCGTATCTAAACTACAGTTTAGATGAGCGGCAAGCTGATGTGCGACAGGGCATTAGCTTTGTGGAAGAACAGCTTCCGGGGCTGCAACAACGAGTGAGAACGCTGGAAGATCAGCTGCAAAACTTTCGGCAGCAGTTTAGTTTGATTGATCCTGAAACCCAGGGACAGCAGATCTCTGACCAATTAACAGGCTTCTCGGAACAGCAGCTAACGACGCAGGTTGAATTGCGGCAAGCACAGGCGCTCTATGCTGATTTGCAACGTCAGATTTCGTCGCAATTTAGTGACACGACTGAATCGGCTGCCTCCAGTGCCTTGAGTGATAATGCTCGTTATCAGCAGCTACTCAGCCAGTTGCTTGAAATTGATAGCCAGATTGCCCAAGAGTCCGCTATCTTTTTTGACACCTCTCCCAACATTGATGTGCTGCGCGAGCAGCGGCAAAACTTGTTGCCTCTACTAACGCGGGAAGCACAGCGTGTTCAGGAAGAAGTAGCTGGCCGCATCCGAGAGTTGCAGGCACGCGATCGCGCCCTGGATGATGCTGTTGGTTCGCTCGACACCAAACTGCGGCTTTTCCCCGGTTATGCGCGTCAGTTTGCCAGCATCCAGCGCGATTTGCAGATTGCCACCGCTAACCTGAATCAGTTTTTGGAAAAGCGAGAAGCGTTGAGAATTGATGCGGCTCAGCGAGAAACACCCTGGCAACTGTTGTCTCCGCCCTCTAGCCCTAAGCCGTCGGCGGCCAGTGTCAAGCGCAATGTCGCCTTGGGAAGTATGCTTGGCTTGTTGCTAGGCATGGGAGCAGCTCTGATGGTTGACCGCCTCAGCAATGTGGTTCACACGTCCAAAGAACTCAAAGACATTACCCGCTTGCCGTTGCTTGGCATTGTTCCATTCCGTGAGGAACTCCGAGAAGCAGCCGACGCAATTGATGCATCGGATTGGGTGCAGCAGGCGAACCAACATCTGGGAGCGTCTTCCAATGGGCGAGGCTCGTATCGGATTACGCCATTCTTTGAATCGTTCCGATCGCTGTTTGCCAACATTCGCCTGTTGGGGTCGGATACAGCCATTCGCTCAATTGTGGTCAGTTCTGCGATCGCCAGTGAAGGTAAATCAACCGTTTCCTTAAACCTGGCACAAGCGGCAGCCGCTATGGGGCAGCGAGTTTTGCTGGTGGATGCTGATATGCGTCGTCCGCAAATCCACGATCGCCTGGGGTTGATGAACATTCAGGGCTTAACCAACGTTATCTCCAGCGACCTCGATTTCTACACAGATTGTTTGCTAAACGCTATTCAGCAATCGCCCATTGAAGACAATTTGTTTGTTCTGACGGCGGGACATATTCCACCCGACCCCACCCGTCTGCTGTCGTCCAACCGGATGCAAGCACTGATGGGGCAATTGCAAGATGCCTTTGATTTGGTGATTTATGATGCGCCTCCTATCCTGGGATTTGCAGACGTATTCTTGATGGCGGGACATGCTGATGGCACGCTGTTTGTCAGTGGGTTGGGCAAAATCAAGCGGCCTCTGCTGGAGCAAGCGCTGGAGGAACTGAGAGTGGCAGGTACTCCTATTTTGGGTGCAGTGGCGAATGGTGCCAGGGGGCATGTGGTCACCAGTCTGTACGGCAATTACCAGCGGTATTACGTTCAGGATGTGCCGAATGAAAGCGAGACAGTGAGCAATCCGGCAGATGAGAACGGCGATCGCGCCATTCCCTTCCTCACCTTCTTAAAGAAGGGTAAGAGAGTTTAGCAGAAGTCGCTTCAATCCCTGTTTTAATACGCTCTATTGCTACTGTTTACGTCTTTGAGCCGTAACGATGTCTCGAACCTGGCATCATTACGGCTCAGTTATTGGAGCCGTTCCTTCGGGCGTTGCCGAATACAGGTACGCATTTGGGATATTGCAATGAAGCCCGCTACAGCAGACAGTTGAATACCCATTTATACTTCACAGCAATATCCGATACAAACTAAGTGGTTTGTATCGGACAAAGACCAACGTCATCATGGAATACAGTTCAAGTGCCTGGTTAAAAAACGTCTACATCTTGCAGACATTTTTAGCGTTGTCGAATCGAGGTATTCGGCTCAGGATTAGTTGAGCGGAACAAAGGGCGAATAGCCTTCGCCCTCTACTCCTCAGAGCTTGCTTTGACGAAGCTCAACGGGAACTGCGCCTCCAGCCGTGAGCTTGAACGACAACTGTTACACCAGAACTGAGGTCATTCAGGGGTTAATGCAGAACATTCGATACAGTTCAAACAATCTCTGACGGTCATCTCAAAAACATGGTGGTCAGGAGTTCAGAGTAATTCTGTCCGAACTGTGTTTTTTGAATGAGGGTTGAAACCAGTTGCTTTTGCCCATAAGTGACCAGAATGGATATGAATGCAATTCCTAAAAAGGTAGCCACAAAATAGTCATCCATTCCAGGTAAGCGATACGAAGCCAGATCGAGATAATACAAGAAAAAAACGTGCCAGAGATAAATCCACAGAGAGGATTGGCTAACGAAGACTACAAAGTTGGTCAAGATACCACTGGCGTTTTTCAGCTTGCGAATCAGCAGGCTCAGCAGCATACAAGCAAAAATGCCGTACGACAAATAAAATAACCGGGGTGGATATTTGTATGCCTGGGTTAAAACAATCTCTCCGTTGCGGAGACTATAGCCAATGAGCAGGCTAGAAAACAGCGCAAATGTAACCAATAAAATGGCTACAGTCGATCGCTTATTCAACTGGGGCAACATCATTCCCAGGCCAAAGAGACAGCCATAGGGAATCACGTACATCAACACCTTTTCGTGAATTAAGCTGCCAATGATAGGGATATTGACATCTCCCAATACGGTCAGGATGGCTTCATAGCACAGGTAAATGAACAGCAATGTGAGCAAAAACCGCTTTGGAGTCTCCACTGCTCTGTACAGTTTGAGCAACAGGGGTGAAGCGATCGCAATCAAAACAAATACTCGAATAATCCAAAAGTATTTGATGCCGCCCACCAGAAGAAAGGTCTGCAATATGGTTGATAGAGAGGGTGTGGTGTTCTCTATCCAAACTGAATGGACAATGAAGGTTGACAGAAAGAAAATCGTCAAGAAGCACCATACGGGTAGTATTAACCGAGGTATTCGTTTTTGAATGTACGTGAAAAATAGATAGGTCTTGTTTTGAGCAGTGCAATAAAACAGAGCCCCCGAAACAAGAACCATGAGAGGAACATCAAAATTTCGCAATTGAGCAATATAGGCTGGAGGCTCGGCATGAGCCAGGATAATGCAGAAGAGGCCAATTGCTTTAAGAATGTCAAACCTTACATCCCGTTGGCTCTTGCTGCTTTGAACCAGTATGGCCTGTGTCATGGTTTCTCTCCATTCAGGAAATTAACGAACATGAAATAACGCAGTGATGAAATGCGATCGCTACCATTACCGATACCGTCAGGTTCAGTTTTTAGAAAATTAGGATGAGACTGCCAAAGATGGAGCAGCACGTTAGCGTTAATTGAAACCGCAGTTGCAGCCAATGTTTCGGTGTTGCTGCTTTGATGTACAAGTGTCTATAAAGGCATGGGATTGCCCCTATAGCAGGAATGAACGCACCGCTTCATCGCGTCGTGCAGCAACGCCAATTTTCGTTCAATATTTCGATCGCTGAGCTTTCTGTATAGATGCTGGAGGTAGATAGAGAAAGTCAGGTTCTATAACGTGCAACTGGCTTTAGCCAGGGTTTGCTGCGGATCTGCTTTGCATCCGTGCGTACCGCGGGGTAAGAGCCCCAGGTGGTTGCACACCCATTGAACAGCCCAATACTCGCTGATCCAGTCAGATGTAGCAATGTCGATCTAAGCTGTAAATTCGATTCAATGCTGCTGTATGGGGCTATACAGGCATGGCAAAATCATTCGGTCTTTTCTGGAACCGATGCATGTTCCAGTTTGCGTTGCTACCAGAGTAAACTTATTTAGAACTACTAGAACTCTCGCGTTTGCTTGAGTTAATTAACTCTACTGTAAACCGTTTATCTCAAATATAGTAGTACCCTAGAGGGCAATTTAAGGGGATATTTGAAAAGCGCTGATTGTAACGCGAATCGCCTCCAAAATTCTCCAGGATTGGGAGATTTAGGGAGCAAATACAGCCCATTTGATACTTTTAAACTACCCTCTAACAGCTCACAACAAACTTAGTACTTGTTGAATGGTGGGATTATTAACAGCAACCGTAACTTTAATGTAACAGTCTGGCAACTGTGTTTTGAATAATCAATTGGGATAATTTGGATTGATCGAATTTCATCAATCCCCAACTGCTTATCCAAGTTGTGGCAGTAATGAAACTAAATCCAATAACTAAAATAAGCAAATCGGAAACGCCAGCAGATTTAGCGAATGCCAGCCCAACGGTTTCGAACCAGTAAATAAAGAGGTAATGGCTCAGAAAGATGTAATACGACCAGGGACTCATGCGGCTCAGCATTCTAAACAGTTGGGGAGAATGAAGACGCAGGGCGTGGGCAAAATTGAGCATCCATATCGTGAGACCGATCGCGATCGTAAAATCAGCAAACACCCACCCCAACAATCCTGCGTATAGGAGCGCATTGCCAACCAGCCAAATACCGATACCAACGACTCCTAACCACTGATTAAGAATACATCGGCTAAACGCCTGATTGTAATACTTTAGTGCGATCGCTCCAATCATTCCCAACAGAAACTCGGCAAGTCGCGACGGCAGAAATTGAAAGGGTGCGGCCTCCTGAAACGGCAGGGTCAAGGTATCTTTTAACCGATCCAATGGTTCAACAGCCATTACCCAGTGATTCAAAAAGCCGTGCAAATAGGCAACCGGCATTCCGTCAAGCCAATAAATGGCAACGGCTCGATACAAAAACTCACTTAACACTAATCCCAGCGGAATTAAAACCCATCCTCGCAGAGTTTTAATTGTCGTCAGCCGACAGTAAAGCCACGGGAACACGAGGTAAAACTGTGCAATCAGTGGAACAAACCAGAGAGAAACATTGGGTGAATTTTCAGAAATGGGGTTGAAGAAGTTTCTGAGCAGAGAGATATTGAAAAATAGCAGAATCCACGGATTGAAGGTACTTGTTTTAGTTGCATCTACGCCTGATGCTTGTGTCACCAGGAACAGCAAAAAACCAAACAAACAAACCAGCCAATAGGTTGGCAGCAGCCTGGTTGCCCGCTTTATGTACCACTGCTTCCAATCAACAGTCTGCTGTCTCTTCAAGCAAGAATAAGTTAGCCCAAAGCCACTTAAAACGATAAAGAGATGCACTCCTTGCCAGCCAAACCATCCACCTTTACAGTGAATTAGAAATATCCAAAGAATCGCCAACCCTTTACAGCAATCTAGTAACGTTAAAAGCTCAAAGTGAGCGGTTTCAGAATCGTCTTGAATGGTCTTTAAATGCGCGTCAGAAGTGGATTGCGTCATTGTATGCTCAATTCACATAATGGCCGTAACCAACTGATGAGCCACTGATTCTAAGAGGTTTTGAATAGTAGCAAACGTGCTGCATTCAAAACCTACCCTCTCAACTTTGGGGACTTCCGCTTATTTGTGTGTATCAACCATGCAACCGATTCAAGGTTCTTAAAATTGAAAACCAAAAGAGAAAATGCAGAGTCGGTACTACTTGTTAATTGCTCAATTAGGTGTAGCCAATGCAGTCATGCTGACAGAAACCGATTTCACATCTATGTGCCGATTCAAACGGTTTTAGCTAACTAATGCCTGCTAAATCCAATGTATTGGCTAGCTGGTCAAGGTTTACAGTAATATTGTCGCTGTACGAATGACGGTAGTCATTACCCTCAGGTCTTTCCCCTTCACCTAACAGGTAGTGATAATCAAGATTGGCCTGATTGCTTAATGCCCAAAAATTAACATTCACATAGTTGGGCGCAATAAATTCAACAACCTTTGTGCCGGGACTTGAAAATACCAGATTTGCAAGTCCCGCACCATGCGGTGCCACAATTGATTTGGCTGAAGCGAACAAATCAATTTGTTCAGCAATAGAGAGCGACTCTAGCGCTACACTGCGGAATCCAAGCTTCGTCAGCAGATGCAAAACGTCTGCTTCATTCACAACTTTGCGACGAGTGGCTTTAGCCCGGCTGATGTAAATGCGATCGAAATTGCCATCACCGTTGCGATGCTGAGCCAGTTTGGCGTTGGTCAAAAACGATTGGCGCAAGAAGTCACAGCCCCAGCTTGGCATCCAGCGGGTTAATCCAACCACATGGCGCGATAGGGATGGAACAATTAACTGAGTAGCCTTGAGATGAAAATTGCGATCGCTAACCAAAAGTTTGTGAGACGGAATACCCAATAGATCCAACGTTTGTTTTTGAAACGGCAAATCTACGCCGTTCACCACAAATTGATCAATTTGATCAAAATCGTATTTACGCAGAATCAAGTCCAGCCGGGGCAGTAAATCCAACAACCAGTGAGCAAACGTCCCGCCCCCAGCAACCGATAAAACGGCCAGTGTTTTATCACATTCCTGTATTTTGGGCAGCTTCCATTCGCCAAAAACAGGATGATATTTGGGATGTTCGTCTACTTTGTACTCATGGGAGAGATCCGCAAGGAGCCTGTCGTTGGGACTGATCACTGTATTAAATTGCCACAATCTGCCTTTGGGGATGGTAAACAGATAGGCAGGGGGCGATTCAAACTGAGGGTTTACCTTAAACCGCCAATGAATCTCCGAATCTACCGTTTTGGGCTCTACAACTCGAATGTTGCGCTTGGGATAAATCTCATGAGACCACCCAGGTTCTCTGGTTGTTTGAGAGGCATTGATCCAGGTATGAGAAGAGCGGTAATACCCTTTTGGCGGTCCAATGATTTCTGAACTAATGGGCAAAAGACGAAGTATTCGAACAGGAATGCGACCGACCCACCTCAGCAGTTTCTTCATGATTTTTCTCTTACCATTCGTATTCAGAGTTAGAAAGTCGCATGGCTCCTCGTTTGAGCCGCTTCATCCATATGATCAGTTTGCGTTCAAATTGGCTGATGCGTAATAACCCAATTTCTGGATCGTAAAAAATGCGCTTGAACTGATTCCGATTGATCTCCTGCTCAACCTTAGACAAGTCAGGATGGCGCAAATGCAGGATCTTAACCTTACGAGAAACAAACGTTGAACTAAGACAGCGGCAGTTGTATTCAGGGGTTAAGGTGGCTACCCTTAAATCGCTGTGATAAAGCACTTCCTGAAAAGAGGGCTGATCGTTGTATTGCTGATAGAGCGATTGCTTCGACTGCATTCCCTGTTTATAAGCAGCCAACCAGTCCAAAAAGAACGCTTCGACCTGAGGCGTTTTGCGAAACGGAACAACCCCAGTGTTCAGTTCTGGAAAGCATTCTGGGACGCCTTCAATGAGACGTTCGCCGCGTTGCGCTTCATGCGAGACCGCAATATCAAATCGATCGAGCAATACAAACAAGTCAGAAATGTCGTCGCAAATACGAGTATCTGTATCAATAAAAATGGTGCGATCGTACGGCGACTTATTCATATACATAATTTTGTCAATGAACCCATATTCTGGATTTTCAATGACAACAACATCATCAAAATAAGAAGAGTCTATAGGTTGATCTGCAAACAAGGTAACAGAAGCAGTCGGCATGTGAGCCTTCAAACTAGCCGCCGATTGACATGCCTCATCAATATACTTTTTACCCGTAGCAATGTAAATAATCCCAGTAGACATCGTTTATTAACCCCCTGCTTTTTTATTCAATAAATAACCCTTTAATTCCGAAGTGAATTAACAAACATACGCTGCCAGATGGCAATACCCTGAGCAACCGCTGCCCATTTTATCAACCAAAGTTAGTGGAACAATTGGTTCTGTAATTGGACAGCCCAAAATCGAACGTCTCGGACATTCTCCGAGCTTTGGCTGATCACATTGAATTCAATTCAGGTCATTAAACAACCAGAAGAGTTTCGTAGATTGCCTCAACAGCAGCAATATGCTGGCTCACCGAAAATCGTTGTTCCGCCCGCTGCCGCGCCCGTTGCCCCATTAATTTCGATCGCTCTCGGTCTTGCAAGAGCCACATAATTGCCTTTGCCATCCCGATCGCATCTTTGGGAGGTACCAGCAGTCCCGTTTCATGATCATCTACGCTATCCAGCACCCCACCCGCTGCGGTTGCAATGACCGGGCAGCCTGCCAACATGCCCTCCACCACCACTCGTCCAAATGGTTCTGGCAATGAGGCACTGTGTACCATGATGTCGGAAGCAGCCAGGATACGGGGAATATCACTGCGGTATCCCGTAAAAACGACGTGGTTTGCTAAGTCCAGATCAACAACCAGTTGTTTTAGTTTTTGATAGTAGGCTTGATTCCACGGAGTTGATTCGGGTGCCCCTACCAGCAAGGCTTTGAGGTTGGGATGACTCTTAACAACCTCGGCGATCGCTTCTAAAAAGTAGTCCTGTCCTTTCCAATTATCCAACCGACCCACATTGCTAATCAGCCAGTCATCATCGGATACGCCAAATTCGGCTCTCAATGCAGCCACATCATTGGGATCGAATTGCTCATAAACAGTGGAATTGAATCCATCATAAACAACCTTACCCTGTGCGGCCGGAATGCCAGCCTCACGGTACACCGTTTCAATCGCTTTGGACATGTAAATGAATTGATCTACCCCTCCTGCCAAGCGCCGATCGAAAGACGATAGCCCCTTTAGCGTTCGAATATGACAAATTTGACGCACGTTCGCCAATTTTGCCGCCATCACGGTGTAGCGATCTTTGGGCAAATTATCATTGTGATGCACCAGGTCAATTTTTTCTCGCTTAATTAAACTCGCGGTGCGAGCCACCACAGAAGCCGCCCACGATGCCCGTTCTACACGGTGCTGAAACTTGGCGATCGCGCTTTTGGGCGTTCTGGGAGGCTGGATTTGCTCCCCTAAACTCAGCACCTTTACCCCAATGTCGTCAAAGGGTTGGCGATACGGGTGATTGGCTTTGTGAAACAGCACCATTGGTTCATAGCGGCTAGTATCCAGATGGCGAACTAACTCATACAAACCCGTTACCGTGCCCCCAACCACTCCAGGCAACTCAACATACAAAATTCGATGACGCTTTAAGCTCATTGACTTCCCCCAAAAATGAGCGGATTTTAAGCAATGCCCAAGGCATTACAGTAGTGCTGAGTAACAGCCTTGATTGAGAACTGTTCCAGCCAGTCTGGATCAATTGGTTTCGCATTGCCCGATAACACACTGCCGATCGACTCGGCCAACGCCGAACTGTCTCCAACGGGTGTAAGGTAGCCATATGCACCGTTGTTCAAAATCTCAGACGGCCCACTGCGGCAGTTGGTGGAAACGACCGGCGTTCCTAACGCTAACGCCTCGGCTACTACATTTCCAAAGCCTTCCCAGGCCGAGGACAGCGTAAATACGGCAGCTTTTGCCATATAGGGATAGGGATTTTTGACATATCCCGGCAATGAAACATCTTGCTCAACGCCCAGTTCTTTAGCCAACGCTTCCAGTTGTTCCCGTTCAGGCCCCCAGCCTAAGATCACAAGCTTCGCAGGTCGGGTTTGCCGCACCTGAGCAAAAGCTCGAATCAGTGTGGGAAAGTCTTTTTGCGGCTCCATTTTGCCGACTCCCAGAATCACAGGGGGCTGACCGGGGCCAAACCAGGGATGATCGATCGCTTCCTCTGACCTAGTGACGATATCGGGGGCGATCGCCGGATTGTAAATCACTTCAATTCGCTCAGACGAGATCCCGGTCGCGTCGATCAAATCTTCGGCAACTCCGTTAGAGATGGCAACAATCACATCAGCCAATGGATAGGATAGGCGTGCCGCCAGGGGAGACAAACGCCCGCTCAGCCGAGCATCATGTTTAGCCCGTTGCGACAGCGTGTTTTGTTCGCAAACCAGAACGCGTGTAGAGACTCCAGAAAACCGTTTCGCCAGAATAGCCACTTCATTGGAATAATGCAGAGCAGAGAGCAGAGCAATGGGCTGTTCTTGACGCAGGTATTGCTTGAGTGCGTTGAAACTGGCAGGCAGGCTGGGAGCCGATAAATCAACAATTTTAACTTCAGGCGGAATCCGCCAGAGGTGAGGGCTGCTAGCACTACCAAGGACAAAATCTACTTTATAGCCTCGCTCCGCAAAACCACGGGCTAAGTTGATCATTGCTCCTTCTGCTCCACCGCCACCGATGGATCTTAGGAAGAAAGCAATACGAGTCGGGACATCATTCATAGCAGAGACTCTCCCACCTGTCTGAACAAGGTGCTAGCCGTGAAGGGTTTGGAATGAGATCACTGAGCAGGGATGAACACTACAACAGGGGGCTACGCGGCGATCGCGCACACTCAAGGAAGCATGAAAGCCGCAACCTGTCTGGGAAATCACCGGATCTTGATCTGCGATCGCGCAAACCTAGTATAGAGATACGCCGCCGTTTCTGGCGTTTCAGGATTATCTCAGTAGTTTTTCGAGTGCTTCATCCGAACTTTATGGGTTTATCTCACTTCATAGCAAAACTCAACTCAATCGAGCGCCACTCCTCCGTGATCTAACGCATCCAAGAACAGAGTCAACCGGGTGGCTTGCCAGGGGTAAAACCAGGCGATCGCCTGCATTTGCAACGTTCAAGCGTTAATGAAGCGGTTATATAGCACTAGCAAAAATACTGAAACATCCTTTACTGAGTTAGAAAAAGCTGCGTAGTTGCATCCGCCGCAATTTAAGGTTTTGTCAAAGTCACGCGTTTTTACCGGAATGGACAGAAATCAATCGTTAATAACTTTAGGATTGCCGTCTTGTTTGTTCCGTGTCCTCTAACCCTGCTAACCCTACAGGAATTACATCAGACCACTTAGGGTTGAATTCAGTATAGAAAACAACGTGCCATTCCAGTCTAGAGCTTCGGAGATGTAATGTTAAAAACGACTTCCGAGTTAGCGCGCGATCGCTGCACTAGCAATCTCCGCATTCTCCTGTTTGACCTATCTATCCGTGGACATCATCCCAGCTATATCAAATACTTAATTCGCTATTGGCAAACGCAGCAGTTGCCAGGACATCTCGACATTGTGACCTCTCCACTGTTTTTGGATGAACATGCAGATGTTGTGGCGCTCGCAGATGATAGTCAGTCGATTCAGTTTACGCCAATTACAGCCGCAGAAGAGGCGGCACTGCGCGATCGCAGCACCGGAGTGAATCGGCTTAAACGCTCGTTTCAGGAATGGAGTTTGTTCTGTCAATACTCTGCGGCTTTAAAGGCAAGCGAGTCGTTGATTCTCTATTTTGATACGTTTCAGCCGCCCATTTCGCTAGGGATGAGGTCACCCTGTCCCTTTTCCGGAATTTATTTTAGACCCACGTTTCACTACAACAGCTTCGGATCATCCCCCAAACCAACGCCCCAGAAACCGTCCTTGAAAGCCTGGGTACAGCAGAAACGAGAAACAACATCCCTTCGCCGCGTCCTTTATCATCCCCAGCTTCAAACCCTGTTTTGCTTAGATCCGTTCGCCGTTCAGCAAATGGATGTGGCGTATCCTGGCTCTAAAGCGGTGTACCTTCCCGACCCAGTAGAAATTCACCCTCCCGTACTGGCTGAAGCAGAACGCCTGAAAGCCGAGTTGGGCATAGAACCCAATCGCAAAGTCTGTTTGCTGTTTGGAGCGCTAACACACCGCAAAGGCGTTTTTCAGCTTTTAGACGCGATTTCAATGCTGCCCCCTGTCCTTTGCCAGCAGTTGTGTGTGGTGCTGGTGGGTGAATCAAAGCTAGTAACCGAGTTGAATACGCGGATGGCAACGATCGCACAGCACAAGCCAGTACAGTTTATTCACCAATACGAATTCGTTGCGGATGCCGCCATCCCCAACTATTTTCAAATGACTGATATTGTACTGGCTCCGTATCAGCAGCATGTAGGCATGAGCGGCATTCTGCTGCACGCTGCCGCGGCTCAAAAGCCAGTGTTAAGTTCCGATTACGGATTAATGGGTGAGGTCGTTCGTCGTTACAAGTTGGGTTTAACCGTAGATTCAACCCGTCCTGAAGACATTGCTAAAGGATTGACGCAGTGTTTGCTCAAGGATTCAGACACACTAGGCGATCGCGCCAGAATGCAAGCCTTTGCCGATGAAAATCAAGCTGAACGCTTTGCATCAACGGTTTTTCAACACCTGAACGTTCCCTCAATGTAATGGCATCTGCTAGCGAATTGGGTCATGCCCTTGAACACCGTTACTAACTACGAATGCAACTTTGCCCTCAGTCCATCACGTTTTCATCTGAACCGGTTTTTGATGCCGAACGAATTCTCAATAAAGCAAAGAAAACGGTAGTTTGGCCGTTTGTATTAGCCACGTTCTTTGAAACGAAACGAGTGGCATACACGGCACAGACGGCATCTCCCGTCATCCTATCGTTGGCAACCGTTTACGAAACGTATCCGCGCCGCATTCGCAGGCTGTTTGCTCAGCTTGATTTAGATCGTCCCGGTCTGGAATCCGTCAAGGCTGCGGTGGTCCAGCGCCAGTGGGTCAAAGCCTGTGAAGCGCTAGTGAATTACTATGAAACTCACGACACTCCGCAACGGCTTAAGGCGGTGGGCAGTCGCTATCGGGCGATCGCCTATATGCTGCCGCAGCAAATTCTTCAGGATCAGTTCACGTTTCAAAAGCACCAGGGCACTGTTGAACGACACCCAAATGGGCAGCTCAATTGGGCGCACTGTGGTTCAAACAACGATCGAGAGTGGGCCTGGTTCCTCAACCGTCATTACCATTTGCTGAACCTGCTGATGGCTTATCAACGCACAGGCAACTCAGCCTATGTGCATTGCATTAACCATCACTTGCTCGATTGGATTACCTCCAGTTTTTCCGCCCCAAAACAGTGGTGGGCACAATGGCGAGGGCGAGAGGTGGCGATGCGGGTAATGCATTGGGCTTCGCTGTTTTACAGCCTCTCGTCTCCAGATGAACTCACCCCAGCCGTGCGAATTTTAATGCTGTCGAGTTTGCTCGATCATGCGCTTTACCTCCGCCATCTGCACACATGGGGGGCAAACTGGCTGTGCCGCGAGATGAACGGACTGGCTACTATTGCGCTGTGCTGGTCAGAGTTTAAGCAGTCCTCTCAGTGGCTACACAGTTCAATGGAACACATGCTGCGAGAACTCGATCGCCAGGTCTATCCTGATGGGGTGCACAAAGAGTTAACCAGCCACTATCACCGCATTGTGCTGCATGACTTCAAAGATGTAGCCGAATTACTGGAATTGACCGGAAACCCAGTTCCAGATAAGCTCAACGCTCGCTTGGAGCAAATGTTTAACTATTTAGCCTACTCCATGTGCCCCAAGGGACGCGGCGTGCTAAATAATGATTCCGACCAAGACTACAACCGCCCCCTGATTCGTAACGCCGCCATTCGCTACCAGCGACCCGACTGGACTTACATTGCCAGTTGGGGCAAGGCCGGAAACCAGCCAGAGAAAGAGCCATCTACCGTTTTTCCGTGGGCAGGGCAAGTTATATCGCGCAGCGGTTGGGATACCCAGGCACACTGGTCTTTTTTTGATGTGGGGCCATTAGGCATCAACTACCACATTCATTACGACAAGCTGCATTTGTCGATCGCAGCGCACGGCAGACACCTGCTGGTCGATAGTGGCCGCTACCGCTATATTCGCGATCAGGCACGACAGTATTTTCGCAATTCTGCTAGCCACAACGTCATTTTGATAGACGGCAAAGGACAGGGCAAAGATACAGAGAAGTGGGACACCCCCATGAGCGGCAACTATGCCATTACGCCTACCTTTGATTTTGCCTGGGGCACCTTCGACGGCACGTTCAACAGGCTGCAAGGCAAGGCAAAGCACTCACGAGCCGTGGTGTACGTGCGCGATCGCTACTGGGTTGTGGTAGACCACATTGAAACCGATCGCCCCCGCACCATTGAACCCCTCTGGCACTTCCATCCCTCCTGCACAGTAGCGGTGGAGGGGAATTCCGTTGTAACGACCGATCCGGATGTGGGTAATTTGCGAATTGTTCCAGCCTCCTTGTCTGCCTGGACGATCAATGTCGTGTCTGGACAGCAGAATCCAGTACAGGGCTGGTGGAGCCGTGAATACAACCACATTGTGCCGAACGCAACAGCGGTTTACTCCACCACCGTTTCAGCCTCAACCACGTTTGCCTGGGTGCTGTATCCAGCCAAGGGAAAGGTGCCTGTTGTTCAGGTTGATCTGCTTCCGGCTCCGGCGGGTGCTATTCGGTTGGCGATCGCCCAACCCGGAGAAGCGCCCGATGAAATTGCCGTCTGCCTCAACAGCCATCAACCCGTTAACCTGGCTGGCAATTTAACCCTGATCGGCAACTGTGCCGTATTGCAGGCCGGGAAGCCGCCTCAGGTGGCGCAGGGCAGCATCCTTCAGACCAATAAAACGGTTGTGGCAAAGCATCCCTCGCGGCACTCACGCCTGCCTCTGGCCGGAGGCAAAGTATGAACCCTCGCGTTGCCTGGTTGTTAACCTCCTCCAAATACTACTGGCACCCGGCTCTAAGCGAGTTTGCCCGGTGTTTCCCCCAACTCACGGTGTTTGCACCTAACTGGAACGGTTACGCCCTGGGCTATGAAAATGGGTTTGCGATCGAGACATTTGCTAAGCCCAAAATTATTCCAATTACCAGATCTGCGACGGGCTACGGCTCTAATTTCACCTACTTACCGCTAACGATCATCAGCCGTTTGCTGCGCCTGCGCCCCCAACTGATTTTTGCCAACTCCTTCGGCATTTGGACGATTCTATCCCTATTGCTTAAGCCGTTAGGCCAGTGGCGAGTGGTCATTGCCTACGAAGGCAGTTCCCCCAGTGTCGATTATCGCCACTCGCCCTGGCGAACAGCGGTGCGGCGGTGGATGGTGCGGGCAGCAGATGCTTGCATTAGCAACAGTCAGGCCGGAAAAGCGTACTTGGTTGACGTGCTAAAGGCTCCAGCCGATCGCGTCTTTGCCCATCCCTACCAGCTTGCGGTTCCCAACTCGTTAGGAGGATTGACGACCGCAACGGAGCTGGATCTATCTCACCATCACCGTCCTATTTTTTTGTTTGTCGGACGAATCGTGCCCCGTAAAGGATTGCGGCAGTTGCTAGAAGCCTGTGCGCTGTTACAACAGTGGGGGTGCGATCGCTACACCTTACTCATTGCGGGTGAAGGATGGCAGCGCTCAGAGCTAGAAGTCTTTTGCCAAGAACATCAATTGGGCGATCGCGTTCAATGGTTGGGGCAGGTAGATTACAGCCAGTTGGGTGCCTATTACCGCCAGAGTGATGTGTTTGTGCTGCCAACGCTAGAAGACACCTGGGGTGTAGTGATTTTAGAGGCGATGGCGTTTGGCAAACCGCTGCTCTGTTCCAGGGATGCAGGTGCAGCAGAGTTAATGGTGGATGGCGAAAACGGCTACTGTTTCGATCCACAACAGCCGGAAGCGCTGGCTCAAAAAATGCAGCACTTGATTCATAACCCAAACCTGATCGCAGGCATGGGACAACAATCACAGAAGTTGATTGAGCCATGTACGCCTGAGTTGGCCGCTCAGTTTTTGAGCAATGTCGCGTCGTTTGTGCTGGAGGAGCAACGATAATGTGGTGGCTTTTACGAGCAGTAGTAAAACGGTTCTCTCGGTTCAAAGATGTGGACGCGGCGATCGCAGAACGGCAGCGCTTCGAGCAACTGTCGCGATCGGAGATTCAGCAACATCAACTAGAGCGATTCAACCATCTCTGGCAGTTTGCCTGTGCCCATGTTCCTTACTATCGCGAATTGCAGCAAGAACAGCAGCTTCCCCTGAGCTTCAACTCGTTAGCTGAAATTTCGGCCAATGTGCCTATTTTAGATAAAGCCACGGTGCAGGCTGATTTTGAACGATTTTTGCCCGATCCGCCGCCGCCCGGATTTTGGAGCCAAACCAGCGGCTCAACGGGTACACCCATGAAATGCTACTGGGAGACAGCCGCTTACATCGAGAGCCAACGCGACAAATACTATCATCAAAGCCTCTGGGGACTGAGCGTCTGGGATAAGACAGCAACCCTCTGGGGCTTTTCTCACTTTTTTCAGGAGAATTGGAAAGGAAAAGTTAAATTTATTAAAGACAAATTCCTGGAGAAGATTCGCAACAAAATTGTTTTTTCGGTTTACCGGATCGATCAGGCCGATTTACGAAGGTGGTATCGTCGTATCCAAAAAGAGCAGGTGCGGTTCCTCTATGCCTTGCCGAATGTGGCTCACTTATGGGCAAAAGCCAACGCCAAAGAGCCGCCACTCAACAGTTTGAAGCTGGTGGTAGTGGGCGGAGAGCCGCTGTTTCCGTACCAGAAAGACTTAATTGAGCAGGTCTGCAATTGCCCTGTGGCGATCGAATACGGAACCATTGAAATGGGTCTACTGACGGCCTCTTATCCAGACTCCGCCATGCATGTCTGCGAGCGAGGTGTTTTATTAGAGACGCTGCCCACGGCCACCGGAATGTATGAAATTGTGGTCACAAACCTAAGAAATCACGGGTTTCCGCTCATTCGCTACAAAATTGGTGACTTAACCGATGCCCCTCTCTCAACGCCACCCCAGGGAACGGCTACCGTAGGAGCCATCATTGGCCGCACCCGCGATGTGTTTCTTTGTGCGTCAGGGCAAGTCTTAAATGGACTGGCCTTTAGTCGATTTTTTAAGGATTTTCCTGAAATTGCCCAATATCAAGTGATTCAAGAATCAGTCGATCGCGTCACGGTGCGACTCGTATGTTGGACTCCTCTTTCACCCAGGCTTCGCACCACAATTGAAACCAAGCTGGTGCAAATTCTGGGGCAGGAAACGGTGATTGAACTTCAAGAGGTCGAAAAAATTGAGCCGACGAGCGCAGGCAAACACCGCTTCATTATCAGTAAAGTGGCTGTCCCATCTGAACCACCCCTGGCAAATGTATCAGAAAAACCTTAAGACCCTAGGTCAATCAAGAGGAACCCCCCTATGCACAGTGTCATGAAGAACCCTCGCGTTGCGTGGTTACTGACCTCAGCCTTTTACTATTGGCAACCGCCAATGGCCAGCTTCTCTAAGCTCTTTCCGCAGACCACCATTTTTACGAGCCGCTGGCATGGGTTTGCCCCTGGCCTGGAAGACTCGTTCCAGGTCGAAATTGTAGGCGAACGTAAAATTATTCAGCTCTCTGAATCTGCCACCGGATACGGTTCCAACTTCACCTATCTGCCGCTGAATATTGTCAATCGGTTGCTGCGGTTCAAGCCGCAGGTCATCTTTTCCAATTCCTTTGGCGTTTGGACGGTTTTATCATTACTGTTCAAACCGATCGGACGCTGGCGCGTGGTAATTGCCTACGAAGGCAGTTCTCCCGATGTAGACTACCGCAACTCTCCCTTGCGGCTGGCGCTGCGGCGGCTGATGGTATGGGCGGCGGATGCCTGTATCACCAACAGTCATGGTGGAAAAGACTATCTCATTGACGTACTCAACGCGCCGGAGTCGGAAGTCTTTTTGCAACCCTACGAAGTGCCCTCTGCCCAGGCGCTGCTGCAATCGGCTGAAGCCAGTGCGATCGCCCAATTGCCGCACCAGCGACCCATCTTTATCTTTGTTGGCAGCCTCAAAAAACGGAAGGGGTTACACCTGCTGTTAGAAGCCTGCGCCCAGTTAAAGCAACAGGGATGCGACCAATACACGTTACTCATTGTTGGCAGCGGCTCGCAGCAGCAAGAGCTGGAAGCCTTTTGCCAGCAGCACGACTTAACCAACTGTGTGCAATGGGTGGGGCAGGTAGACTATAGCCAGTTAGGAGCCTACTTCAAACAGGCCGATGTCTTTGTCTTACCCACGCTAGAAGATACCTGGGGTATGGTTGTCCTAGAGGCAATGGCTCTGGGTAAAGCCATCCTCTGTTCTAAGTTTGCTGGGGCATCCGAACTCGTCATTGACGATCAAAATGGTTATGTTTTCGATCCAACCGACGCTGCCGCTGTAGCAACTGTTATTCGCCGTTTCGTAGACGAGCCAAGCCTGAGCGTCCGTATGGGGCAACAGTCAGAGCAAATCATGGCTCAATACACTCCAGAGGCCGCCGCAGAATTTTTGGCAAACGTTACTGAGTTTGTCCTTCAGCCACAGAAGTAAAAGCTTATGAGCTTAAAAGTACTCGTTTCCGCATATGCTTGTCGTCCCGGTGAAGGATCAGAACCAGGAATTGGTTGGGATGTCGTTCGCGAACTTGCAAAGTATCACGATGTCTGGGTGTTAACTCGCTCCAATAATCGTCCGTCTATTGAAGCCGAAATTAGTCTGCGTCCCATTCCAGGACTTACGTTTGTCTATCTCGACCTGCCCGCATGGGCACGGTGGTGGAAGCGGGATCAGCGAGGCGTTCAGCTTCATTATTATCTCTGGCAAGTGCTGGCGTATTCTGCCAGCCAAAATCTGCACCGCGAGATCCATTTCGATTTAGCTCACCACGTCACCTACGTCCGCTATTGGGGGCCGAGTTTTGTCTCGCTATTACCCATTCCGTTTATTTGGGGGCCAGTGGGCGGCGGGGAGTCGGCTCCAGAAGCCTTTTGCCGAGAGTTTAGCTGGCGCGGCAGAACCTACGAACGAATGCGCGATCTGGCTCGCTGGTTAGGAGAACGCGATCCGTTTGTTCCCATTACCGCACAGCGCAGCGTTCTGGCTCGCGCAACGACTGAAGATACCGCTCGTCGGATTCGCCAGTTGGGAGCCAAGACCGTTCAGGTGTACTCTCAGGTCGGTCTGTCACAGGCACAAATTGATGAACTGGCTGTTTATGCCAATGGCGATCGCCCCCCCGTTCGCTTTATCAGCATTGGTCGTCTGCTGCACTGGAAGGGCTTTCATCTGGGGCTAAAAGCCTTTTCCCAGGCCGACTTGCCCGCCGAGGCAGAGTATTGGATTGTGGGCGAAGGGCCAGAACGGCAACGGCTGCAAGCACTGGCTGAGCAGTTGGGCATTGCCACTCAAGTCCGTTTTTTAGAGAAGCTGCCCCGTCCCGAAACCCTGGAAACCATTGGTCAATGTCTGGCGCTGGTTCACCCCAGCCTGCACGAGTCGGGAGGGGTCGTTTGTGTGGAAGCGATGGCCGCAGGCCGTCCGGTGATTTGCCTGGATTTAGGGGGGCCGGCTGTGCAGGTGGTTGAAGGCACGGGGTTCAAGATTCCGCCACGCAATCCAGAGCAATCGGTGCAGGCGATCGCCGCTGCCATGTCGCATCTCGCCAAAGATACTGACCTGTGGCATCAAATGAGTCAGGCTTGCCGTAAACATGTGAGCGACGTTTATAGCTGGACGGTCAAGGGCGAAAAATTAGCGCAGTTGTATCAAGACATCATTGATCAGCAAAAACGTTCGACCAATTCCTATTCGGTGAGTCCTTAACATGAACATCGTCCTGTTTAGTAGCCTGCTGCTGCCGCCTTCCCAAACCTTCATTCGCGCACAAGGGGAAGAGATCCAGCAGTTTACGCCGTACTACGTGGGGTCGCGGTTGGTGCCAGGGCTTGACCTGCCGCCAGAACGAACCATTGTAGTCAATCGGGGCGGCAAGGCCGGAAACGCAGCAGAAGGACTGTTTAAGCTGTCGGGTGTTGCGCCTCAGTTTTATCAACAGGTGCGACAACTAAATCCGGGGCTAATTCATGCTCAATTTGGCCTGAGTGGAGCACTCGCTCTGCCGCTGGCGCGATCGCTCAAAGTGCCGCTACTGGTGCATTTTCGCGGTGCCGATGCCACCATCAAAGATGAACATGCCCGCTATTCGTCGCTCAACCACTGGATTTATCTGCGCCGTCGGGACACGTTGAAGCGCGAAGCACGCCTGTTCATCACTGTTTCCAAGTTCATCAAAGAAAAGCTGCTAGAACAGGGATTTCCACCGAACAAAATCATTGTCCACTACAGCGGCATCAACACCGCTGCTTTTACGCCCGACCCAACCCTGCCCCGCGAGTCAACGGTGCTGTTTGTCGGTCGGCTGATGGAGAAAAAAGGGTGTGAGTACCTGATTCAGGCGATGGCAAAGATACAGGCCGAACGGCCTGACGTAGAGCTGGTCATGATTGGCGATGGCCCATTGCGATCGTCCCTGGAAGCCTCTGCGGCCAAGCTGCTGCGCCGCTATCAATTTTTGGGCGTGCAGCCATCTTCTGTGGTGCAGCAGTGGATGAACCGCGCCCGTCTGTTAGCCGCGCCGAGCGTTACTGCATCCCAGGGCGATTCGGAAGGGTTGCCCAATGTGGTTTTAGAAGCACAAGCAATGGGGCTGCCTGTCGTCAGTACGCTGCACGCAGGCGTTCCAGAAGGCGTAATTCAGGGAGAAACAGGCTTCCTGGCGGCTGAACGAAACGTGGAGGAGTTAGCCAATTATTGCCTCAGAGTGTTACAGGACAACGAGCTGTGGCGGTTCTTAAGCACCAACGGTCAGGAACATGTCCGCACCCATTTCGATCGTCCTAAACAGACGCGGATTTTAGAAGGCATCTACCAGGCGGTTTTACGAGGAGAGATGTAAACGCGATCGCTTCAACATCAGCAGCGGTCTTGGCTTTTCCAGTAACCCTTGGACTTACAATGAAATACCTCAAATTTTCGCTCATCCTGTGTGCGACGGCGATCGTCATCCTGTTTGCCTATGGAAAACTAAACGGGCTGAATTCGCAGGAGCTTGCTGCCCCAGGTGCCGGTTCATCCGAGCTAGTCGCGTTCTCAGTAGACTTACCTGATACTCCAAACATGCCGTTGCCCGAGGATGCGGGCTACACCAATGTCAAGGATGTTGGAGCCACAGGGGATGGCGTTACTGATGATACAGAAGCGCTGCAACAGGTGTTTGGGCGCAACAAAGAAGATGAAGGAGGCGAACTGCGATCGATTTACCTGCCCAACGGCACCTATCTGGTAAGCGACACGCTGGAGTGGGGCGACAAGAAAAAAGACGTGCGGGGAGAAAGCCGAGACGGAGTCATTATCAAGCTCAAAGATAACGCTCCAGGCTTTCAGGATGCCAATAATCCCAAGAAGGTGTTGCAAACTGAATTTGACCACGGTGGGCAAAATTTCAACCAGCGCTTGCGAAACTTCACGGTGGATGTGGGGCAAGGAAATCCCGGTGCGATCGGCATTGGCTACCATACCAACAACAGTGGCGGCATTTACAATGTGGTGATTCGATCGAGCGATGCCGAAAAGCGAGGCCACACAGGATTAAGCCTGGATAAGGAATGGCCGGGGCCGGGGTTAGTGCAAAATGTTGCGATCGATGGCTTCGATCGCGGCATTTTCATTAATCACGATCAATACAGCATGACCTTTGAGCACATCGTACTATCCAATCAAAGGCAAGTTGGCTTTGAAAATTCATGGAACACGGTTTCCATCCGCGATCTCAAAAGTTTTAATCGGGTTCCGGCTATTGAGAACCGGGGTGAGATGGCATTAATGACGCTCGTTGAGGCAGAGCTAACCGGGGGTGATCCCAATTCGTCGGCCATTCTCAACCACGGTGAAGGCGTTTTGTTTGCCAGAGACATTCAAACCGAGGGCTATGGATGGGCGATCGACAACCAATCGGGCGATCGCCAAAAGCTGCAACAGGCTCAGGTCGATGAATTTGTCTCTCATTCCGTTGCCAGCTTGTTTCCGGGGCCACAACAGTCGTTGCGGCTCCCCATTGAAGACGCGCCAGAGATTCCCTATGGAGATATCACAGCGTGGGCAAGCATTACCGACTTTGGCGCAATTCCCAATGATGATGAAGATGATAGTGACGCGATTCAGGCCGCCATTGATTCGGGTGCCAAAACGGTTTATCTGCCAACCGGGAACTATCGCTCCGAAAAAAGCATCAAGGTACATGGTGCCGTGCATCGTCTGCTTGGGTTAAATGCAACTGTTGTCTTCAAAGTGCCTGAGGAACCCGCTTTCATTATTGAAGACGGTGATACCGACGCGGTGGCAGTGCAGGTCGAGAGCAACTATGGCAACGAATGCACCTACTGGATTGACCATCGCTCAACACGGACGTTAATCCTCAGTGGCGGTAGTTACATCAACACCGTGCCAGGAGGTAAAGTCTTCATTGAAGATACAACTGCCGTTCCGTTTGTGTTCGATCGCCAACAGGTTTGGATTCGTCAAATCAACCCTGAAAGTTACGACCATAATCCTCAAATCGTTAACAAAGGCAGCGATGTTTGGATTTTAGGTCTCAAAACTGAAAAAGATCGCACCATCGTTGGCACCTACGACGGTGGACGAACGGAAGTGCTGGGGGGATTGTTGTACAAAAATCGGGAACGAGTAGGGCCAGCCCCAGCCTTCATCAATGAAGACAGCTCGGTTAGCCTGATCTATCGCAATAAGGGCGAACCCTATCAAACTCAGGTGTGGGAAGCACACAACGGTGAAACTCAGGAGTTTTTGATACGGGATGTTCCAGCCTCGAATGGACGAATGCCCCTTTACGTAGGGTATGCCCCCAAGGAAGCCTGAGTGGAGTGACTGGCGATGGGCAACCTCTTCGACATTGCAACTACTGGTCTTTCCGTTACAGTGCCAGTTGGGCTTGCCCTCGCTAAAACCCATTAACCCGTCGCTAAATCTACTCGGTGTGCAATGTGCTTGCTTACGATCGCTTTACATTTCTACGTAAAACCAGGCCAGAAGCTAGAAAATTGCGTGAAGTTGCGTCTTTCCTATATGTAGATTTTGCGGAATTGACTAACATCGATCACTATATGGTGCAAAACCGTAGCTCTACCTAGAATCGATATGAAGCTGGTGCAATGTTTCGTTATATAATCAATTTTTTGTTCTGTTCTAACGAGTCTCGATTGAGACAGGTCGATTGAGACAGTTGCCGCTAGGCGAGCGTTTGGGTGCAGTTGCCACAACAGAATCGGATGTATTTACCAGTCTGGATGATTCTCAGCACTGCTCCAAGGGGTTAAAACCTTGAATACCGATACACATTCATTCACCGTCACCGTTCCGTTAATTACTTCAGAGAACATGGCTAGGCGCGGTTTCAGCGCTCTAGACCGCTTAAGTTCCTGGTTAAGCACCTATCTTGCAATCTCGCGGTTTCACGGCGTAGATCGAGGACGATATCCTCCGTTCCGCCGGGAGCTGCGTTCTACCTTCTCGGCAAGTCCTAAGTTTTCTCAACCGATCGCCTCTCTCTACCACAGCAGACCTATAGTTAGGACTAACAGTTAGGACTAATAGTTAGGACTAATAGTTAAAGCTAAGGTCATTCAGAACATTTTTTGCACTACCACCCCGTTGCACTACCCTTCAGAAAGCTGAGCCAGTTTAGCTTTCCGACCACAACCGTTCATTTCAGGTTTAACCGTTTGGTGCCTCAGCAGTAGAACGCAACCCAGTACCAGGCTGTTAACTTATCGCTACACATTGAATCAGGTATTTCAACATCTAGCCACCAGTCCAAAGGTCTGAGGTTGCCTCATCGGGCGACAGCAAATAGGTTAGGTCATTGATCATTCTTGCTCAGAGATTTTATTGCTGCTGCTGTGGAAGCGGGCAAATCTCCAGATCTTGTTTATCCTTTGCCAAACTATTTTGTATGAACATCTTAAGCAATGAAAGGTAAGACATCACTTCATTGCAAGATTTCATTACAAGACAGATAGATAAACAACGATCTCTCTTTACAGTTGAACCAGTTGATAGATGGGCGATCGCGCACTCACTTCAACGGCATTAAACTCTCACTGACGACAATTATTTTTCAGGTTCTGCGGATCTTGCAATCATCCTGAAGTAGTAATTGATAAGGCAAAGGCAATCGGCCAATGGCAGCAGATTGCAGTTGAGAAACGAATCAGGGGCAACCAATCAGTTTCAGTTGTTTCAATGATGAAACAAGTTGTATCAACACAGACTGAGTGAGCAGAATCTATTCTTCTTACATCAATTATTCAACCCTTGAAGGATACATGCAATGTCTCTACCTACAGTCAAAATTGTGAGTTCCCCTGTTACGGCTTTGCCCTTTAATGAACAAATTGAACATATTCTGAAATGGGCAAACGAGCACCTCAGCAAAACAGTTTGCGTTGCAAACGTTCACATGCTAATTGAAGCGCACTGGCAGAAAGAGTTGTGTACTGTTCTAGAAAATTCTGATTTGGTCACTCCTGATGGAATGCCCCTGGTCTGGATGATGAAACTCCTGGGAGTGCGAAAGCAAAACCGGGTTGCGGGAATGGATATCCTTGTTGCACTCTGTCAGCAAGCTCCTGAACGTAATGTCAGCATCTTCTTTGTTGGCTCGGAGACTGAAATTTTAGAAGCAATGAGAGTCCGGTTGAAACGAGAGTTTCCACATCTGCAAATTGCTGGGATGGAACCCTTACCGTTTCGACCCATGACCCCCGAAGAAGATGAAGCATTAATCCAGAAGGTGAATGACAGTCAGGCGGGAATTGTGGCCGTTTCTCTGGGTTGTCCTAAGCAGGAATACTGGATGGGACAGCACAAAGGCAAAATTCAATCCGTAATGATTGGACTGGGCGGTGTGTTTCCTGTATACGCTGGTATTCACAAAAGGGCACCTTTCTGGGTCAGGGAAATGGGCTTAGAGTGGCTCTATCGTCTCGTTCAAGAACCCCGGCGGCTGTGGAAGCGCTATACCAAAACGATTCCTCCGTTTGTTTGGCTGGCACTGAAGCAGTTGATTGCTCAACCTAAATCTCAGTCCTGGATTAATGGTCGTCCCTAGAGCAATTCGTGGGCATTCATCAATCATCTGTCTTAGCCAAGGGGTTACCTCACAATAGCGATCGCTGCCATAGAAGAATCCTTCTATTCTTCCTAATCTAAGCTGCTCAATTCTGCACAAGAATGACTCATGTGTAACGCGATGTTTGACCCCAATCTCATCGATATACATGATTTTACGGTTAGAGCGATCGCGTCCCACACAGGCTCTCAAGGGCATTCGACCCATTTTTTGGGACTGAATCGTGTGGGGCGATCGTATCAATCGATTCGTACCAATTCAATATGACTCGACGCTCAAACTATCGTTCAGCCACTTTACTTTGCCTTTGTAAAACTAACTTCATATTCAGGTTCAAGATATAAAAAGCAGGCGAATTCATTTAAGAACGTTCTGATTTGACCGCTCCACTCCATAAACTAACAGTAGCTCGAACACGTTACAGCAGATTCTGACCTAACCACAGAGAGTTATTAGCAGCATGGTAAGTTATCTATCACGGTTCCTCTACATCCTTGCCGATCAAAAGAACAAGCTATTCGTGTTACTGGCTTTGTTTCTATTAACGTCCACTCTGGACACATTTGGCATCGGCTTAGTTGGCCCGTTCATTGCCCTTGCTACAGCTCCCGATACGATTCAAACCAACTCGCTACTGTCTCAAATTTATACATGGATTGGATTTAGCTCCACCAATCAATTCATTTCGCTGATCGGGTTGATTATCGTCATCGTCTTCTACGTTAAGTCGTTTCTATATTTCAACGTTCAAGAATTCATTCATAAGTTCAGCTACAATCAACAGCGTGAACTGCGTGTTAGGTTACTGCATTCCTATTTAAGTGTTCCATACACCTTTCATCTTCATCGCAACAGCGCCGACCTAGTTAACACGATTACCTCCGAAACAATGCGGTTTTGCTATGGCGTTGTCAATCCTCTCTTAAACGTCGCCGCTAACATTGCCGTCCTTTGTTTTCTCTTGATTCTGCTGCTAAAGACTGACTTAACTGCCACCGCTACCATTCTTGGAATTTTGCTCCTTGTTTTCTTGCCGTATTACTACGCCAGAAACAAAATTGCCGCATGGGGGATGGAAGCCTCCAAAGCGGGCAGCGAGATGATTCGCGTTATCAACCACAGTTTAGGCGGATTGAAAGAAACCCGTGTGGTTGGCTGCGAAGCCTACTTTGAAGAACAGCTAGATGAACAAGCTAAACGCCACGCCGAGGTGGCAACGAAATTTAGCGCCTTCAAAACGCTGCCTAGAATTTCCATTGAGGCTCTTTTAATCACCTTCCTGGTCGGCTTTACTTCCATTGCCCTACTCAATGAAGATGGCGAGAGCATCACATCAACGCTGGGTATCTTTGCAATGGCATCGATTCGCCTGATGCCATCGGTCAGCCAACTGGTGTCTGCGGTTAGTGTCCTTCGCAACTCTAGCTATACATTGAACAAACTCTACGTTGACCTCAAAGAGCTGGAAGAGCAAGAAACATTGAGAACTCATGAGTTGCAACCCAGGTCTAATGGATCAATTACGAACGGGTCACGGTCTAGCCATTCCTCTATTCGCTTCCATCGAGACATTGTTTTAGACCAACTAACCTACAGCTATCCCAACACTTCAGATCCGGCTCTGCGCGGTATCTCCATGACAATCCGCAAGGGAGAATCGATCGCGCTAATTGGTAAATCTGGAGCGGGTAAAACAACGCTAGTGGATCTGATTTTAGGATTACTCATTCCCGATAGCGGCGATATTCAGGTAGATGGTACCTCGGTTTACGATGACCTGCGAGCCTGGCAGAACCTGGTCGGTTATATTCCTCAATCTATCTTTTTGATGGATGACACGGTGGAGCGCAATATCGCCTTTGGGGTTCCAGATCATCAAATTGATTATGAACGCTTACATAAAGCGATTCATGCAGCACAGCTTAATGACTTAATTGAGCAACTGCCAGATGGGGTTAAAACCATGGTCGGCGAGCGGGGTGTCCGGTTCTCGGGCGGCCAGCGTCAGCGAGTTGGCATTGCCAGAGCGCTGTATCACGAGCGAGAAATTTTGGTTTTAGATGAAGCAACCGCCGCGCTCGATAATGAGACGGAAAGCCTTGTCACTGAAGCAATTAAGTCACTGAGCGGTACCAAAACTGTCATCATCATCGCGCACCGACTCTCAACAGTTCAACATTGCGATTGTGTCTATCAAATGCAGCACGGTCGAATTGTGAAGTCGGGTAGCTATGAGCAAGTTGTTTTAGAGGAACAGGCGATCGGTTGACGCAAAAAGGTATGCCAGGGCGATCGCCCCCCCGACAGACCACAGCATTGAACGCTCCCTGGTTTCACCCTGATGACATGCAACTGGACAGGAATAATGATCCGTCAGCGTGGAGTTTATTAAAGACGGCTCAGGGTTGCCGCTTCAGCCCTGTGTAAGAAGCCCCCAGCATTACGAACCGCACCAAGAGAGAGTATTGCGATCATGCGAACGCCCATTGTATTGCTCATGTTCAATCGCCCGGATACCACCCAGCGGGTGTTTGATGTGATTCGCAGTATGCAGCCCCAACAACTGTTTGTCATTGCAGACGGCCCTCGCAGCGATCGCCCCCATGAAGCCGAAAAATGCGCTAATGCCCGTGCGGTGGTGGAGCAAGTCGATTGGGATTGCCAGGTCTTTAAGAATTACTCCGATCTCAATTTGGGTTGCGCCAAACGGGTAGCCAGCGGCTTAGATTGGGTTTTTGCTCAGGTGGAAACTGCAATCATCCTGGAAGATGACTGCGTGCCCCATCCCAGTTTTTTTCAATTTTGCCAAGAGTTGCTCGATCGTTACGCCGACGATGAACGTATCATGGCGATTTCGGGGCAAAACATCCAGTTTGGGCAAAAGCACACCCCCTACAGCTACTACTTTTCCCGCTATTGCCACTGCTGGGGCTGGGCAAGCTGGCGGCGAGCCTGGAAACACTTCGACTTTGAGATGAAACTGTGGCCTGCCATGTCAGAAAACCACTATCTCAATGACATCCTGATCGACCCACGTGCAGTCAAATATTGGACGAAAATCTTTCAAGCCACCCACGACGGTCACATCAACAGTTGGGCATACCGCTGGATGTTTGCCTGCTGGGTCAATAGCGGCCTCACGGCGTTGCCCAACGTCAACTTAATCTCCAATATTGGGTTTGGGGTCGAGGCATCTCACACCAAAGCAACCAGCAAACAAAGCCTGTACGCCAACATTCCCACCGAAGCCGTTCAGTTTCCGCTCCAGCACCCGCCCTTTATTGTGCGGCAGGTTAAAGCCGACCAGTTTTCGCAAAATACCTTATTCCATGCAACGCTACAGACGCGAGTCCGGCAAAAAATTAAACGTACTTTTGGTTAGTGAGAGCCTCTATGAAAGTGTTACATCTCAGCACATTTGATATTGATGGTGGTGCGGCTCGTGCGGCCTATCGGGTTCATCAAGGGTTACGACACATTGGCGTTAACTCGCAAATGCTGGTTCGCGGTAAATCGAGTCCTGATCCAACCGTCATGGCTCCCAAAACGTTTCTAGAAAAAGGAGTCGCCAGGCTGAGAGCAGACCTGAATAGCAGACCCCTCAAGCCCTATCGCCACAGCAACCCAGCCGTTGCTTCGGGTAAGTTTTCCCTCCAGTGGTTTCCAGATGGTCTAGCGCCAAAGGTGGCTCATATTAATCCCGATGTCATCAACCTGCACTGGGTTAGCGATGGTTATCTGCAAATTGAGACGATCGCCAAGTTCAACAAACCCATTGTCTGGACACTGATGGATATGTGGGCATTCACAGGTGGCTGCCATTACAGCGATACCTGCGATCGCTACATGCAATCCTGTGGCGCTTGTCCGAGTCTGCGTAGCACCAAAGAGCATGACCTATCACGCAAGGTCTGGACTCGCAAAGTAAACGCCTGGAAAGACGTAAACCTTACCCTTGTATCACCCACCCACTGGTTAGCCGACTGTGCCCGTTCTAGTTCGCTATTGAAGAATCACCAGATTGAAGTCATCCCGTTTTGTCTTGATACACAAGCATTCAAGCCGATCGACAAAAAAGCAGCCCGCGAAATTCTCAACTTCCCGCAAGACAAGTTATTGGTGCTGTTTGGCGCGATCGAAGCCACCAAAGATCGCCGCAAAGGCTTTCATTTGCTCCAGCCAGCTCTACAAAAACTGGGACAAACCGAATGGCGCGAAAAAATTGAGCTGGTCGTGTTTGGTGCATCCGCACCCGAAACCCCAATCGATTTAGGCTTCAAAGCGCATTATCTCGGTCGCCTCAAGGACGATATTTCCCTGGCGGTTGTTTACTCGGCAGCCGATGTTATGGTGGTGCCGTCGATTCAAGAGGCATTTGGTCAAACCGGGTCAGAGGCGATCGCCTGTGCAACTCCCGTGGTTGCCTTTGACGACACCGGGCTAAAGGACATTGTGGAACATCAGCAAAACGGATATTTAGCCAAACCGTTTGAAGTGGATGATTTGGCAAGAGGCATTGCCTGGGTCTTAGAGGATAGCGATCGTCACCAAAAATTAGCCCGTCGGGCACGGGAAAAAGCAGAGCAGGAGTTTTACCTGGATTTGCAGGCTTATCGCTACCGTACCCTGTTTGAGAAACTGCTCGGCCAGGAACCGCAACCGCTGACAGTTGAGGTTTCACCATCCTTACCCTCGCCCGTCTCGCCCCGGTAAGACTATGGCACGGTAAGACTATGGCGCGGTAAGACTATCCAGCGGTCAGCATCAATCGACCCACATCAACCAGCCAATACTAAAGGGGCATTGCAGTGCAATGCCCCTCAACGCTTTCGCCCCTATTGCCGAACGTAATTTGATCACCCACGATCGCACCAAACGGGTACTGAATCCGGTGCGATCGCCCTGGTTAACCATTCACCGTCCAGTCGTTACCCCAACCTTCTAAACGTGACGGTTGACGATGCCGATTTTCCAACCAGGTAAGAACCTGGTCTTCTGTATCAAACTGGTAGCGTTCATTGTTGAACTGATCATTCACTTCCCAAAAAACGACACCGGATGGGCAGAAGATTTCGTAAATCTCAGGCTCGTTGTTACCGTCCCACCAATGGCTGAGTCGTTGCCAGACTTGCTTCAAGTTAGGCCAAATACTGAGCTTCGTGGATGCCGCCGATTGAACGTAACTTCGTTCCAGGTGGCTGTGGTCGAGATAGGTTTGATTCGATCGCATAACAGACTCCGTTTGTTTTCCCATGCTTCCACCTTATATTGTTTGTTTCAAAAACAAACTATGTATGATAGTTTGTAATTAGAACAAACCCGGGGTGCAATAGTTCGTTATGAAAACAAACCGAACCCGACGAATGCCCGTCACCGATGCCAGTCTGCTGAAACAGATTAACTATGCCCGAATTCTCAGCGTGCTGCGGCGCACCCCCCACCTACCCAGGGCAGAAATTGCGCGTCAAACAGGGTTAACTCGTTCCACCATTACCGTAATTACAGCAGAACTGATCGACAAAGGATTGGTTCGAGAAGGGGGCGAAACAATCACAGGACAAAACGGTGGTCGTCCAGGCGTGGGGTTGGCTCTCAATCCTGAAGGCGCATTCTTTATTGGAGCGGCGATCGGGGCTGAAACGCTAACCGTTGTCGAACTGAATCTGGCAGCCCAGGTGGTTAACCGTATTCAAACGTCGATAGGAGACAACCGCACCCCTGAAACGGTGATTCGTTCTCTGGTAACGCTCATTCAGCAGGTGCAGCAGGCTAATCCGCTCAACACCGACCGTCTGCGCGGTGTGGGGCTTACTGTTCCGGGTACGCTCAATCTAGACGGGGTAGTGGTGCGTGCGCCCCTATTAAACTGGCAAGAGATTGACCTGCGTAGCCATTTAGAAAGCCTGATTGATCTGCCGCTGTTTGTTGATAATGATGCCAATGCAGCGGCTCTGGCAGAGGTGTATCTGGGTAGCGCCATCGAATGCAGCAGTCTGCTTTATCTTTTGCTAGACACGGGCGTTGGTGGCGGAATTGTGATTGATAACCGGGTGTACCGAGGGGCTTATGGCACTGCCAGCGAGGTCTGTGAACTGATTGTTGATCCCAACGGCGATCGCACCGACGGGGATGAGCCGGGTAAGCTGGGACCCTTGGTGGAAAAAGCCGGACTGCTCAAGCGGTATCAGCAGCAGAGCGGTGAGGCGGCAGATCTGGCACTCTTAGTCAGTAAACTCCAGGCTGGGGATGCGATCGCCCATGCCGTTGTTCAGGAGTGGGCTAAGTTTTTGGGCTGGGGATTGACCAGTTTAGTCAACATCCTCAATCCAGAGCGGGTGGTGTTGGGTGGTCAGCTCACGGTGCTGTTGCCCTACGTCAAAGAGCCGCTAGATGCCATGTTGCGCGACTGTGTCCCCGGAACGGGAGTGTACGGCTTTTTTAGCAACGCCAAGTCTCGGTTTGAAATCTCAGAATTCGGCGAAGATTCAGCGGCGATCGGAGGAGCCGTCCTGGCCTATCAGTCGCTGTTTCAAGTGCCCGATCTGGTGTTGCTGCAACGGTAAGGGCACTAGCGCTCTATTTTTCGGTTAACGTCCAAACGCCATCGTCCCAATCCTGATCGCTGGGAGGGTTGCTCAGCCAGTACTGGCAGCGCTTAAGGTGCAGGCTGGCGGCTTTGTCGTGATGATCGACATCCTCTAAGAGGGTGCCAAACGCAGTTAATGCCTTGGTAAATTTGCGGTTGAGGTAATACTCTCGCCCTTGATGATACAAATCGATCGTTCGCTGTTTCTGCTCCGGAATCGGTTCAGACTGCAACCCGACCAGTTCGTAAATGCCCACAGGTTTAGTCTTGCCTTTGACGCGAATCCGGTCTAGCTCTCTGGCCCAAATGCGATCGCTACAGGGGTGATAGGTGTACTCGCTCAGGATAATATCGCAACCGTAAAATTTGCTGGCTCCTTCTAACCGAGCGCCTAAGTTAACCCCATCCCCAATCGCGGTAAATTCCATCCGCTTACTGGAACCGATGTTGCCACTAATTACATAGTCTGAGTTGATGCCAATGCCGATCTTGATCTGGTGATGCTCTGGCCGGGAGCGGTTAAACCGATCGAGCCGATGCCGCATTTCGATCGCTGTTTTGACTGCCATCCAACTGTGGTCGGCTAAAGGCAGCGGCGAGCCAAACACAGCCATAATGGCATCGCCAATGTATTTGTCGAGCGTGCCCTTGTGGGCAAACACGGCATCCACCATGACCTCAAAATAATCATTCAACATGTCAACCACATCCTCGGCCTCCATGTTTTCGGTCAGGTTGGTGTAGCTGCGGATATCTGAAAACAGCACCGACACTTCGAGGCGCTTACCGCCCAAGTTCACATCATCGCTATTAATGAGCTGCTCTGCCAATTCCTGCGTCATGTAGCGATACATGGTGCTTTTCAGCCGCTTTTCCTGGCTGATATCATCCATCACCACCAGCGCGCCGTAAACGTTGCTGCTGTCTTGCACATCTGCGATCGAGTTAATCGACAGGTGAACGCTATGCTGATCGCCACCCACGGTTGGCAGTAAGGTCTGGTCGGGATAATACTGCTGACGAGAGCGATCGTCGGTTCCCTTGAGGGCGTTGCCAAACCAGCTCGAAAAATCGCCTTCCTTGATATTGACGACCTCTGTAATTCGCTTGCCCTCCAACCGTTCGTGGTTGTCAATGCCCAACACGGCTTTAGCGCTTTCGTTCGCGGCAATGATGACGCCTTCTTTATTGGTGGAGAGAACGGCATTGGAAAGCGATCGCAAAATGTCTCGCTGCATCTGTTCCTGCTGCTTCACCGTGGCAAACAGTTTGGCATTTTGCAGCGCCACACCCGCTTGAATGTTAAACGCTTTCATAAACTCCTGGTCGCTCCAGTTGAAACTGGCCTTCCAGCAGTCGGGCGCGTTGGGGTAGTTTTCCGGATTGTAAGGAGCATGATCTCCCTGCCGCTTTTTGTTGATGAGCTGGGTCACGCCAATTAACTCACCATCGGCATTAAACACGGGCATACACAACATGCTGCACGTCCGATAGCCCGTGCGTTTGTCGGTTTCTTTCGCCGTATCCGCATTCGGCTGATCGTATAAATCAAATGGAATCAGTACGGCTTCCCCCGAGGTTGCCACCTGCCCCGCAAACCCTGCCCCCATTGGAATTCGAATTTCTTGCAGCGTGCCGTTAATGGGAAGCTTTGTCCAGAGCTGCTGGCGATCGCGATCCAACAGCCATAGGGTGCTGCGATCGGCCTTCATCAACTCTTTTGCCTCTTCCATCACCTTGCTCAACGTTTCCTCTAAATCGAGGCTGCTCTGGCTCAGGGCTTTGGTTGCCTTCATCAAGGCCGAGGCGGCTCGTTGCTGCTGGGTTGCCTTATAGAAAGAGCGAGACGATTCCAGAATTAAGCGAATGGAGGGTTCAAACTGCTTAAACAGCGTCTCATCCTCGGTGGTGAAGCCATGAAGATCAATTTTTTCGTCTAACGCGGCATGGGGATTGTAAATGGGTTTTAGCTTATTAATCAATTGCACCACAGCCACCAGTTCCTGCTTCTCATTCACCAGGGGCATGGCCAGCATGGTGTAGGTACGGTAGTGGTTCTTTTTGTCAAACTCTTGCGCGGCTTTGGAGCGAGAGTCGTTATAAAAATCGAAGGGAATATTGACCACCTGTTTGGTGGTAGCTACTTCACCTGCGATCCCCACAGTTTTTGGGAACCGCATTTCCAGGTTTTTTCCGTTTTCGTCCTTGGCAACAATCGACCAGAGTTCGTCGCGGTCTTCATCGAGCAGAAAGATAGTGGTGCGATCGGCATTGAGCAACTCCCCGGTTTTGAGGGTAATCGATCGCAACATTTCATCTAAAATTGCATCAAAGCTCTGCGATCCCAGCACGTTGTCGAGCATCGACAGCGTTTGGTTCACCACGCGCAGCTTCGACTCAACGTCTGTTACAACCTGCTTAAAGGTATCTTGAGTCAGGGGAGCCAGAAAGGATGAAAAGGAGCCTTGCGATAAAGCGCTGGTCGCCGCTGGAACGATGCGATGGTCGCCAGACGACACCGTCGGTTCGTTTCCTGCATCAGGCCGTGTTTCCGGCTTATCTTGCGTATGAAGTGTAATATCAATGACATCACTCATGATCAGTGTTGACTCTGCTTCCATCCGGTGCGTTGGGATCTCGATCACGTTGTCTGTCTGAACAACCGTTTCGGCCTGCGCCCTCAGCACAGAGTCACCAGGGATAGACGACATCGCAGGGGCAGAATTTCGATCAGGCAGATGTGAGGGGGAAGCTGACATAGGGATCTATTTAGAGAAGGCGCTTCTAAAATCCAAAATAGCCCAAACCTGAATCTCAACTCTATAAACGCACAGCTCGTCACCCTTAGCGACTAGCCATTACGAGGATGGTTTGACAATGTTTGATCAGGGAGTAACATGCTAAACACGCTTATGGTTCCCAAACAAACTGACTTTCTCTAAGAAGACGTTTGAAAAGTAGCAAATGGACTGCATTCGTTCCCTAATGCTCCCAGGACGGAGAATTTCAAGCCATCTCTGTTTCAAAACGCCCCAAAGTCAGGGATTTAGGGATCGGTGCAAGTGACAATCAGCCCTTTTAAACCGTCTTCTAAACGTTGCCCACCATCATCATGCCTCACCTAATGTAAGAGGGCGATCGCAGTTGGGCGGTTCGTTCACTGTCTCAACCAATTGCAACCAAGAGCAGTTCAGTTGGACTCTTTTGCAACTCTTTTGTGAATGGGATTCTGCCCATTTCCCTGGAACGAACCGGGTTTGAACCTTCTTTCCCTTTGATTCTTATATCCCCACGTGGCTCACTGGTAAAACTCTATCTGCTCTCTTCTGGGATAACAAGCCTTGCCACAATAAAACTAAGAGAATTGCCAGCACCTTAACCGCCAGTGGGTGCCGTTAACAGCAAGGGCGGCGGTATATTCGTCGGTCAGCATAAATTCTAAAATCGACCAGCGGGATGCGGTTCGGGGCATGGTTTCATCCCGTAAGACGGCCTTGCCAGAGGCAAACGAAATTTCGATGTGGGACAACTGCCCTAATCCGGTGCCGGTGGCTTTGAGGTAGGCTTCTTTGCACACCCAGTGACGAAAGAACGCAGTTTGTTGCTGGTCGGGCGGCAGCGTGCCAATGCTGGCGTGTTCCTGAGCTGAGAAGAAGCGTTGCGTCAATTGGTCTAAATGGTCGATCGCCCGAATGTACTCTAAGTCCACTCCAACTGGGCGATCGCGCGTTACGGCGTACAGCGCTAATCCCTGGGAATGGCTGACATTGAACTGAAGATTGATGGGATTACATGCGGGGGTTAACGCTGGTTTGCCGTGCGTTCCATAGCAAAACTCTAGTGTCTCGGGCGGCAAGTTGAGATAAGCCCCCAGGAGCGATCGCAACCCCCCACGACCCACGACAAAATGACGCTGTAAATGCTCGAAGCGAAACCGTTCAGCACGGCGCTGCTCGTCGTCTGAAAGGGTCTGCGCCAGCTTCAGGTAGTCGGTTGTCGCATCTAAATTGGCTCGCCATAGATGCACCTCATGGTCATCAAGCAATAGAGGGGTTGATGCTGGAAGCCACTCTAGTGGAGCAGCGGAATCGAAATCGGTCATCCTGCGCTTTCAAATTTCTGCTAAAAGGACGATCCGGGCTGTTTCAGGAACTCAATTTCTGCGGGCGTAGAGTCTCGTCCCAAGATTGAATTGCGGTGTGGGAAGCGCCCAAATCGTTCAATTACCGCCTGGTGGCGGTAGGCATAGTCGAGGATGTCGGTCAGTTCTGGTGCCACAGCCTGCAACTGTTGCGCCAGCGCCACCGATTGCTGCTGGTGTTCCAGGTTTTCGCTGTGTTCAAACGGCAGATAAACAAATATCCGTTGCAGCGGTTCTAGCGCCTGATCAACGCGTCTGGCGATCGCATCCTGTGCCGTTGCCAACGCATGCGGATCGGTTGCAAAAGCCTGGGGCGTTCCCCGAAACAGATTGCGTGGAAACTGATCGAGCAACAAAATGAGCGCCAGACAGCCGGACGGCGTTTCCGTCCAATCGTTGAACTCGGCGGCAGCAGCTTGAGTGTAGGTTTCCAGGAAGCGATCGCGAATCGTTTGATCGAACTCTGGATTTTTGCCAAACCAAAGTTTGCGACGGTGGTTGTAGCTCCGCTCTTCCGACTGGGGATCGCCAAACCAGAATGTCAAAATCTCGGCAATAGTGTCTGAGTGCAGCATCGGCCTTTCGTGCAACAACAGCGTATCGATCTAAAACAAAGTCCGCTTAACGCGGACTTCAAGATATCTTCAAATTAACGCCTCAGTTCAATTCAGGTTAGTTAGGGTTGGGAGTGTAAACTGGCCGAACAAAATCGGGTTGAACCGTTTGCGGTCTGTTTTGCTGCAAGTATTCGTTGCGCTGCCGTTGGCGAAAATCTGCGGCGGCATCACCAATTTGGCGCTGCTGCTCCTGAGTAAACTCTGGCCCGGTACGAAGCCCACCAAAGTTGGCCTGGTGAATTAAATCAAACATGCTGTTCATTTGATTGCTTCCCCGGGTTGAAAACGGGTCGGAGCTGCGATCGCCCTGCAAGCCTTCCAGGGGATCAAGAGTCGTTTGGGCACCTGCCGCTGTACCCAGCAAGGGTACAGCTAACCCAGCAATCATCAAAGCAGCGGCAATTAGTAACGGTTGGATGGTGGTTTTCATAAGCATTCTCAATGCAATTTCTGTAAGGATTAGACGCTTTTCCTAAGACGGAAGCAGAACTGAAATTGCTCCCAGCCTGCCGTTGCGATTCAGGTAAACGAGCGACGCAACAACGACCGAATGCTGAATAGGGCGATCGCATCGAACACCAACAACACCAGCAACGCGGTTCCCAGGCTAATGTTGGCAAAGGGAGCCTGCATCACCACGCTACCGAATGACCAATCACCATGAATGTAGAGATAGCGAATGGGTTCGATTGCATAGCTTAGCGGGTTCAAACTGGCGACCACCTGCAACCACTGCGGCATAAATTCCAGCGGAGCCAGAGCGGTGCTGGCAAACAACAACGGCAGGTTAATGACAAAAATAACGGCGATTAGCTCAATGTGGCCGGGAAGGGCAAACGCCAACCCCAAACTGAGCGCCGTTACACCCAGTACCAGCATGAGTACGATCGCTACCACTAACCCCAACCCCAACAAATTGGGTAATCCTGCCCCTAAGAACGCACTCAGGGAAATAATGGCCGCCGTTTGCACCATGCTCAGCGTTGCAATAAAAATGGCAGAGGCCAGCACAATCGAGAACCGAGACGCTAACGGCGCGACCAGCAGCCGGTTTAAAAACCCAAACTCACGGTCGAACATGACTGGCAAACCAGCATTGAGCGCCCCACCAAACGCGGTGAAGACAATGATACCTGCGCCCAAAAATTGACCATAGTTGGCACTCTCACCAAACAAGCCCTGCGGTACGTTTTGGAACAGCGCTCCAAACAACACCAGCCACATCAACGGCTGGACGATGCCAGCAACCAAGGTGGAAGGGCGACGCTGAAGCTGAATAAACAATCGACGAGTGAGAGCCAGGGTTTCTTGCAGAAATTCACCCGACCACAAACCGGGAGCAGGCGCGATCGCCACTGACCCTTCAGCGGATTGAAGCTGGGACTCGTTCAGATCGGCTGGAGGTGGGGTTATCGTCTGACTCATCTGAAAACGTCCTCTCAGTAACTCTCAGTAATCGTGTTTCTTACTTAATCTCTAATTGAGCCGATTTGAGCAGCCAATTCAGACGAATTGTGAGATGCCACTATCAAAATACGGTTTTGTCTCTAGACTAGCGCATTTGATGCGATCGCCAGAATGGAACAGCAGCATTCAGCACTATGAAACCTCTGCAACTGGCACAGGCTCTACTGTTGTAGCGATTTCAGGAAACATAATCGTGACATTAGACCTGGCGACCCCAGTTAAACGCTTGGACGTTCAATGCCGACTGTAAGCTGCTTGCGGTCGGGTGCTTTGGCGCAGGTATTGGCCATCAAATCAAATTTAAGGATAAAGCGTTGGTGCGGTTATGTTAATCAGTTATTCTCTGTTCAGCGTGGTGTTGGCGTGCGTGTTGCTGCTGGTGTTTGCGGTGTTGCAGTGGTTACAGATTCCAACAGGCAATTTCTTGGACTGGGTGGTGGGTGCGGCAAGCTTTGGCTGGCTGATGGTGGTGGTTACTGTTCCCTGGACGATCTACTTCGACGCAAAGCAGGCGTTAGCAGAGGCGGGATTATCAACCGAGGCTGGTATTCCAATCGAGGAAACGAAAGTTCAATATATTGAAATGGTGGCACGGCGATCGCTGCGAATCGTGCTGGCTCTGCATCTGGTATCGGCGGCGAGTCTGTATGGACTGGCATGGGCGGGAGTTAGCCCTGTGGGCTACATCAGTTCGGCAGCCGCTTTGTTGCTCACTGGGTTGCGTCCAGCCGTCAGAGCTTACAACTATTTTGCGGCTCGCATTGCCATGATTCGACAGCAGTTCCAATATCCGCGCCAGGATGTAGTTGAGCTGCGCGAACGGGTAGTTTTGCTAGAAACCACCGTTAAACAAGTGGAAGAACAGCTCAACGCTGAAAATCCAACCTCTTGGGTAGCGATGCAACAGCGTCAGCTAGAAGCAATGCGCCATGACTTGACCGATCTGGCCGCAGCTCACGAAACCTTTCGAGCCACAAACCACGCAGAACACGGTCGCCTCTCGCGTGAAGCCCAACAGGCCATTTCTCAACTCACCACCGACGGACAGTTTCTCGACCATGTGCGTGAGATCATTCGGTTTTTCAAGACTGCTTAAGTCTTGCGTCTTGTTTTTAGAGATGGCTCATCTGTTGGGCGGATGAACAGTTGTGCAGGATTGTGCAGGAAAGGTCAGTCGTCTGGTTTGATCCCCTCGATTGACCTGCCCCGGTCTCAGGCGGTTTGAGCCAGAGGCGATTGGTCGTAGTGCTGTAGCAAATCGGCAGGATCGTTGTAGATGGCGATCGCCCCTGCCAACCGCTCGTCATCAAATCCACCGCACCGCAGTGCAATGACCTGAACACCAGCCCTAGCTGCCGCCTCAATATCGTAGGGAGCATCCCCCAACATTACAACGTTCTCAGCAGCCATATTGCTTTTGTTTAGAGCTGCGACTACGATGTCGGGTTCAGGTTTCGATGCCGCCGCATCACTAGAGGTCGTAGTTTCGTGGAGCAAATTATCCACCTTAGCCACCTTAAGTAATAGCTCTAGCTCTTGATTGGTGGCCGAACTCGCCACAATCAAATGCAGCCCAGCCTCTTGCAGTTTCAAGACCAGATCTCGCGCTCCATTGGTAGGCACAAAGTGCGGCCCAAACTTTTGCAAAACTAATTCCTTGCGCCGCTCTGAAACGGCTTTGCCATCGCCTTCGTCTTTGTTTAATCCGGGCACCAGTTTAGGAATAACCTGATCGCCGCCCATGCCAATCAGCGGTCGCACCCGCTCAAACGGCACATCATATCCAGACGCAGCAAACGCCTCGACCCAGGCTTGAGCATGGGCATCGTTGCTGAGAACCAGCGTTCCATCAATATCTAAAATGACACCCTCTAGTTTCATTCAGCCCTCTCTGCAAAACATGCTTCGATAGTGGCGCAGAGAATGAATTTGTTCATCAGTCCATCAGAGTAGACTGCAACGAGTGATGAGGGCAGATGGATGAGGGCAGTGAAGCCAGACTTCAATTATCCAAACGCTCGAATTCGACTGCGATACCTAACTGAAAACAGATCAATGCCCCTTTGATCATGTCGGGCGATCGCAGCACTACAAATTCGAGATTGAATCCAATCTTAAGCCCTATTACTGTTAGTGGACGTACTTATTTGGCAACCTACTACCAATACTTTCCTGATGGGATTTCCTGTGAATGGGTAGCAGGACTACATGTATTATTTTTAACACTAGCAGCAATTCGGGCGGCAGTACATCCGTCATGAGTTCTGCTATTGATCGACGAATCAGTTACTTGACTGTATTTCTTTATGAGATAGACTCCTAATTGGAATGATATTTTGACGATGCGGCACAGTGTGGTTGTGCGTGTCAACTTTTCCCAAGGGTGTACTCTCGTCTACCAGGGCAGTAGGCTTGCAACCAAAGCGAAACCTTAGCCTTGGAGCTGTAACTTACTACAAAAGCTGTAACGTATGAGTTTCAAACGATATCCGAGAGAGCTACCAATGAACTTCCCAAACACCCCCCGCTGGACGCGCCGACAGGCTCTATGGATGCTAGGTGGAACGATCGCTGGCATAGGGTTGCATAGCTGCGCTCAGACGGCTGAAACAGCTTCAACGGCAGCCTCCCCAGGCACCCCCGGCAATATGTCCGCCTCCATCGGCATTACCACCTGGATTGGCAATACGCCGCTCTACATTGCTCAAGAAAAAGGCTTCTTTCAAGAATTAGGGCTAACTCTCGATATCAGGGTTTTTCAAACGGTAGCACAAGCCTTTCCAGCGTTTACAGCAGGGCAACTCAGCGCAATTGCACCTGTCACCTCTGAAGTGGTTTCGTTAGCGGCCAACGGTGCCGATCACCGCGTTGTCATGGTAGCAGACACTTCCTTGGGGGCAGATGTACTTTTAGCCCGCAACAGCATTCAGAGCATTGCGGATTTTAGAGGGAAGAAAATTGGGGTTGAGTTAGGCGGTATTGGTCACTTCTTTGTGCTGCAAGTATTAGCAGAAGCCGGGTTAAGTGAAAAGGATGTTGAATTAGTGAATACGCCTCCTGATGCTGCCGCTGCTGCTTACCAAACGGGAAGCATTGAGATTGCCTACTCGTACTCACCCTACAGCGATCAGGCGAACGAGGCGCAAAAGGATGGGCGCACAATTTACAGCACCAAAGAAATGCCAACGGCGATCGCCGACTTCTATGTATTCAGCAACCAGTTTATTCAGTCCAGCCCGCAAGCGGTTGCCGCCTTTGTAGAAGGAAACATCAAAGGACTGGAATTTTTGGAGAGTAACCGCGATGAAGGGTTAGCCATCATGGCGAAACAGTTGGGAATTACGCCTGAAGAACTGGATGGGCAGCTACAGGGCATTCAAATCCCTGACTTAGCAGCGAATGTAGAGATGCTAGGTAATTCCAGCAACGAGCTTTACATGTTGAATTCGATGAATGACATGGCTGAGTTTCTTGAAGCTCAAGGACAAATTGAATCCACGCCGGATTTGTCCAATGTAATTGACCCTCAGTTTGTCAATGCCCTGCAAACCAACGGGTAGCTGCCAGCCAAAATCGTTGTGTCGCGTCATTGAAGCAGGTATTGATCCGTGACGGTTTCGCACGGGTCATTACCTGCTTTGCTCATCATGTAAATACCGTCCAGACCCTGGCAAATGGTTGAGCAGGGTTAGCGTTCCCAGCGGCGATCGCCCGTTTCTAATCCCTGCGATCGCTGCGAGTAGGCTCAGGCAAAAAGCCCATTTGATCTGTGATGGAGCAGGAATAGTATGGTTGCTCCCGCCTCAGCGTGCTGGTGAGCGATCGCTCCAGATAGATTGGGGCAACCGTTCATAGCCGTCTTCATACAGATCATTGAAATCAAAGAGGTATAATTAGATACCTCGTTAAACCTGCTCAATTCTTTTTTAATACGGGTTAAACAATATAAAGTTTTAGTTAATTTGTGGGTCATCTAGTTGCCAGATTCGACATAAAAGTAGGATAAGGTATACAGCAGTAAAGCTTTATTTAGCTCAAGCGAAGAACTCATACAGCTTCTAAGCTTCATGATTCTAGCGTCGAGCAGGGTGTAGTTCGTAATAAAGCAGTATTAGCTATATAAAGCTTGTATCTACCCGGCGTTGTGTAAACGGCATCTTTGGACACAAATAACTGTGTGCCCAAAGTAATGTATCTACCGCATCAGTGTCTTTGAGTATTATTCATTGTTCTTGGCATAGGTATCTTTTGTTGGCTCAAACTGTTAGTTAATCCTTGTCATTAAAGGTGCTACAAGTAGCGTTGGAATCGTGCTCTTGTGCCATCAGCTCAGCGGTGTTTACGAGTCAGCCCCCCTTTAACGAAACATCTAACGCTTAAATGGCGCTGACATAAGCATGTGGATGGCCGAATGCCTAGCATCCCATAGGATAGGCACCGTCCACCAGCCTTAATTCAGTGACGTTCAGCGAAGGTCTGTTATCTGTAGATCGTAGGATGCTTTAACGGGGCTGAATGCAACTCGAACGGCTCATCAGAGTTTCCAATCAGTTGGCCATCAGGAGCTGATGCAGCACATCATTTGCTTTCCAAATTTCAGGTGAATCTCAATCCTCAAAGGACTATTTTGCTCAGGGAGATAGTCTACTTAACAGTTTCGATGTATTCCCACAATGTTGAGTGACTTGTCAAAAGAGCTGAAGCAGCTAGATTGCTTTGGAAAATAGCCTTGTTGAGATGGAGATGCAACATTTGCAGAGCGAGAAGAAACGGTTCCTCAACTAGCCGCTGGAATAGGCAGGCTGGCGCTATGCACTTGCGTGATTCAACTGTGTTGTATTGAATTTTGAGAAAAACCAATGAGTTACTTTCCATCTCACCATCGTTGGACTCGTCGTCAGGCTCTCTGGTTTATGGCTGGGGCAGTAGGAACGGCGGGGTTGCACGCTTGTAGCAAACTACCTCAAAGTTCGTCTGCGACCAATTCCACAAACCTAACCCCTGCCACTATTGCGGTAACATCCTGGATTGGTAATACAGCACTCTACATTGCTGAGGAAAAAAACTTTTTCCGGGATGAAGGACTCAACCTGACCGTGAGAACATTTGGCACCGTTGCGGAAAGTTTTCCGGCCTTCTCAGTGGGGCAATTACAGGCTGTTGCTCCGGTGACTTCGGAAGTTGTTGCACTGGCAGCGCAAGGAACAGACTACCGAATTGTGGCGGTTATGGATACGTCATCGGGAGCAGATGCCATACTGGCGCAGGGAAGTATTTCCAGTATTGAGGACTTTAAAGGGAAGCGAATTGCGGTTCAACGAGGGGGGGTGGGTCACTTCTTTCTGCTACAAATTTTGGCAGAAGTGGGAATGAGAGAACAGGATGTCACTATTGTTGATACCACTCCTGAAGCGGGGGCAGCGGCCTTTGAAGCTGGAAACGTTGAAATTGCCTATTCTTACCCTCCTTATATTGATAGCGCTCTGGCTGTTCAGAAAAACGGACGCATCATCTATGACTCGTCCAAGATGCCAACGGCGATCGCCGATGTGTATGCCTTTAGCACTGACTTTATCCAAACGCATCCAGAAGCCGTTCAGGGTTTTGTTCGCAGTATCTTTAGCGCCTTAGATTTTTTGCAGTCGAATGAAGGCGAAGCATTGGCGATCGCGGCCAAACGTCTTGAGATGACTCCACAGGACTTAGCAACTCAGCTCGAAGGAGTTAACTTACCGGATCTCGCAACCAATCAGGAAATGTTGGGCAATCCTGAAAGCGATCTCTATTTGCTCAAACCGTTAACTGCGCTGGCCGAGTTTTTGCAAGACCAGAACCAAATTGAAACGCTCCCGGATCTGTCTAACCTGATCGACCCACAATTTGTCATGGCTTTGAACTAGGGTTAACGATTTACCCTATCGCATTTCAATTACATTCATGCCTCGAAATTTATGCCTCGAAACCGTTTGGAACCCAACCCTGAATCCACTAGTAACAATGGCGTTGCAGTATTTAGGCACACTCAAGAACCGCAATTGGTTGAAGCGTTTAATTTGGAGGGAGTGGAACAATCCACAGAAGCGCCGTCCGTCAGAGATCGATTCATTGATGCATGGCGATCGATTAGCGTTAAGACCAAAGTAACAGCACTGGCTATCACGCTTGGAGTAGTACCAGTACTGGTTGTCGGTGGAATTGCAACCTATTCGGCGAATGAAATTATTGTTAGAGAAACACTAGAAGATCGCCAAAAGCTAGCAGTCAACATTGGGATACAGTTGAGTGCGCTGATTCAAAATCGCTTGCACGACGCTGAAACCATTGCAAGTTCACCGATCATTGTCCGCTCTGCTACCCGTGAGGCCACATCCGCAGAGGATTTGATTACTTACTTTGACAGCTTCACAAAGCGGGATTTGTCATATGAACAAATTGGAGTAGCAACACCTGACGGCAAATTTGTTTACCTGGAACAAAACAACACACCGCTTAGAACCACCAAAACCGAGATTCCTGATGGCTTAAATACGCCAAATGCAAAACCATTTGAAGTGGTAAACGCAGCTTACTTTTTGCAAACGAGAGGCACATTACGTCCAGCCGCCATTCTGTTGCAGGAATCGCTCATCAGCCAAACCCCGTCCTTTTTTGTTGCAGCACCCGCTTTGGATGACGCATCCCAACTGTCATCAATTATTTACAGCCAGACATCAGTTGAGAGTTTTTCTGAATTGATCCGGGAAAATTTAATCAATTTGCTGCATAAAGGTGGGAGCGGCAGCGTCAGAGGGTTGCCCCAATACCAAATTGTGGATCACAGTGCGGCTTACTTTGAAACCACCGAGGCCGGCACCCAGCAAGAAGTTGCCCCAACCCGAATCAAAGCTCAGGGGAATGCTGTAACGATCGACGGTAATCCAGTGCAGGCAGGCGGTTCAGTATTTCTCAAAGAAAATCGGGTGGTTGTATCCAGCGGTGAAGACCTGGGTACCGAAATGCTGAGTATCTTCCCGAAGTATGCGGCGTTGCGGAATACTGGGGTTGCCACAACCACCATTGACGTTTCTCAAAAAGACAACCAGGAATATCTGCTGAGCTATGCCCCGATCGCTCGTGTAGAAGGGTTGTATCTCGACTGGGGGGTTCTAATTTACGAGCCGACTGCAACGGTGTTTGCACCGCAGCGCATGTTGATTTTAACGCTGTCGGTTGGAACACTGATTACGGCTTTGTTGCTCGGTGCGATCGCTGCTGTCATTGCTAACCGTGCCACCCGTCCATTGATTGCCGCCGCTAAAACAGTAGACCAAATTGGTCAGGGTGAACTGGATGCACGGGTAAATGTTAGAGGCCGTGACGAAATTGCTGTGCTGGGTAGCAACATCAACCGCATGGCAAACCAAATTCAAACTTATATTACAACCCAAACGCTTGAGTCGGAACGGGAACGGTTGCTAGCGCTGGCAAAAGGGTCTAACGCCCTGCGTACTCCTGATCTAAATACCATTTTCAAGCAGGCGGTTCAGGGCACACGCGAGCTATTTGATCTGGATTACGTCATGCTTTATCAGTTTGACGCAGACTGGAACGGCAGTATTATCTCAGAAGCCATTGCACCTGATTTGCCCCGCACATCAAACAGCAAACTGAAGGACTTTCAAATCCCGGAATCATTGCTCAAACGTTTGACACAGCGGCAGGTTGTCCCCATCAGCGATGTGGCTGCTCCTGGATTCCCTCCGGTGCTGCGAAAACAACTTGAATATCGAACCGCAAAATCTAGCTTGTTGGCACCGCTATTCTGTGGCGATCGCCTGTTTGGTGTGTTAACGGCTCATTATGCAGAGCCTCACGACTGGCAGGAGTATGAGGTTAACTTCCTGCAACAGCTAGCGATCGAGATTGGCCTGTCTCTTTATCGAGTTGAGCTGCTGGAAACCACAGAGAAACTGGCCGAAGAGCAGCGACAGCTCAAGGAAAAGCTACAACAGCGAGTGATCCGACTGGTTCAGGAAATTAACCCCATCAGTGAAGGAGACTTGACCATTCGGGCACAGGTCACAGCCGATGAAATTGGTACGATCGCCAGCTCCTATAACTCTACGGTTGAGAGCTTGAGGAAGATTATTCTTCAAGTGCAAACTGCCGCAGAGCAGGTTGTCGCCTCTACAGAAACCAATGAGATCTCGGTACACGATCTGCGTGAAGAAGCGGCACGGCAGGCGGAAGGCATTAAAAAAGCGCTCCACCAAATTGAGCAATTGCAGCAGGTTGTACAAAACGTAGCGTTCGATGCTCAAAAAGCAGAAGCTGCTGTGTACCAGGCAGAGCAAGTAGTGAATGAAGGGGATGCGGCAATGGATCGCACGGTGCAGGAGATTCAAGCGATTCAAGCGGTCGTGTCCGAAACGGTAGAGAAGGCGCAGCACTTGAGCGAATCGTCTGAGCAGATCTCCAAGGTTGTAGAACTGATTAACCGATTTGCGGCACAAACTAATATCCTGTCGCTCAACTCTTCGGTTGAGGCTGCCAGGGCCGGGGAATACGGCAAGGGTTTTGCCACCATTGCCCTGGAAGTGCGGAAGCTGGCAGGGCAATCGGCACAGGCCGCGCAAGAGATTCGCACACTCATTACCAATATTCAAACCGAAACCAGGGAAGTGGTCACCACGATGGCGGCAGGTAGCCAGCGAGTCGAAACTGGGACTCAGCTAGTGAGTGAGTCTCGTCAAAGCCTGAACAAGATCACAGCCGTGAGCCGTCAAATCAATGAAGTGGTTGCATCAATTGTGCAGTCAACCGTGGTGCAGTCTCAGATGTCTGAAACGGTGACTGAAACGATGAAAGACATTGCTGCGATCGCCAACGATACCTCTGTAGAAGCCAGCCAGGTATCTGCATCGTTTGAGGAATTACGCAAGGTGGCACAAAACCTGCAAGCAGAAGTGAGCCAGTTCAAGGTATAGCCCTGCACCACTCTTTCTCAAGCCTGAGAAATGTAGGGACGACTGCAGGATATCCCGGTCAGGGTGGGCTATGGTCTTAACGATCAGCCTACCCTTTGCTAATTTATTTGCCGCACCCTCGCACGTTACCATCCAGACCGGATTTACCGCGCTCTACCCGGCTCCGTTTTAACGCATATTTTGCTTTCGTTCTTTTTTGGGATCGCGCATTCCCGCCGCCGCCAGGTCGGCATCTAACAGCGTTTTACCCGTTGCTGCCAGGTAAACATCATCCAAACTAGGACGGGCCTGAGAAATGCCAAAGGTGGGGATACCCGCTTCCTTGAGCGCTTGCTGAATCGTGATCAATGCGTCGCTCTGGGGATCAACAACCAAGTTCAATGAATTGCCTTGGGCTTCGTTGATGATGACCTCCTGCACAAACGGCAGATCATTCAGCATTGTTTTGGCGCTTTCCGCTTCCTGCGGTGGGGTAAATTCCCGAATGCGGAGCGTAACGCGATCGCCCCCCACCCGGTCTTTTAACTCAGACGGAGTTCCTGTCGCAATGACGACACCCTGATCGATAATGGCAACGCGATCGGCCAGCGCATCGACTTCTTCTAAATAATGGCTGGTCATCAATACGGTGGTGCCACCATCGCGCAACTGCCGCAAAAATTGCCAGATCGCCGTGCGGCTTTCAATGTCCAGCCCAACCGTTGGTTCATCCAGCACCAGCACATCAGGTTTGTGCAACAGTCCTGCGGCCAGATCTAGCCGCTTGCGAATGCCGCCCGAATAGGTTCCAGTGCGCTGATCGGCCCACTCAGTTAAACCGAGCAGCGCAATCATTTGCTCAATGCGCTCTTTGGCGATCGCACGCGGCAAGTGATACAACGCGGCCTGAAGTTCCAGCAGTTCCCGTCCGGTTAACACCTTATCCAGAGCCACCTCTTGAGCAACATAGCCCAAAAGCTGCCGCGCAACGCGAGGGTTGTCGAGAACCGACACCCCAGAGACTTCAATGGTGCCCGCATCTGGAGTGGCTAGCGTACACAGACAGCGAAGCGTCGTTGTCTTTCCGGCTCCGTTTGGCCCCAAGAGACCAAAAATTTCTCCCGATTCAACCCTGAGAGAAACCTTCTTAACGGCTTCAACGGTGCCGTATCGTTTTTGCAGCGTTTCAATTAAAACAGCAGGAGCCATAGCGCTCTTTATGGTTAGGATGGGCAATCACTTTTAATTTTAGTAGTGAGGCGATCGTTTTGAAGAATGGAACCAACGTCCATTTGAAACTCAAAACAAATGCCGCGCACTACCGATTGCCCTCTGGCAACGGATCGCTACCCATCCGTTGCCGTTCGCCTACCCTTCACCAACGGCTAAAATCCAGTTGTTGAAACGGTACTCACCAACGTCTCAAGGCTGGCGGCCAACGTATTCATGGCCTGGTGCGTCATCGGTAGGCTGTCCACAGCCATTCCCGCACATAACAGCATCATGTAAAGAATGGAATACTTGAACAGCGATTTCGCAATCTGCAAATCCTGGGGCGATCGCAGCAATGCCCAGGCTTTGGCAACAAACACACCGCCCAGCAGCAATGCCACAGCCATGTAAACCGCTCCCAACACATGCAATGGATACACCAACAGCAACGTAATCGGGATCAGCAGCAGCGTGTAGACCCAAATTTGGCGGGCGGTGGATACTTCACCCTTCACAACAGGCAGCATGGGCACGCCCACCTTGGCATAATCTTCACGAATCATCATGGCTAGCGCCCAAAAATGAGGCGGTGTCCAGAAAAAGACAATGGCGAAGAAGATCCAGGCGGCCCAGCTCAGTTCGCCCGTCACTGCCGCCCAGCCAACCAGCGGCGGAATGGCTCCTGCCGCACCACCAATCACAATATTTTGAGTGCTGTGTCGCTTTAGCCAATGGGTGTACACCACCACATAGGTGGCGATGCCAGACATAGCAAGCAACGCGCTCAGCAGGTTGGCAAAAACTGTTAGCAGGGTGAACGATGTAATAGCCAGGACGATCGCAAACAGCAACGCATCTCGTGGCTGAATCCGACCCGACGGCAACGGACGGTGCCGGGTGCGTTCCATTTCGTAATCAATGTCGCGATCGTAAAGACAGTTAATTGTGTTGGCCGACGCAGCAGCCAGTGCCCCACTCAACACGGTTACCAGCAGTAAAAAGGGATCGACCTGCCCTTCCGCAGCAATCCACATACTGCCAGCCGTTGTAATCAACAACAAAATAATGATGCGAGGCTTGGTCAGTTGCCAATAACTCTGAAGCACCTGCCAAATAGTCTGGTGGTGGCGGGAAGCATTGGTCCAGGTTGTCTCATTCATTCGTTTTTTTATTCCTGAAGTTCGTCAGGCATGGGGGGACTCAAGGCAAAAAAAGAGGAAGGGGCAAAAAAAGGAAGCTGAATCCGTTTCGCCCTGATGATTCACGTGGCTGAGAGGGAGCGATCGCGCCAGGACAGAACCGTAAAACACACCAGCGTTCCCAGCAGAGATGCGCCAATCAACTGATGCGCCACCGTCAGCGGCTCTACTTGTAGGTGAAGGTGAAAGGTCGCAATGCCAAGCGTAATTTGGAGTAATAGCAAAAGACCCGCCGCAGAAATTAACTGTCTCAGGGCAGAATGCAGCGCTGGGGTACGCTTGGTGGCAAGCATTAACACCAAAATCGAGAGAGTAGCAGGCGCAATGCCCCACAGATGGCTATTCATGACACTGCAAAGCTGTGAGGACGACAAACACTGATGCAGCGCCCAGCGTGAGCCAACCAGCCCACCCGATAAGCTTTGCAGATAAACCAGGATGGCTGCCGTAAGACCCAGCCAGGATAGCTTGCTTGCATTTCCAGTACCGCCCTCATAGGGTAACAGCGCAACGCCCATAACGAGCAGGGTGGTAAAAAACAGCAGGGCTGTTCCCAAATGGGCTGTCACAATGTCAAATCGCAGCATCTCTGTCACCGTCAACCCGCCTAGCACGCCTTGAAACACAATCAGCCCCAGGGCAAAGGTAGACAACCAGGGAAGCCACCCTGGCAACTCGCGACGATGCCACCAGGTTAGAGCGCACAGTCCGATCGACATCAGACCAATCAGGGCAGCATCTAACCGATGAAACCACTCCAAAAACACTTGCAGGTTCATTTGCTGCCTGGGAAACAGCGTGCCATAGCAAAGCGGCCAGTCGGGACAGGCTAAGCCAGCATCCATAACGCGTGTAGCGCTGCCGATCGCCATCAACAGCAGAGTGGCGATCGCCAGCTTCCAGATCAAACGACGGACGCGATCGCCGGGTGAAATAGCCCCTGTCACCAGCGATGAATGGGAAGAGGCTGCCGCTTCTGGATGCAAAACAGAATCTGTCATGAGCTGCCCCTCCTGGATAGGTCGAACCTTGATACGTTGAAACAGTTGCACACCAAAGTTAATTCAATCCTGATTAATAACTTTAGTAGAACCTGATATCGGCTCTAGTTATTACTGTAGTGATGCCAGCTCAGAACTGGCCAAGCTTTAGAGATTTTTTTGGATTGTTGTTAAGAAATGAATGGCTAGCCATTAGTGGTCGGCTTTGAGCATTTCTTTAGCAATAATTAACAAACGTTCACAAACATCACATTCTCAACCATTCTAGTATTTGCCGATACTTCAGCCTTCTCAGATCCCAAAGAAAAACAAAAGAAAAGCCTAAAGATAACCAGTAATTCGGGTTTGAATCCTGTCAAAAGTTCGAACCTTGCTCTAACTTAGTAGATGGATTGAATTGAAATGGAAGGTTAGCATTTATAACCTTGCTGAAGCCTCATTTAATTCGCAAATGAAGTAAAAGCTAACGATGAATTTCCCAAAATCAAACGGCTATCTCGTCCCATCACCCCGTACCTAACCGTACCTAATCTGCGGTGGGATAGTGGCTGTAGATTAGCGCTAGTGGAACCGCGTCGAGGCATCAGCTCAGTTCCAATCCCTTGACGGAGGAAGCTCAACCGTTTCTTTGCCAGTCAAGTTATTCTGTTTGCGGAACAAAATGTTACAGACGACCCTTAACGCGCTGTGAAAATTCCAAGTAATATTCTCACCTTGCTGGCTGGTATTGCCCTCACGCTGATCAGCCTGTGGTATGGAAAAAACCACGGACTACTGCCTCCCGCTGCTTCCAACGAAGCAGACCTGGTAGATGGGCTATTCGATGCCATGATGACTGTTTCGATGGGCATTTTCCTATTGGTACAGGGTGTCCTGGTCTTTTCGGTTATCCGGTTCCGCCGCCGCCAAGGAGATAACACTGACGGCCCTCCGATCCATGGCAACATTCCGCTAGAGATTGTATGGACAGCCATTCCAGCCGTCATCGTGCTGGTGATTGGAGTTTACAGCTTCGATATTTATAAACAAATGGGCGGGTTTGATCCCCAGGCGGCAAATGACCCTGGTGTCACCCAAATTGCCATGCTGCCTGGGGAAGAACTGGCAACCCCGCTAATTGATGCCAGCAAAGCAAAGCCAGCTCACAACCATGTCCATCTCGCCGTTGGCATTGGCGCGTTTCCTGAAGATGAGGGAAAAATGGCGGATGTCAATGTGGATGTGATGGGGCTTCAGTATGCCTGGATCTTTACCTACCCTGACAGCGGCATCACCTCTGGCGAACTCCATGTCCCGGTGAATCAGGAGGTGCAGCTCAACATTAAGGCACAGGATGTTTTACACGCTTTTTGGTTGCCCGATCTGCGCCTGAAGCAAGACGCAATTCCAGGACGAGATGTCGAGTTGCGGTTTGCACCGCGCAAAGTGGGTGAATATCCTGTCGTCTGCGCCGAGTTGTGCGGCCCCTACCACGGAGCAATGAACACCAAAATGTTTGTTGAATCTGAAGAGGACTTTTCCAATTGGATTCAAGAGCAGATTGCGGCGATCGACGATTCTACCCAAACCGTAGCGGTTAACTCGGCAGACCGCACAGACGGAGACTTCCTCAAGCCCTTCGTTGAGGAGATGGGGATCAGCGATGTTGACCGTACTGTGTTGCAACAGCTTCACTCCCACCCTGCGGTGAGCAGCGATCGCACCGCACAGGTGGTTAACGCACTCTCTCCCGCTGCCTGATCTACCGATTGGTGCCTGTACCAGCGCAAGGCTGGTAGTCTTTGCCCAAATAGTCTTTGTACCGACAGTCTCCGCACTGTAGCGACCATCGCAAGAGCATGTTATGACTCAAGCAGAAATGCAAGCCAGCGCCACTCAATCCTCCTACAGCGTGCCATCCACGCGGAAGTGGCGTGACTACTTCTCATTTAACTCAGACCACAAGGTGATTGGGATTCAATACCTGGTCACCTCCTTTTTCTTTTACCTCATCGGTGGTGTCTTCGCGACGGCCATGCGGACTGAACTGGCAACCCCAGAGTCCGATTTTGTCAATCCCGAGATGTACAACAATTTGCTGACGCTACACGGCACGATCATGATCTTCCTGTGGATCATTCCAGCCGGATCAGGCTTAGCAAATTATCTGATTCCGCTGATGATCGGGGCGCGAGACATGGCGTTTCCCAAGCTTAATGCGCTGGCCTTTTGGATGATTCCTCCAGCCGGTTTAGTCCTGGCGGGTAGTCTTTTAATTGATGCGCCTCAAGCAGGGTGGACATCCTATCCGCCGTTGAGCCTGGTCAGTGGCAAGGTGGGTGAAGGAATCTGGATTTTCAGCCTGCTGGTCTTGGGAACCTCGTCCATTTTGGGGGCGATTAATTTTCTAGTCACCATCCTGAAAATGCGGGTACCCAGTATGGGGCTCAACGACATGCCGCTGTTTTGCTGGTCAATGTTGTCGGCCTCTGGGTTGATCTTGATTGGAACTCCCGTGTTGGCAGGGGCGCTTATTTTGCTGGCCTTTGACCTGCTGGCTGGAACGGCCTTCTTTAATCCGACGGGGGGTGGCGATCCGATCGTCTACCAGCACATGTTCTGGTTTTACTCGCATCCAGCGGTTTACATCATGATTCTGCCGCTGTTTGGGGCACTTTCCGAAATTTTGCCAGTTCATGCGCGTAAACCCATTTTTGGCTATCGGGCGATCGCCTACTCCAGCGTAGCCATCAGCTTTATTGGCCTCATTGTGTGGGCACACCACATGTTCACCAGCGGCACGCCTGCCTGGTTACGCATGTTTTTCATGATTTTTACTATGATCATTGCCGTACCAACAGGGATTAAAATCTTTGGCTGGTTAGCAACGGTATGGGGCGGCAAAATCGCCCTCAACAGCGCCATGCTGTTTGGTCTTGGCATGATTTCTGTGTTCGTGATTGGTGGCATCAGTGGTGTCATGGTGGCAGCCGTCCCGTTTGATATTCACGTTCACGATACCTATTTCATCGTGGCGCACCTGCACTATGTCCTGTTTGGAGGCAGTGTGTTTGGCATTTATGGTGCCCTGTATCACTGGTTCCCCAAAATGACCGGACGGATGATGAACGAACGGCTGGGTATTCTTCACTTTGTATTAACCTACATGGGCATGAACCTTACCTTCATGCCCATGCATGAATTGGGTTTAATCGGGATGAATCGGCGGATTGCCGTCTACAATCCTGAATTTCAGCCGTTGAATATTCTCTGTACTATTGGGGCATTTACGCTAGCTATTTCAACGATTCCGTTCTTAATTAATGCTGGATGGAGTTGGATTGCTGGAAAACCAGCCGGAGATAATCCGTGGCGAGGGCTAACCTTTGAATGGCAAACCTCTTCACCACCACCGATTGAAAACTTTGACCTTTTGCCGGTTTTGAATTATGGGCCTTATGACTACGGCTCTGGCATCCGGTTTCCGGGGGAGGAAATTGAAGACGAGGAGACCAACATGGAAGCGCCTCCTGGCGGTTTCATGCCTCCTAGTGAGTCTCGGGCTGGGAGTTAGCTATCATTAGCCCAACCCTTCACGTTTGTTTTCTCCCTGATAGACCATTCGTGGCAGTTTTTAAGGCGTCTAAATTATGCAAGGTTCAACAATCGATCCCGCCAAAACGGATCTAAATTATCACCACGATGGCGAGGCGGCTGCCCACCACGAGGAGCATCCCGACCACCGTCTGTTTGGCATACTTGTCTTTCTGGCCGCAGAGAGTATGATCTTTGCCGGACTGTTTGTGGCGTATCTTACGTTTCGGGTGGTGCAACCCGTCTGGCCACCAGAAGGCAGTCCTGAATTAGAGCTGTTGCTACCTGGAATCAACACACTCATTCTAATTTCGAGTAGTTTTGTGATTCACCGGGGCGACACGGCTGTCAAACAGAACAACGTCGCGGGTCTGCGCCTCTGGTTTGGTCTTTCAGCGCTAATGGGAATCATCTTTTTGGCGGGTCAGGTTTATGAGTACAGCAATTTAGAGTTTGGCTTAAAGTCCAATCTATTCGCCAGCACCTTTTATGTGCTGACTGGGTTTCACGGACTGCACGTTCTTTGTGGAGTGGGGCTAATCGGCGCTGTACTGCTGCGATCGTTCAAAAAAGGCCACTATTCGAGTCAGCACCATTTTGGGGTAGAAGCCGCAGAACTGTACTGGCACTTTGTTGATGTCATCTGGATTATTCTGTTCTTCTTGCTCTACCTGCTTCACTAAGTTCGGTTGGCTTTCGTTTCTCGCAATTCAACAGGTGGCGGGTTTATCAACCGGGTATGTGAGCAACATGCGTGGGGATGACCCGCCTTTTTTCATCGATTGTTGTAGTAGCGGCCATTCATCGCGCTTGCACCGTCACGCTTGCACCATTGCGCTTGCACCAATGGTGAACACTTGAACCGTCCGAGAATGACCTCGACTGTTTGCAATGCTCAAAGGAAGTGATCCTAGATGGGAACCTCAGTAAACGTAACTAGCGGCAACTTTACGGCTGACGTAGTTGAACGATCATACGAAAAGCCAGTGATTGTCGATTTCTTTGCTCAGTGGTGTGGGCCTTGCCAGATGCTCAAGCCCATCCTGGAAAAGCTGGCTCAAGAATATGATTTTGTTCTGGCAAAAGTAGACATTGACCACAGCCCGGATTTAGCGAACGCTTACCAAATTGAAGGCGTTCCAGACGTGCGTATTGTGTCCCAGGGGCAAATGCATCCGGGGTTTGTAGGAGTTTTACCCGAACCCCAACTGCGGCAACTGCTGGCACAACTCAACCTGAAATCTGCACTGGAAACGGGGTTAGACGCTATTCAACAATCGATCGCCACTGGTGAAACGGCAACCGCACAGCAGCAGTTTGAACGTCTACTACAGCAGTATCCGCACGATCGAGGATTGGCGATCGCCGCTGCTAAGTTTATGTTGAATCACGATCAGCCAGAGGCGGCAGAGCGGTTGCTGGCTCCCATCCAGGAAGACGACAAGCAGCACTTTGCTGAAGCCAGCGCCCTGCGAGAACTGATTCGGTTTAAGCAAGACCAGAGTCTGGTACCCGAAACCGAGCTAGACACGCTTTATTTCGACGCAACTCAGATGACGCTACGGGGCGATTACGAATTTGCCTTGCAGCAGTTTCTGGAAATTGTCAGCCGCGATCGCAAATACCGCAATGAAGCCGCACGAAAAGCAATGGTGACGATCTTCAACCTGTTGGGAGACGATCATCCGTTGACTCGCCACTTCCGTAAGCAGTTAATGCTCACCCTTTACTAGGTTCAGGCCACCCCGATTGTTCAACGCCAGATTAACTCAACTAGAGGGAATGTAAGGGAGCCGTTAAGGTTTGCCTCTATCTAGAGAGCGATCGCGCAAAAATGACACAATATCTGTTGTTGGGTTCAACGTGTCGCCGTTGCCCCTTGCCAAGCTATTCACCAAGCGAAATCATGACCCATTCCCCTACGGCAGCAACCGTTTCATCAGGCTCCTCTACGGCTGTTACGGCAGACTGGTCTAGTCTGCTTCAGCAACTCCTGGATGGGCAATCGCTCTCAACAGAACAGGCCGCCGAGTTAATGCAAGGCTGGCTAACGGAAGCTATTCCACCGGTTCTGTCGGGGGCAATTTTAGCAGCTATTCAGGCCAAGGGCGTGTCTGCTACCGAATTGGCGGGCATGGCGCAGGTGTTGCAATCCCAATCGCTCAGCAGCCGTTTGGCCGATTCGTCCATCCCTTCGCCACTGATTGACACCTGCGGTACGGGTGGGGATGGGGCACTCACATTCAATATTTCTACAACGGTTGCCTTTGTTGCTGCTGCCGCCGGTATTCCTGTGGCTAAACATGGCAATCGTGCGGCCTCTAGCAAAGTGGGTTCCGCTGATGTGCTTGAAGCGCTGGGTATTAACCTGGGTGCCAATCCCGAAAAGATTAAGGCGGCTTTGCACGAGGTAGGCATTACTTTTCTGTTTGCCCCGGGCTGGCATCCGGCGATGAAATATGTCGCGCCTCTGCGGAAAACCCTCAAAGTGAGAACGGTATTTAACTTGTTGGGGCCACTGGTCAATCCCCTAGACCTGACAGGGCAGGTGATTGGTGTGTTCAATCCTAACCTGGTTGAAACAGTCGCTCAGGCGTTAAATCATCTCGGCAGACCCGAAGCGATCGTCCTCCACGGGCGTGAAAAGTTAGATGAAGCAGGACTGGCCGACCAGACCGATTTGGCCGTACTCTCCAATGGGCAGGTTGAGCGCGTGACGCTAAACCCAGAGGAGGTAGGATTGCAACACGCACCCACCAGTGCCCTTCGCGGCAGTGAGGCTGCGATCGACAATGCCGCTATTTTACGCACTATCCTTCAGGGGGGCGGCACCCAGGCACAACAGGACGTGATCGCGCTGAACACAGCACTGGCGCTCAAGGTTGGCGGTGCTGTGCCATCGAGTTCGGTATCGTCCCCAACACCGTACGTCAAAGGAGTCGAACTGGCTAAAGACATCCTGGCGAGTGGCGCGGCCTGGAGCAAGGTAGAACAATTGGTCAACTTTTTAAAGTAAGCCAAAGCAAGCTGTAGGTTAGCGCTCGCGAAACTCTACCGTATCTTTGCGAATGGTGACATCGTAATGGCCAAAGAAGTTGTGCCCTAGCAATCCCGTTTGCATATCAGCCCCGGCGATCGCCACTAATACGTTTTGCGCGATCGCGCCATTGACTTCAATCGAGTTGACGTACCCCAGAGGAAAGGTCACATCTTTGGCGCTGGCGGTATCCATCGTGGCTTCCGCAACAGGAACTACGCCCAACGCCGAGGCCATGCGCTGAGTAATCAGAGTACCGCTAGCGCCACTGTCTACAATCATGTCAAACGGTTGGCTACCGTTGAACGTGACTCGAATTACTGGCGTGCCGCCAGCTCGTCGCACGATAGGCGCAACGTAAACCAGGTTGCTGCCCGCCTGTGCCGCTTGCGAAGATACGATCGGTGCCGACTGGGTCTTTCCTGAGGTGAAGCGGTCTGGTTCAGCGGTGGCTGGTTGGGGTTGCGATCGCACAGTAACGACCCCATCCGATGCCATCAACGGACGGTTAGCCTGTTGTTGAGCATAGGTTAAGTTGCGTCGATACTCTACCAGCTTACGCTGCGCCACTGCATGGTTGGGGCTAGCGCTCGGTACGGCAGCCATTAAATCGATCGCCTGTTGCCAGCGACTGACCACCAGTTGCCAGTCGTCTTGCGACTGAGCCGATTGCCCAAACGTAAACGCGCTAGAGGCTTTGGCGATCGCATCCTGATAGAAACGGCTCGACTCGTGGGTTGCCTGGGGTGGGGATGCAGCCGTCGGAGATTCGGAACGTGGAGCCGTAGTCTCGCTGGCAGGCGCGATCGCCTCATCAACTGAGGCCGCCGTTTCTGTTGAGTCCGCTCTAAAAAGGCTAAGGAACTGATGATCGCAGGCGCTAAGGCTGGCTAAGATACCAGACAGTAACAGAACCGTCGTACTCAATCGAAAAAAAAGTGGCATAGCCAGAATGTTCTAAGACAATTCAACGAACAAAACACCATTACCATAGGTTTTGCTTCCTGTTTTGCCGCCGAAGCACCGCTCAGCGGAAATCTAATTATCTCGATATGATGATAAAGGCTGTGATTCTTTCACTACTATTCCCAATCTAGTCGTAGGATAATAGCGCTTAACCTAAATCGCCCTGAGGAATACTATGCAGACTGCTGCTCAACCTGCTCTACTCGTTTTGGCAGACGGAACAGTATATCGAGGTTGGTCATTTGGTGCCTCCGGTACGGTCATTGGTGAAGTGGTGTTCAACACCGGAATGACCGGTTATCAGGAAGTGCTAACTGACCCGAGTTATCGCGGTCAAATTATTACCTTCACCTATCCAGAGTTGGGAAACACGGGTGTCAATCCCGAGGATGAAGAGTCGATTGAGCCGCAGGTTAGAGGCGCGATCGCCCGTAACATTTGCCATCGACCCAGCAACTGGCGCTCAACCCAATCATTACCCGATTATTTGAAGCAGCATAACATTCCTGGCATCTACGGCGTAGATACCCGTGCCCTTACCCGCAAACTCCGCTCTAGCGGCGCGATGAACGGCGCTATTTCCACAGAAATACTCGACCCAGCAGATTTACTGCTGCGCGTACAGGAAGCGCCTAGCATGGCGGGGTTAAACCTGGTGCAGGAGGTTAGCACCCAAAATGTGTACGAGTGGGCTGATCCAACCGATGTTAGCTGGGAGTTTCGACCAACCCTCACGACACCAGAAGCATCGTTCACGGTCGTTGCCATCGACTTTGGCATCAAACGCAACATCTTACGTCGCCTTGCTAGCTACGGTTGCCGGGTTATCGTAGTTCCCGTAAATACCCCTGCTGATGAGATCCTGAAGTACAATCCAGACGGCATTTTTCTATCGAACGGCCCCGGCGACCCAGCAACCGTACTCGACGGCATTGAAACCACTAAAGCGCTGTTGGCGAGTCAAAGACCCATTTTTGGCATTTGCATGGGGCATCAAATTTTGGGGTTATCCCTGGGTGCCGATACGTTTAAGCTTAAATTTGGGCATCGCGGCTTGAACCAACCCGCCGGACTGAAGCAGCGGGTTGAAATTACCAGCCAAAACCACGGCTTTGCCATCGATGCTGACTCTCTCGCCAAAACAGAGGTAGAAATCACCCATCTCAACCTTAACGATCGCACCATTGCCGGGTTGCGCCACAAAACGTTGCCCATTTTCTCGGTGCAGTACCACCCAGAAGCCAGTCCTGGCCCCCACGATGCCGACTATTTGTTCGAGCAGTTTGTTAACGCCATGCGGGAAAGTCGCCAGCAACACGGCGATCGCCTCTTGCCCAATCTTGAAGTCAGCAGCAATTCTTGAGCCATCCCTCTCCTTCAGGCGCTTCCCAGTTCGCCCTCGCTCTCCATACCGCCAGTCCAGAGTTGGGGCTGGCACTCAGCAACTTACAGGGAGAAGACCGTCATCAAGTTTGGGACTTGGGGCGATCGCTCTCAACCGATCTACATTTGTATCTCAATGAATTCATCCAGCCTTACCGCTGGACAGATCTAGCCTGGATTGCGGTGGCTAAAGGGCCAGGGGGATTCACGGGCACTCGTTTAGGAGTCGTTACCGCCCGCACCTTAGCCCAGCAGTTAAATATTCCCCTCTATGCCATTTCTACGCTGGCTGCGATCGCCTGGTCAGCGTCTCTGCAACCGCACCACCCCTCGTGGACAGTCGAAACCATTGCGCTAGAAGCCGCCCTCCGGACAGCGCAAACTGACCACTCCAACGCCATCGACATCGCTGTGCAGATGCCTGCCCAACGGGGAGAACTTTATACGGCCATCTACTCTGTTGATCACCAGAAATTGAGCGAACGGTTTCCAGATAGCGTTCTAAACCACGAGAAGTGGCAACAGACCCTTGCAAATTGGGATAAACCCATTCGTCTTATTCAAGTCTCAGGCAGCCTGGGTGAGTCTGTTACCGCACTGCTGGCACTGGCGCTGCACGACTGGCAAAAGGGTACCCGCCCCAACTGGACAAATGCCCTGCCGTTTTATGGTCAAAGCCCTGTATAAACTCTGATACCTGTATGGATCTTAGTACCTGTAATCCTAGGGCGTGATTTAAAACTCCTGATTGCTCGGTTACATTGTGCTTTTTGCCCCCTAAGTCCCCCATGGGGGACTTAGAATCGTTCAAAAGTCTATAGAGTTGGGACTTCCGGGATTTAAAACACGCCCTAGCAATGGATAGGATATCCATTCCCTAACCATCTCGATGCCCCCATAGGAGTGAGGAATATCAGACAGTCTTTAGGTGTACCGTTCCTGCCTGAGTCCTGACTCCCACGGCTAGAAGCGCGTGGGAGTGGCTCCAGACTTTGCCTTAGCAGTTGAAAGCCAGACCCAACATGCATCTTAACCATTTCAACTTGCAATTCAGCAAAGTCTTCAATTATGAAGGGAACCTTTAGTTCAACTTAAGCGTCTGTTTTATAGGATTGAGTCTGTGTTGCTGCAAAGTCGATTGAGGAACGACCTATGCTGCCTGCGAACTGTCTCGATAGGCGCTTGAACCTTCTAAATTTTGATCAGACAGGTCTTGCAGCATTTGATCATAGGGGTCATCATCAACAATCTCATTGCGAACCCATTCATCAAAGGTTTGTTTAATCGTCCGTGGAAACGAAACCAGCCAATTCAGTTTTGATGCGGTGTGTGCTGTATTCATAAAATTGACAACAGAAGTTTGTGAAGCGAGGCTGCTACGAGTTAGGCACCAGAGATAGATGGATTGGTAGATTGTTGGCACAGACTGCGTTAGCACACTGTGTTGACCACTGAACTTATGTAGCTTATATAACTTATATAACCTGTCTTCCTACAGATAGATGTAAAGTTTCTACAAAACTCAAACGTCCGTTTGAGCGATAAAAAACTACATAAATCGGTTGGAAGATCGAAGAAGAACGGATGAAAGTGGCACTGTTGCGACGTTACTTCATCCTGATATTATCTCTTCTAGCCGATCGACCACTGCTCCGGACTTTATTGGATATTTAAACTTCATCGATGTTTTACGGTATCCGCCTTCAATGGATAGGGGAATTGCTGTAGACGACGGTCCGTCAGGCTCCCAAACTCCATCGTGGTCAAGCCATGGCTTGAAGACATTTACCAGAAGACATGTACCAGTAGTATTCCCCGACAGTGTGCTGTGCTATCTAACGGCACGCTTGTCTCTAGATGTCGTTAGATGTAATACATACTGCTTAACCGTTGACGTGCCTCTCGTTGTTGTCGCAAATCTTGAATCGTATGCTGCTGAAGCACTGTCCTTGCTTTTTGCTGTGCTTCTTTCCACACCTCGCGTACTATTCCGCGATCGACTCCTTCGGGTTGTCGTCCCTGCTTTGAGTCGCTACCCACTTCTAGACAGTTGAACACGTCTAGCAAGGTGATTTGCCAGGGTTCTCGTGCTAACAGATAGCCGCCCCGATTCCCCCGCTGACTGCGAACAATACCAGCATGGCGCAAAGATGCAAAGACTTGTTCTAGATATCGGTCGGGAATGCCCTGGTTAGCAGCAATCTGCTTGATTTGCAGCGGTTCTCCCCGCTCAAAATAGGTTGAAAGTTCCAGTAGAGCAACTAAGGCATATTCGACCTTGCAGGACAGTTCCATAGAAATAGTATCAGGCGACGTCAACAAGCCTTCTTACTATACCCCGGTTTGTTGGTAGAGATATGTGAGTTTGCTACTAAAACTGAAGCAGTAACATCGATAACCAACGGGATGACCAACGGTGAGATAGGGTTGATGGCAAACAGGAGATTGGGAGCCAGATGGGTTTCAGCCATTCGACCAGGGTTGCTGTCATAAGGTTAAGGGCGTGGAGTTTAAAAATTGCGGCTTAGCCATTCGCCAGGGGCAACCGCACTCGGAAGCAGCTTCCCTCGCCCACCCGACTGTTAACTGTGATTTCACCGTTGTGCTGTTGTGCGATCGCCTGAGCAATTGCCAACCCTAACCCCAATCCACCAGCGCGATGCGATCGGGCGCGATCGGCTCGCCAAAAGCGCTGAAAAACCAGACGAATTCGTTCGGGTGCAATGCCAATTCCTGTATCCTGGACGCTAACCACAACGTGTTTGCTGCCCTGTTTCATAGAGAGTGTCACCGTTCCCCCGGAGGAGGTGTATTGCAGCGCGTTTTCCAACAGGTTTGAAAAGAGACGAGTTAGCCTTGCGGCATCCCCAATCACCATGACATCGGGCAACAGGTCTGATTGGAACGTAATCCCGCGCTGTTGCGCCTGGGAGTCTAAAAGAGCCAGCAGATCTTGTAACACTTTGTAGAGATAAATTGGAGCCTTGTCGTTGTTCAACACCATAACGGCAGCATCCGTTCGGGCCAGGAAGAGGAGATCTTCTACCAGGTGAGTCATCTGGTTGGTGGCGCTGGCGATCGCAAACAGCTTCTTCGAGTCTTTAGGATGAATTCGTTCGGGGTGTTTTAAGATCACCTCAATTGAAGTTTTGACGGCCGTTAAAGGGCTGCGTAGCTCATGGGAGGCATCGGCAGTAAATTGCTTCAGTTGCTCAAAACTTTGTTGGGTAGGTAACAGAGATTTTTGCACCAGCCACACTCCACCAATACCGCTCAAGCCCAAAGCCACTATGCCACCCAGCCCTAATCCCCAACGGAGTTTGGCAATTACTTCCTCAATTTCTTTGGTCGATTCGCTGGCACGGATGTAGCCTTCCAGGGTTGGAATGGGCAAATCTGAACTTTGTAAGTAGACCGGAATCGTAAAAGTGCGAATTTGTTGCCGCTTCAACGTCAAAATTCCAGTTCTGACAGGTAAGCTAACTTGAATCGCGCCTCGGGTTGCCAGTTCTCTACCGTTTAAATCAAACCAGGTCAAGCTCTGTTGATTGCGACGAAACAGCTCTTGCCAGGGAATTTCTGCCCGCTCGTCTAAATGCTCGTCACCTTGAATTTTAACGGCAGTTAGGCTGGGAGCCGCCGATTGAGCCAGGGTGAGCAGGCGGCTGTCAAGCTGTTGGTAAAGGCTATGCACAAAAAAAAGGTATGCGGCTGAAGCCGATGTCCCAAAGATTGCGGCCATAACTGCCAGATACGTAAGCAGAAGACGCCAGCCTAAGTTCTTGAACATGTCTGGTCTAGTCGCAGTGGCTAGTAAAGTTGCTTGAGCCGATAGCCCAACCCATGTACCGTTTCGATCAAATCGGTGGGGGCACCCGCTAGTTTAAGCTTTTGCCGCAGTCCTTTGATGTGCGATCGGACGGTTTCTTCTGTCGGCGGCTCTTCATAGGACCAGAGCCGTTCTAATATTTGACCGCTGCTAAACACCCGGCGATTGTTACGAAGAAACAGCTCCAGCAAAGAATATTCTTTTGGCGTTAGCGACAGCATCTGCCCGTCGTAACTTACTTCACAGCTACTGGGGTCAAGATGGAGACTTCCCCATTCAAAGATAGGCGGCAAAGAGCCACCCCCACGCCGCAGCAAAGACCGAATTCGAGCTGAAAGTTCTTCTAAATCGAAGGGTTTAACCATATAGTCATCGGCTCCGGCATCCAGCCCCATAACTTTGTCGCTAATGGTGTCGCGTGCGGTCAGCATGAGGATAGGAGTATCGCACCGTTGAGAACGCAATTCACGGCAGAGCGTAATACCATCGATTTCGGGAAGCATTACGTCTAGCAAAATTAGATCGTAAGCAAATGCATCCAGCATCTCCCATGCGCTACGTCCGTTGTGGGCAACGTCAATAGTGTAATTCTGGTCGGTCAGGTCTTCTACCAGTGCATCGGCAATGCGCTCGTCATCTTCTACTAGCAAGAGCTTCATGAATTGCGCCTCGGTCAAACGTAGAGTAAGCAAACACGGGCTAAACCAAAAGCTAACTCGCCGGGATTCAACTCAATCTTGCGATGGATGAGGGACGGTTAAGTTAGCCAATCTCCCTGCCCATTGTTAAAGATGCGGTGAGGCAAATGACACTGCCATAGTACAGATTGTTGAGCGCACACCCAATAAGAAAGCAGCCCGTTGAGATGCGATCGCATCTGCAACGAACTGCTGGGCTGAATGTCTAATGAATTGAACGCTAAGCTAGACGCTTAGTTTGGAAGCAATTGCTGGACTTGTTGCTGCAACGCCGGGTCTTGCCGGATGGCCGCCAAGATTTGATTGAAGCGCTCTGGCTCTAATCCCTGAGATTGCAATACTTGAGCTTGCTGCGACAAAGTTTCGCGTTCAATAGACTGAATTTGAGCGATCGCCTCTTCAAACGACTGCTGCTCATCTTCAGAAACCTCAGAGCTTGGTGTGGCGGTAGGAGACTGTTGAGACTGGAAGATCTCGGTAAACCGCTCACGGCTCAAGCCAGACGACTGAATCGTTTGAGCTACCTCTTGCTGAGCAGACTGCTCCAGGGCTTGCAGTTCTGGAATAGCATTCGCAAACTGCTGCAATTCCGCCTGAGAGACATCAGTTGCCGGAGCGGAAGTGCCAGGTGCCGCTGGGGCAGTAGGTGCCGGAGCACTGGGGGGAGCCTGACCCAATTCCGCAGCACCTAGATCAGCAGATGGGCTAGACTCCGGTGCCATCGCGCCGGGGTCGCTGAACCCATCGTCACCGCTCGGTTCCGTGGTGTCATCTTGAATCTGCGTAGGAACGCCCGGATCGGCTTCTGGGTCCGTCGTCTCTTCGACTGGCTCGCCACTCGATGGGCTGAGGGCATCCTCAGACGGACGGGTTCCAGGGGCCATTGTACCGGGTGTCATTGTGCCGGGTGTCATTGCACCGGGGTCGCTGAACCCATCGTCATCACTCGGTTCCGTGGTGTCGTCTTGAATCTGCGTAGGAACGCCCGGATCGGCTTCTGGGTCCGTCGTCTCTTCGACTGGTTCATCACTCGATGGGTTGAGGGCATCCTCAGACCACCCGCTTTCTGGTGCCGCAGCACCAGGCGCAGTGGCACCATCTTCGCACCGAGAGTTTAATGGGAACCGCTCACACAGGATTTCTAATCCTTGAGGAGAGAGTTCAAATTCAGTCGTTGCGCTTGATTCTTCATCTGCTGTTTGAGCCACCTCGGTTGTAGATTCGCTGGAAGTAGAGCCAGGTGCTGACTGAGCCAAAACAGGAAGGCTAAGTAAAGCACTAGCGCTTACTACCCCAACGATTCCAGGAAGCTTTTTGAGCAGAGCAAAGTAATTATGTGCGCTCATCGGATAATTCCTCGTATCTGTGAACTGAGAGTAGTGGGTCCTGGTTAATCTGGGTTCGTAGTGAAGCTTTAAACCCTAGCCGCCCGGAGGTGCCTCGGCACCAGGGGATGGCACGGCTGGGTCAGCCGCCGGATTAGCTGGAGATTCCATTCCAGGGGACTCCATACCACCCGCTTCGGGAGAGAGAGCCGGGTCTGAGCTGGGAGCATCCGCTCCAGGTTGACAAGCCCCTAACACTGCTGCTGCTCCGAGCGCTAGTGGTAAGACAAAAAACTTCAGTCTCACAGTTAATACCTCCTGTAACGTTTCGTGGGCAGGGAGTTAAGGCATCTCACTCAAGGCGATCGCTTTGCTAAGCTGTCGCGGGGAGTCGTCTGCTTGGTTTGGGTTCAGGCAATATCAGCAGAGGGTGACGTTCTAATTGCGATCGCCCCATTAGGAGACGCTTAATCTCTAAATCGATGAAGGTAGGCATTAGGCCATTTCATCTGCCGTTCACTGTCAACAGTAAGGGCTAGATGTGAAGATTTTGTGGAGAGGATAAAGAATCAATGAAGAAACTGTTGATTACTGGGGCGAGTGGCTTCCTGGGATGGCATCTTTGCCAGTTGGCGCGATCGCAGTGGCAGGTCTATGGAACGTGTCATGCCCACTCGGTTGATTTACCCGATACGACACTGTTTCCGGTTGATTTAACTGACTTCAACGCCCTTAAAGCCCTGTTTCAAACCCTGCATCCCGATGCCGTAATTCATGCGGCTGCGTTATCTCAACCAAATCGCTGCGAAGTGGAACCTGAAGCCTCATATCTGATTAACGTCACCGCATCTTGCAACCTGGCAGGGCTATGTGCCGATGCTCAAATTCCCTGCGTGTTCACATCAACGGAGATGGTCTTTGATGGATTGAATCCACCGTATCGTGAGACGGATTTAGTCTGCCCGGTCAACCGCTATGGTGAACAAAAAGTAGCAGCAGAAACAGGCATGATGGAGCGCCATCCCATGATGGCTATCTGCCGAATGCCGCTCATGTTTGGAGCCGTGCCCCACGCTCAAAGCTTTATTCAACCCTTTATTCAAACCTTACAGGCAGGGCGATCGCTCAATCTATTTGTGGACGAAATTCGCACACCAGTCAGCGGTGAATCGGCAGCACAGGGAATTTTGCTGGCGTTAGAGCAGGTTAGGGGGCGCATCGTTCATTTGGGCGGCAGAGAACGGCTATCGCGCTATCAGTTTGGTTGTCTTATGGTTGAGGTGCTGGGACTGCCCACAAACCTCAATCCCTGCCATCAAGCGGATGTTAAAATGGCGGCACCCAGACCGCCAGATCTCTCGTTAGACAGCTCATTTGCATTTGGTTTGGGGTATCAACCGGGCTTAGTTCGAGACGAGTTGGAGCGGTTGGCGATCGCATTGCGTCCCGATTGATCGCCAACCCGTTAACGGCACTCTCAAGTAGATAGAGGGATTAGCAGAACATCTGTCTCACTGGCTCACCAGGGTGTGAATGGCTTGAATCAGGTTATCCAGTTCCGACTCCAGCGTGAAGTAGTGAACGCACGCACGCACGCAGTCTGGCTCCAGGATAGTGCGAAGCATGATGTTTTGCTTTTCCAGCGTTTGCACCAGCCATTTATGGACATCTTGCCGCGCATGGTTGACCCGAAAGGATACCAATCCGGCTTCGGGAGGAGCAGTTCTCAGACAGGTAATTTGCGGCAGATCGGTTAACCCTTGCCAGAGATAGCGGCTCAAATGCTGAATTCGCTGGTAGCGCTCTTGCGCGCTGCCCCATTGCTGATGAATGGCGATCGCCTCTCTCAATCCGGCAAACAGCGTGTAGTCTGACGTGGCGACTTCATAGCGTCGCGCATCGGGTTGCCAAACCGTTGTTTGCACGCTCGAAGCCTGAGTAATGCCACGCCAACCAATGAATGTGGGGTTGAGGCTTGCCATTGCCGCTGGGTGAACGTACAACCCACCCACACCTGCAGGACCGCACCACCACTTGTGCCCGGTAAAGGCATAAAAGTCGGCCTCTGACTCTGGCAAATTGAGCGGTAACACGCCAACTGACTGAGCCGCATCAACCAACACTCTAACGGTGCCAGACTGCGCTGGGTACTGGTGGCAAAGGGCACTAATTTCGGCCAGGGGCAATACTTGCCCCGTGTTCCAAAGAATATGACTGATGACAACGAGGCGAGTAGTGGGGCGTAAATGTTGCTCAATAACGGCAACCGGATCACCGTCGTTTAACGTTGCCATTAACGGGCAGGTGGACACGTCTACCCCAAAACGGCGGCGAATCTCAAGGGCAGCAGCGACAATGCCGGGATGTTCACAATCTGACAGCAACAGGTGATCGCCTGCCTGCCAATCAATTCCCCATAAAGCGATGTTGCATCCCACTGATACGTCTTCGGTCAACGCGATGGTTGTAGCAGTTGTGCCTAGCTCTGAGGCGATCGACTCTCGCATCTGGTTGGCTTCTTGCCCAACCCAGGCATTAATGGCGTTCGAAAAAGGGCCAACTTGCTGAATATGTTCATGCGCCATCTGAATAGCCGCGATCGAGCGTTGCGGCATGGCACCCTGACCGCCGTAATTGAAATATGCTTTATTGGTTAATGCTGGAAATAATTGGCGATGCTGTTGGAGTTGCACCAACGTTGAAGAAGCCGTCGTCATGATGCCCTAGTTGCAGAAAACTCTCGCATTGTACCAAGGTGTATAGATAAACGTAGTCTGGCAAACGGTTCAACTGGTGCAGGGCTGCGGCTCGTTTTCTACCTATCCTTGTTCTCTACCTATCTTGGCTAACAGTTTGTGGCTCACCCAATCTGAAACAAGCCAGGATGACTGATTGACAATTGACTGAAAAAAACAGGCTAGATTGCGATCGAACGAATAAAATCAAGCTAAAGTCATAGATATGGGGGGCAGTTACCTTAAACCAGTTTTGCAGAGTTCATCAGGCGAGTTATCCAGTTAAGTTTCACCCACTATGAAGCACTGCGATCAGAGTACTGTTTTCAATAGATATTTGCCTGTATTTGAAAGAGTAGCCGCCACTATTTCAGTTGAGTGCTTAGAGACGGTCTCGTCAAGCAAGGGCGATCGCTTGAGTAGACAGGCCACGCCTCAGAAAGCCGCGCCTCAAAGAAAAGTCGGTTCTGAGGTAGCCTGTACTCGCGTCCAACTTAATCTGAGCGGTTTTGTCCGTTAACCCCTACAGACCCAACTTCTTCGGGGCTGAGGGGAACCACCTCGCCCCGCCCACTATCTTGCCAAACCATCACCAACGGTTACAGTCGGTTCCATCTTCTGACCGTGCTCATGCTCTATGGCTGACAGATGAGCTTTTGTTTAATTACCAACGCTGCAATCGTCGCGCCTTTCTGGATCTCTACGGTGACCTGAGCCAGCGTGACCCTCCGAGCGATTATTTACGCAAGCTGCGGCAAGACAGCCTGCAACATCAACGGTCGATTGTTGGAGATGACCCAGTTCACGCGCCAACCTATCCGCGAGAAGATTGGCTAACGGGAGCCGCTAAAACGCTAGAGCTGATGCAGCAGGGTGCCGATCGCATTGCTCAAGGGGTTTTGGTTGTAGAACGCGAAAACGGGCTACGCCTGGTTAGCCGTCCGAGCTTACTTATTAAACAGCCTGGGTTTTCGTATTTTGGCGATTGGCTCTACGAAACGGTTGACATCAAGCTCGGTAAGCGCCCCAAGCTAGATTATCAAATGATCGCCGCTTACCATGCCTATGTGCTGGCAGAGGTGCAGGGGGCGTGGGCCGAAACAAGCTGGCTGATGTTGCGACAGCGGGGTGCCTATGCTGTTGATTTAGTGGAAATGCTGCCGCGCATGCAGGACATTTTGGAGAACTGTATGCAAATGCTCATTGAGCAGCAAGAACCAGATGTGTTTATTGCCCATAACCGCTGTGATTTGTGCCATTGGGCTAGTTTCTGTTACGACATTGCTCGCACCGACCAGCATCTATCGTTGTTACCTGGCGTTACTCCCAATCGCTATACACAGCTCAAGGCTCTTAAACTGACGACGCTGGATGCGTTGGCGATCGCACCAGCTAAACGGCTAGAACCGTTGCCTGGGTTTGGCTTTCAGGTCGCTTCCAAACTGGTTAAGCAGGCGCAGGCAACGCTTCAAAATAAAGCATTAGCCTTGCCGCAGCGGTTAGATATCAGCGCTCCCCTGCTGACGACCGCCGAACTGCCAACGGATACGGTTGAGCTTTACTTTGATATTGAAGCCGCTCCCGACCAAAACTTGGTGTATTTGCACGGTGTGCTGGTGGTCGATCGGCTGGCTCAAACTGAAGCCTTTCACGCCTTGCTTGCCGAACATCAAGATGATGAAAGCTTAGTGTGGGAGCAACTGTTGGAACTGCTCTGGCGCTATCCCTCTGCACCCATCTTCCATTTTTGCCCGTATGAAGTGCAAACGGTGCGGCGGTTGGCGGTTGAATACAACACGCCTGAGCATTTGATTACGCCCCTAGTCGAACGATTTGTTGACCTGCATGAACGGGTTACTCGCGTAGCAACCATGCCCGTTGAAAGCTATGCCCTGAAACCGATCGCCCGCTGGATTGGGTTTGATTGGCGCGATGCAGATGCTAATGGTGCCCAATCTATTTACTGGTATGACCAATGGTTAGCAACAGGCGATCGCCGTTTTCTGGAGTCTATTCTGCGCTACAACGAAGATGATTGCCGTGCCACCTATCACGTTAAAGATTGGCTGGTCGATTTTACTCAGGGCAACGGCTTCCGGTGATGGAATAATCCTGACTGACTGACAAGTTGCAAAGTCCCAGCGCTTTTGTGTGTTGAGGTTCGTAGTGGTTACCCCAACCTCACAACGAGGGGTCAGTTAGCCAGGGGGTAATCAGACTGGGGGAGAATAACCTTGTCAACAAGGGCTTCAGTCCCTGATTATTCCTTCCACCAACTGGCTCTCTTACGATTCATCACCCCTGGTTGGGCAGTGGTAGAGATGGTATTTGTAGCCATCAAATACACGGCGATGATATTGGCGATCGGCATAACACTGCTGCTCTCTCAAGTTGGCAGAGCTGTGGTAGTTGACTAGCCACACATCAAAGGGGCGTTGCAATTGAGACAAAATTCGCCGCAGTTTAGGGGTGGGGATGTGGCAGTTGGGGTCGTCAAGAGACGCACACTTTTGGTGATCTAAGAAAAAGAGCGGTTCCGGTGCAAAACTAGAGTGTTCTTGCCGTTCTAGCTCCAGAGCCAGACCCATCATGCGTCCGGTCTGCCCGTGCGTTTGGTGAGAAATGGTAATCAATATCGGCACGTGAGAGGCGTTCAAGATTTCGTGAATAACGCGATCGGGTTGATGGGTCTTCTGGTAGGCCATGTTCCACCCGACAGAAAGGCTACCGATCATCCCCATCACTACGATCGCAACCACCGCCCATCGGCCAGGTTGAAACGGCTTAAACCAGGGTGACATGGCTTTGCGATCGCCCTTGTCAGCACTCTGCCACTCGCTGGCTAATGCTGCGCCTGCGATGGCTAGAACCGCCGGAAAGTAAAAGAAGTGGTACCGAAAGGCGCTAGATAAATCAATGGCGAGAATGTAAGTAATGCCCAAAAACATGGCGATCGCCACGCCCACTAAGCCACCCAGGACTTGAACCGAGACCCGCAGGCGAGGGTGGTCATATTGGGTTTTTAAGCCGCGATACAGTTGGGGGACTGTCCAGAGAACGAGCAATACCAGAATGATCGCCGAAACAATCCCAGTCGGTTGCGAGACCGACTGAATCGGCAGCAGGTAAAGCATGGTGATCCATCCGGCAATGACTCGCGGCAATGGGTCGAGCCAGTCGATGCCAGCGCGATCGCTCTGCACAATCCACTGAGTGAGATCGCCATCCTGAACCGTTTGAATCGTGGGCAACCACACCACAATAGTGGCGGCAGTGCCCAACGCTACAGCAAACAGCCTGCCCCAGTAGGATGGATGCCAAACACCCCGCTCTCGCCAGCTTTGCATTAAACCCAGCAGAATCACAACGATTCCTTCTGCAATTAACGTTAGCAAAAAGAAAAAATGAGTCGCCATGCCCAGGGCATTCACAATCACCCACAAAACGCCTATCCAGTGGGGTAGCGGACGGCGCTGTTTAATGGTTCGTGCCGCCACAATGAGACAACAAAACGATGCAATGCTCCACAACACTGGCAGCGTATAGTGGCGGGCTTCTTGAGCCAGATAAATGCCAAACGGAGAAACCGCCATTAACACTGCCGAGCAATGCCCTACCAGGCGCGATCGAAATGCCAGCCAGCCCAGGCCAAACATGGCTGGAATAGACAACACGCCAAAGAGAGCGGAGAGCGATCGCACCTGCCATGCTGTAACCAAGCCATCTGCGGTCGGTGGAAAGAGCTGTAGCCACAGATGCGTCAAAACAAAGTAAAGCGGCGGGTGGTTGCTCTCTGCGGCTAGAGAACCCACCACCGAACCGACACCAGCCTGTGGATGGGGACGCAAGAGTTGCAAGAGTGAATCGAGCGGAATCACCCGATCGAGCGGAATCGTGCGAAAGCTGTTGCCGAGGCTAAAAACAATGGTTGAAAACTCATCCGTCCAGAGCGGCTTCAAATCAAGGTTAGTGAAGCGTAAGCCAGTGCCAATGGCTATCCAAACCAGCAGCAAAATTGGATGAAACCAGGGATGTTCAGAAAACGCTTTTAGCCTGTGCCACATTGCAGATCCACCAGTGCCCTAGCCAAAACATCATAATCTGACAGTGTGTTGTAAAGCTGCGCCGAGACTCGCACCATCCACGGTGGGGAATGCCAGGGAACGACCGGAACTTCAATCTGGTAGCGATCGAACAAACTCTGTTTTAGCTTATCAGCTAGCCTCTCAGCAGTTCCCATCGATAAGGGAACCACTGCCATCGAGCCAATCATCTCTTCTGGACAGGGAGGCGCTACATTTAAGGCATCACACAGGCGTTGTCTGGCGGCCAATGCCATCGAGCGGTTGTGAGACATAACAGCGCTCCACCCTCCTGGCATCAGCGATCCAATCAACCGAATCGCCTCCGGCACACAGAGATAGGCCGTTGGGTCTGCGGTTCCTGTCCAGTCAAACTCCAGGTGAAAGCGAGAACGGTCAGTACGGGGTGAATTAGCGCCATGACTAATCACCAGTGGACGAATTGCCGCCTGTTTCTCTGGTCGTACGTAAAGAAATGCGGCTCCTTTAGGGGCACAGAGCCATTTGTGGCAGTTTCCGGTGTAGTAGGTTGCTCCCAGTGCGTTGAGTTGCAGCGGTACCATTCCCGGCGCATGGGCACCATCAACCAAAACGTCAACGCCCTGAGCCGTTAGGGACTGTACGATCGCCTCAATTGGAAATATCATTCCAGTCTGGCTGGTCACATGATCCAGGAGAACCAGCCTGGTTCTGGACGATAGGTGAGCCAACAGGATGTCTAGAATGCAATCGGCAGAGGCGATCGGAAAGGGGATATCTGCAACTATAACCCTGGCACCCGAGCGTTCTGCCGCAAAATTCAGGGCGTTGCGAGAGGCGTTGTACTCATGATTGGTGGTTAACAGTTCATCGCCAGCCTGAAAGGTGAGAGAACGCAACACCGTGTTAATGCCCGTTGTCGCATTGGGGACAAAGACGACATCAGCTTCATCGGCACCAACAAAGCTGGCTAACTCGTTCCGGGCAGCATCTAACAGCGGTTCTAATTCTCGTTCAAAGAAACGCAATGGTTCCAGTTCGAGCTGTGCCTGGAGCGATCGCTGCTTCTCTAATACTGCCGTTGGGCAAGCGCCAAACGAGCCGTGATTGAGAAACCGAATCGACGGATCAATCGACCAATGCTGAGCATAGGGACTAGATAAGGTCGGTAGACTTTCTGACAGCATAATGGCCAAGGTCAGTCATTAAAACTCATACACAGAGTCAGGAGCCACAGGTCGGGCGGCAGGTTGAATGGGTTGAGAAGGTCTGATTGGGACTCGCGGTTCTCACCGCTTACTCACCCTCATAGCTTACTGATGTTGGCTTGGCGTTGGCGCAAAATAAACTCGGCGATCGCCAAATCAACTGGAGTTGTTACCTTCAAATTGGTTTCTTCCCCTTCCACAATATGCACTGGCAAGCCACACTGTTCAAATAAAGCCGCATCGTCCGTTACTTCCCACCCCTGTTCCACACCTTCAGTGTGACAGTGAAGCAAGGTTTGCACCTCAAAGCCCTGTGGGGTTTGAGCCGCCCAAAGCTGGTTGCGATCGGGCGTACTTTCAATCACTTGAGTTTGGGAATTGACGACTTTAATGGTGTCTTTAACCGGCACCGCCGCAATGAAGCCCGAGTAGGTTTGCAGCGCTTCAGAGCAGCGATCGAACAGTTCCGGCGTTACCAAACAGCGGGCACCATCGTGAATCAGGACGCGATCGGCCTCATTTGGAAGCCCTTGTAACCCACAGTAAACAGATTCTTGCCGGGTGGTTCCCCCTTGAATGAAATGAACCGATTCCCCCAGTCCTACGCCAAGCCCAATCTCCTTGAAATCCGGCCAGTCGTGCGGTTGACCAATGATGCCAATCCACTCGATATGGCGAGAAGCCTTAGCGGCTAGCAGCGTCCAGGCTAACAACGGCTGGCCTAATAGCGGCAACAGCAACTTATTCCGGGTGTGCCCCATCCGTCGCCCTGACCCGGCTGCTGGAATAAGTAAGTGCACGATCGCTCCCTTATGACTCCTTTCACACTGTGCCACACATCAGCGCCATTTCTACCCAGATGCCGCTCGTTGAAGCCCACTAGCGTTACGTCCTGCGATTACTTTGTCTCCATCCAGTTGGAGCCAGCGTGTACTTCAACCATCAGCGGCACACTTAGATCGGCAGCCGATTCCATCGTTGATTTGATTTGGGGTTGCAGGTCGTTCCAATCGTCGGGATGGACTTCAAACACCAATTCATCGTGAACTTGCAGCAACAGGTCAGCTCTGTAACCACTCAGTACGTCGGTTAACTTCACCATTGCCACTTTGATGATGTCGGCACTGGAGCCTTGAATGGGGGCGTTGGCCGCCGCCCGCAACATCTGAGCGTCGTATTGGTCGCGGGTTTTCACTTTGCTTAAATCAATGGCTTCAGGTGAGTTGCCCCGCAGTTTGCGGATGCTGTCGCTACCAAAATTGAAATAGCGCCGCCGCCCCATGATGGTTTCAACGTAGCCGTGTGCGATCGCCTCTTGCTGCATTTTCTGCAAATAGCCAAACACCAGAGGATAGCGTTCGTTGAAGCGATCGATAAACACCTGAGCCTGCGAACGGGCTACCCCCGCTTCCCTGGCAAACCGAGAAGCACCCATGCCATAAATCACGCCAAAGTTGATGATCTTACCCAATCGCCGCTCTTCAGAGGTAATGGTTTCCTTCTCTAACAGCAGTTGTGCCGTCAGCGTATGCACATCCTGATTGTTGCGGTAGGTATCTAGTAAGACGGGTTCCTGGCTCAGGTGCGCCAGAATGCGTAGCTCAATTTGTGAATAGTCAGCCGCCACCAATAGCCTTCCCGGTTCGGGCACAAACGCCGCTCGAATTTGACGGCTAAAGGCCGTACGGATGGGAATATTTTGCAGGTTCGGGCTGGAAGAGGATAGCCGTCCGGTCGAGGTAATGGCCTGGTTGAAATCGGTATGCACTCGCTGAGTCTTGGGGTGAACCAGAACTGGCAAACCGTCTACATAGGTGGATTTCAGTTTGGATAAGGTGCGATGCTCCAGGATCAAATCCACAACGGCATGATCGCCCTGTAACTTCTCCAGCGTCGCAGCATCGGTAGAGTAACCCGTTTTAATTTTGCGCGATTTGCGGCGATCGAGTCCCAACTTTTCAAACAGCAAATCGCTCAGTTGCTTGGGCGAGCCGAGGTTAAAGGTTTCTCCAGCCAGCTCATAGGCTTTGGTTTCGATCGCCGCCAGGTCTTTCTCTAGCCGTTGCGAAAATTGCTTGAGATACGCCTGGTCAATCCGAATACCGCGATACTCCATCTCTGCCAGAACAGGCTCCAGCGGCACTTCCACTTCTAGCAGCAGCTTAAGCAAGCGTGGATAGTCTTCCAGTTCTGCCCTTAGCTTTGGCCTCAGGTTATAGGTAACATAGGCATCCATGCCGCAGTAGTTCGCCACTGGCTCAATGTTGAGATCGGCAATGGTTTTGCCTTTGGGCACCAGGTCGCTATAGCTTTGAGACATCACTCCCAGATACTTCAGCCCTAACTCGCTCAGGCTGTGGCTGTTGTCTGGGTTCAGCACATAACTCGCCAGCATCGTATCGAAAACCACTCCCGTCAGCTTAATGCCCTGGCAACGGAAGATCAGGCGATCGAACTTAGCATTTTGCAGCACTTTGGGATAGTCGGCACTTTCCAAAATGGGACGCAACCCTTCCAGGGCGATCGCCAGATCCAAATTATTTCCGGCTTTATGCCCCAGGGGAATATAAGCCACATCGGTTGGTTCCGCCCCCCAGCAGCAGCCAATTCCCACCAGGTCGGCATCATGGGGCTTCAGGGCACTGGTTTCTGTATCCCACGCCACGGGAGTATCTGGATCGGTAAAGGTTTTGAGGCGATCGATCAATGCCGTTAGCTGCTCAGGCGTGTCGATAATCTGGGGTTTGAGGTCGATCGTAGGCCGATTTTGCGCTTCCTCTGTTTCTTCAGCGCTAAAAAACCACAGATCTCCATCTTCCTTAAAATCGGGCACGGTTTCCTGGGCAGCCAGAACCTCTCCCGTTCTCTCAGAAAAGTCGGTATCGGATTCTTCAGACGGGGTACCGCCAAACCGCCGCTGAATTTGCCCAATTTTGCTAATAAACGAGCGAAACTCTAGCTGTTCTAGTAAAGGCATTAAGGTGTCATTGTCAAAGCCTTGCAGTTTGCAGTCCTCCAGGCTCATCTCTAGCGGCACACCTAAATGAATCTGCGCCATATATTGCGAATGGCGAGCGTCATTTGCTCCTGCTTCCAGTTTCTTTTTAACGGCACCTTTGATCTCGTCTAACGAATCATAGATCTTCTCCAGTGAGCCGTAGGTCGTTAGTAGCTGAACGGCAGTTTTCTCGCCAATGCCCTTTACACCCGGAATATTGTCGGATGGATCACCACAGAGGGCTTTGTAATCTACCACCTGCGAGGGCAAAACGCCCAATTTCTCTTTGACTTCCTCAAACCCAAATTCTCTGGGTGGCGGCGTTCCCCGGCCATAGGTAGTGCTGAGGTAGAGAATAGTGGTTTGATTCTCCGGATCAACCAACTGAAATAGGTCGCGATCGCCCGTCAACACCTTCACCCGAAACCCTTCCTGGCTGGCTCGTCGAGCCAGCGTCCCAATCACATCGTCGGCCTCGTAGCCCGGAGCCGTCAAAATCGATAGATTGAGCGCTTCCAGCAGGGCTTTGAGGTTTTCTAAATCAGGCTTGAAGTCTTCCGGCGCTTCGGGTCTGCCTTCCTTATAGGTTTCATCTGCATCATGCCGAAATGTTGGCATTCCCAAGTCAAAGGCCACCGCCACATAGTCTGGTTTCTCAAGCTCAACGGTATCCAGCAAGGCTTTTAAGAAGCCATAGCTAACACTCGTTGGAATTCCAGTTGAGGTTCGCAGACCGCCATCGCGTCCTTTGGCATGGGCAAAATACGAGCGGAACGCCAGGGAATGTCCGTCAATAAGCACGATCGTCGGTTGGATTGCAGTAGAAGCTTGAGACATATCCGAAGTCAGATGGGATTAAACCTGAGACAGCGAGTCTGCCAAATTAGTCGCGGCAGATCTCAATGTTTCTAGTCTAGATGGGTACTAGTAGAGAAGACTGGTCTTTACCACTTGTCTCCATAAATTGAGTCTGCCGATGTCCAGATTCGGCTTCGGGCACCTTATTTTCTGCCGAAAAGTCATGTCTGACTGCACCACAACTCGGTTGAACAGTCCGCCCCTTCCAGGTCGATCGGTGGCGCGTGAGCCAGAGGAACTGTTCCGGCCAGAAAGGGGCGCATCTAGAACATGGTTTACATCTACGTTCGCTTAACCTTGGTTGTCGTGGCCTGCCTGTCGATGCTGAATAAACTTGCTAAACCGCCGCATTTTTTCTTGTTATTCCCTAATATTTTTGGCTTCAAGGGCGGCATTCAGGTTTATTCGGCTTACCTGCTAGAAGCGCTACAAAATCTTCATCCCAATGCCCACTACAGCGTTTTTCTCAAATACGATGCTGACGTTTCACCCGGCGATTCGTTCTTAGAACAAACGACGTTTCACTGTTTTGGTCGTTTGCCTCGCTGGCTGCAAAGCCTCGCCATGCTGCTGAATATTGTTCTACGGGGAGTTTGGCACCGTCCAAAACTGCTGATCTGCACTCACGTCAACTATGCTGTCGTTGGGTTTTGGTTAAAGCAAGTGGCTCGGACGCCTTATTGGGTGGTTATCCACGGCTTAGAAGGTTGGAATATTGCCAATCGCCACCAGGTTCGAGCATTGCAACAGGCCGATCGCATCATTGCGGTTAGCCACTACACGCGCGATCGCCTCATCCAGGAACAGCGGCTTGATCCACAAAAGGTGGTTGTTTTACCCAATACGTTTGATGCCGATCGGTTTCAAATTAACGCCAAACCCGCCTACCTGCTGCAGGAATATAGCCTGACTTCAACCCAGCCAGTTATCTTAACCGTGAGCCGACTGGGGCGTTTTGCTCGCTACAAAGGCTACGATAAAGTCGTTCAAGCCCTACCCTACATTCGTCAGCACATTCCCCAGGTACATTATCTAATTGTGGGGAAAGGAGACGATCGCCCCCGCATTGAGGCATTGATCGACCAACTCAATTTGCAAGATTGCGTCACTCTGGCTGGTTTTGTAGCCGACGAACAGTTGTCTGACTATTACAATCTTTGCGATATCTTTGCCCTGCCAAGCCAGGGGGAAGGATTTGGCATCGTTTATCTGGAAGCGCTTGCCTCTGGCAAACCCGTGTTGGCTGGAAATCGAGACGGCTCCAGCGATCCATTAGCCAGCGGTAAGCTGGGATGTCTGGTCGATCCAGACAATATTGAGGCGATCGCCCAAACGCTCGTCCAAATTTTGCAGGGTACCTATCCTAACCCTCAGCTCTATCAACCCGATCTGCTCCGCCGCAAAACCGTTGAAGCGTATGAGTTTCCTCAATTTCAATCGACCCTACAGCAACTACTCAAAACATTAACCTGACCCCAACGGCCAGCAGAGCAACGGCTGATAAGCTCCCTGCTAAAGCTAGCGGTTTAACTTAAGCCACGCTGAGACCGTTTGCTTTTCATGGCACTAATGTTGAGCCGCCGAGATTGCTCCAGGCGGTTGGCTTCGGTATCGGCGTGAATCTTGACCTGAACGGGGCCATATCGCTCCCGAATCGCACCTTCGACCCGTTCTGCAATCAGGTTAGCCGCAGACATAAACTCTGGATGCAAGATCAGATGCATTTCAACTAAAACCTGTCGGCCAACCAGCCCTCTAGAACGAACGTGATGACATTGGGTTACTCCTTCCACTTGATAGGCGATTTGTGCCAGAGATTCAGGGGCGATCGCCACCTGTTGCACCAGGAGAGGCAGTTGCCAGTTCAGCACCCGCCAGAGGCTAATCACCGTCAAACCAACCAGAGCGATCGCCATCATTGGATCGAGCCAAACAAAACCCTGCGATACGCCCACCAACCCAACCAGCACAACAATGGTCAGCCAGGTATCGCGCAGCATATGGTCTGCATTGAGCCGCAGGGCAGAACTCTCCAGCACCCTTGACTCGTAGCGCTCAAACAATACCAGACAGGTGTTAATTGCCACTGCCACGCCCAACAGTTGTACCAACGGCAGATCAATCTGAGTTGGAAAGGGCAACGGCTGGTTCTGGGTAGCCGCCTGAAGCTGCTCTACCGAGAGATTGAGCAGGTTAAACCCGCTGAATCCTAAAAACGCAACCAGTAAAAGCACACCTGCCGTTTCTCGTTTGCCATAACTCCACACTTCGCGACCAATGGGGCGAGGAGCAGATGTAACCGCCAACAGACTCAAACCAATGCTAAAACTGTCAATTAATGTATGTAGTGCGTCGGCTAACAAACTGAGCGATCGGGTTGCCCAGCCAGCCCAAATCTTCACTGCTAAAACTAGTAGCGTGATCCACAGGGTCACTAGTAGCAGTTGAAAACTTGCTCGTCGCCGATTACGTGCCTCAGTCATAGCCCACAGGCTAGCACGGAACATCACCATTGCATGACGGTATGATGCCCCACAGTCATTCCAGTTGCAATTCTAGATTGAACTTCAAATCAAACGGACGGTTGGTAATCGGGCATTGGGCGCTAGACTGGCTAATGTCTGGTCTAACGTTCTTTAACCATTCATCATCATGATGCAGGACACAACTGCAAATCTGGCTCCAACTCCAGGCTCCACTCCAACGACCAACAACATTCGGTTACTCGTCCTGGACATTGACGGCACCATTGTCGGGGAATCTAACGAGATTGAACGTCCGGTTCTGGATGCCATTCAAGCGGTACAGGCTAAGGGCATTCAGGTTGCGATCGCCACCGGTCGGATGTATCGGTCGGCCTTGCGGTTTCATCAGGCGATCGGCTCAGGCTTGCCCTTGCTGTCTTACCAGGGAGCCTTCATCAAAGACCCCAGCACGGGAACGGTGCTGCGTCATTGGGCGGTTTCGCAGCAGTCTGCGCTGCAACTGCTGGATCATTTCGAGCAAATGGACGCTCAACACCTGCTTTCAATTCACTTTTATATTGATGATCAGCTCTATGTGCGCGAAATCACGTCTGAAACGGAGCTGTATGCCGAACGGTCGGGTGTTGATCCCATTGCAGTTGGAGATTTGCGGCAGTTCTTGCTAACCGACGCAACCATCGCCCCTACCAAAATTCTGGCGTTGAGCCAGGAACCGGATGTGATCGATCGCCTGCTTACCGATCTGCGTCAGCGCTATACCCCCGCAGAGCTGTACTTTACCAAGTCGGTTGCCACTTTTTTTGAAGCGGCGAACCCGCTGGTTAACAAAGGGGTTGCCGTTCGATATCTAGCCGAAGAGCTTTTGGGCTTACAGGCCGATAACGTCATGACCATTGGCGACAACTTCAATGACGTGGAGATGCTGGAATACGCCAGGATTGGGGTGGCAATGGGTAATGCACCAGCAGAGGTAAAGGCGATCGCCGCCTGGGTCGCTCCAGAGGTTGAAGTGAATGGAGCCGCAACTGCCATCGAACAATTCTTGCTCTAGCGAAAGCGCTGAACAAATATTGCAGCCATTTTCATTTGCATTCACCACGCCTCAAACCCTACACCTCACACCCATCCTGGCGAGACTGTGGCTGACTCGATTGAGAACTGCTGTAAATAGGGCTGAAATTCTTATTAGGAGGGCGCAAAGCGTTGTAGCGTCTAATTAGCAGGAAGGGCATCGACGACTGACCGTGTTTCGTCTCGATGCCCTCGCTGGTTCGCTCCTCACACAAGACAAATGATATCAGACGATAAATCTGTTTGTCATCTTTTTGAAGGAAATGTTGCAAACATGTGACGAACCAGGACATTGCCCGTTGTCATTCATGGGTTCAGCGTGATTGGGGATATTTGAAATCTGGCTTGAAATCTGGCAAGGGCGCTGCATTCGCCCCCAGAGTTCCAAGAGTAGACCCCAAAATTGACCCAGAGGACTTGCGACCTACTTCTTCACCATCTCCCCGGCCTGGGGTTGATCGCCTGCGGCAAGCCAGAAGAAGCGGTTCGAGTGAGGCTCAAATCCTTTAAGGCATCCCTTCAGAGTTCTAACGGTGCCAGTAACTGCAAACCCTCTTGCAAAATGGTTTGCAGCACCACCTGCGTAATTCGCACCAGACCCAAACGGGTTTGAACCAGGGGCAACTGAGCTGTTTTTGCCTCCCCCCACAGGCGACAAGCTGCATAAAACCGTTGGAAAGACTGACTGAGCGCCAGTGCCAGCTTTAACCCGCGTGCTTGATAGTCTGCTGTCGGTGGCAATTCAGACAAGGCATCCAAAACCGTGACGAGTTGGGCAATTAGCGCATATTCGCTGGGATGCTCAAGGCGGAGGCGATCGCCAGACAACCAGGGCAACGGATACGGCTCAGTGACCAGCCAACCAGGCAAAGAAGCCTCACCCTCAGCCGGATTCAGTCTAATCAAGCCTTCCTGGTCGGCAAGACGCAGGAGTGAGCAACATCGGGCATGAACATGCTGAACTTTAAAGATATTGGTGGAATTACGTAAAATCTGGTTATTATTTTCAGTATTGCCCCCGTTAACTGAATTACATGCCATTGGCATGTAATCTACTAGAACTTGCAGCCATTCTGCTGTCCCGGTAGGGTTTAACCGAAAGTAAATCCATCCAGGGGAAATCGCTTGAACATCAAACCCTTGCCATACTCTATCTACGGATGGGGAACAGGTTGCTGCACTGGCTACTTCAATCGTTTGAGTGAGGTCAACCGCAATTTGTTGAGCAATATCTGTGGCCGATCGATTTTGGGTTCCAGTTAATTTGAGGGCGATCGCTGACGTATACTCCATTTGAGTCCCTGTATTCACTCGATGAAGTGGAACAAAACTGGACAAATATTTGGTTGGTGAATCATTATTGGTTTGTTCTATTGATGAGTTTTTTTTCGGTGAGTCAATGACGTTCTGTAGCCTACTAACTAGTAATGGTCGAAGTGCAAGCGATACGATAGTGGTATCAAATGGGTTCACGGCAATATCAGCATTTCTTCTGAAGTTATACGGTTACAGTTTGACGGCAGCTTGACTTTAAATGTGGAGATGTTCCTGTAGATAGATTGACGTTTCGAGAGGAAAAGATAAAGCGTATGCCGTAATTAGTATGGCTCCGTAATTCCCTCTACCTCATTCGATAACTATGAAGCTAAGCTGGTTCTACCCTGTCAACTGATTTGGTGTGGGGAGTCGAGTCAAGCTTGTCAAGTATCCGTTCAGTCAAGAGTCCAAACTATACCTCTACTGATTCTCAGAACTCCCTAAATTATGTACTCAGTATCTACACAACAGTCTGAAACATCTCGTCCCTTCCTGACCTGGCAGCGCATTCTAGATTGGGCACAGGAACACTATCGGTGCCGCACCTTCGGCAAGGATGAAAAAATCCCGGCGCGTGCCGGATTGCTGTATCTAGTTCAACGGGGTTCGGTACGGCTAGTTGGTGAAGCGCAAGTCAGTGCGACAACGAGCGCCTCGTCTCGGGTTCCCCGCGTCAACTCAGAGGAAGCGTTTCTGGGGTTTGTTGGAGCCGGACAACCCTTCGAAATTGTGGCTCAATCTCCCTTTACGCTTCAGAGTTTTGCTCATGTGGATCAAACGGCTGTCATTTGGCTCTACTGGCACGATTTAGACAACTGGCCCCATTTTCGTCGTGAAGTTCTTGATGCGTTTCGCCATCAACATCAGCGCAAGCTGCTGTGGCTAAGTACCCTGGGTCAGCGCCGTACCATCGATCGCCTGTTAGGGTTTTTGACCCTGCTGATTGAAGAGTTTGGAGAACCCTGTGATGAAGGCTATTGCCTGCCCTGGGCACTAACCCATGCTCAAATCGGCAGTGCAATCGGCTCTACTCGCGTTACCGTCACTCGGTTGATGGGTAAATTACGCCAGCGAGGTTTGATTCGCACCTATGGCGACAACTTGCTGTGCCTGCCGGCTGAGTCGATCGCGTCTAGAAGCCGAGGCTAAGCAAGGCGGGTCGAGTGTGTTTCATCTACTGTTGATTTTTACAGCCCCCATTTCGAAATTTCATCAACGAATAGACACAAATCCGGCTTGATTGAGCAGATTTTGTCCTTGAGCAGTTAGCAGCAGGTTGGCGTAGGTTTCCCCAGCTTGCTGGTCGGCTTGGCCGTCTTGTTTCACAATTACGAACAGACGGCGGGTAATTGGATATTCGCCGCTCTGCAATGCAGTTGAGTTAATTTGGTTGCGCTGAGCTGGGCACTGGGATGGTGCAATCAACGGTTCTTGATAAGGTGCAACCCACTGGTTTGCAGTTACGCCTAACGCCATTGGTTTAGTTGTACATTGCCCCACAATTTCTGGAGCCGATGCATAGTAAATGCCGCCGGGATTCGCAGCAACATCCCGCAGAGCCTGGGTGGTGGTTGGCACAATTTGTACGCTACGACTAAACGGACTGCCGTTTAAAATATTTTCGATAAAGAAATCGACCGTACCACCATCGTTAGGACGAGAATAAACGCTGATTGGTAAGTTGGGGCCACCTACCTGGTTCCAATTAGTAATTTGCCCGGTGTAAATGTCTCGAAGTTGTTCGATCGTGAGGCCAGTCACCGCAAGACTGGGATGAACTGCGATCGCAATGCCCTCAAGCGCTACAGGAATTTCCTTGAGCGTAAAGCCACGTTGTTGCGCCTCTTGATACTCTTCGGTAGTTAAAGGGCGAGAGGATTGAGCAAAGGCTAACTGGTTATCTAACAGCATCCGAATTCCAGTTCCAGAACCGGGAGTCCCGCTCAACGGACTCCGATACTGCAAACGAAACTGGGGAAAAACAGTTTGAATTAAGGGATCTATTTCTCCACGAACAGGTGCCCACGTTGTGCTGCCACCATAGGAAAACAATCCGGAGGGAACATTCGGCACCCCAGCAAAACTCTCAGCCACCGCAGGGGGTGGAGAGGTAGTGGCGGCTGTTTCGTTGGCTGTTTCGTTGGGCAACGACGAACTAGAACCCAGCAAACCGCCTAGCCCCCCAGTAGACTGTCGAGTAAACCACCAAAATCCAGCGCCAAGCAACCCGATTGTAACCAGCAACGAGACAACGAGAACCGGAGTGTCATTCTTTTGCGACATAGGGAAGCCATCACAACAACCACACTACCTAAGATGCCCTAAAGTGTTGGCGGTTGACCCGATTCTAGAATACATCCTGAACTCAATCCCCCAATCAGGTGGTCAGGTTATTGAACCAAATCAAAATCGAAGCCATAGCCCGATCGCGAGCCAGGTTCCACTTCAACCAGTTGTGTGGCTTGATTGCGATCGCCCGAAGGCAAGAACCGAATCTGCCCCGTTGCCCCTGCGATTGAGAAACCAGATGCGGCGATCGCCTGCTGAACTCCCTGGCGAGTTGGATTGGTTTCTAACCCGGCAATTAAAACCCTGGCGGCATCGTACGCCATCGCCGTTCGCCAGTTAACATCTCCACCCCAGAGTTGTCGAGACGTTTGCACAAACTCGGACTGGGTGTTCGATTGCAGATTCCAGGGAACGGCAACCACCATGCCAACGGCGGCATCTCCTCCAACCTGAAGTGTTTTTGACGTGTAAACACTGTCTCCGCCTAAGATTGAGAGTTGTTGTCGATTCACCGTCACAACCTGCAACGCCTGATCCAAGGTCGCGGTGTTGGTTAACAAAACCAGAACATCTGCATCCTGCTGTTGCGCCTGGTTCACTGAATCAACCGCATCAAAGGTTGGGGTAGATAGGTCAAACTCTGCCACAACTTGCCCACCATCGCCATAAATTGCCGTTGTAAACTCATCCTTGAGCGATCGGCTATAGTCGCTGCTGGAATTGAAGTACACGGCTGCATTTTGCTGCTGTGCCTGGTTAACCATGTAGCGCGAGAGAGCGGCGGCTGTGAAGCGATCGCTCGGCACCGTGCGGAATACATAGTTGCCCAAATCTGAAAGCTGAGCCGAGGTACTGGTGGGTGAAACCATCACCAGCCCGCCTTGCTGATATACCTCTCCTGCGGCTAGCGATGCCTCACTGCCAAAATGACCGATTACGCCTAATACGGATGAATCGTCAACAAGGGCATCAGCCACGGCTCTAGAGGTTGCCGGATCGTTATCATCGCTGGCAATCATCACCTTCAAAGGCACACCATTAATGCCGCCAGCCTGGTTAACTTCATCTTGAGCCTGTGCCACTCCCCGCAGAATTTCTAATGCAGGACTCACTGCATTACGAGCCGGAACAGAAACGGCGATCGTATACGCGGTTTGGTCGCCAATTCGAGCATTGTTGAGGTAAATGAGTGCCTCTGGATCGTTACGATTGTTCCGCAGTGATGCTTCTAATTCGGCGATCGCCTGCTCAAAGTTGCCAGAGGCGAGCGCTTCTACCCCTGCTTGCTTTTGGGCAGAAGCGCCCTCTGAGAGCAACACCTGTTGTCCTACACTTAAGCGCTGTCGCACTGGAGTATTGGCATTGGGAGACCGACCAATTTGGGCAGGCTCTCCACCGGTTGGCAGAACATCTCCTAAGTTAAAGCGGCTGAATAACCACCAGACTCCTGCACTCAACAAAACGATCGTCACCAGCAGTGACACGATCAAGACAGGCGTTTCATTCTTCTGAGCCATAAATCTGAGCCGTAAAAATTAGGCACCAAGTTCCCTTAAGCTCAAATTAACCTTTAGAGAAGGGTTGAGAGCAGCTTATAAACCAATCTAAATAAAGTAGTGACGGCCACCGCTATTAATGCCGTTAAGCCTGCTAAAACAATAACAGTTGGGATGGGACTACCAATGTTCACTATTAGACCGAGCGATCGCAGCGGCGGCACAAAAGCAATAATCCCGAATGTCGCAGCCGCAACAACCAGCAAATCAACTTTCTCAATCCAGCGACGGGCTTGGGCAAAAACGAGTATTCCCAACAATCCGATCCAGGCACCCGCGCCAACCAACGTTGTTCCCAGCAGGCTGAATAGGGCGATCGCCAATAACCCTCCTTCAAACCCGGTAAACATGGCTCCACCTAGCAGTTCCAGAGTAGAGAAGCCAGGTCTAGCAGAGGGTGATTGAGCTAAGGGTTGATGGGCCTGCCCAGATGCCGCTGAACTGGGCGCAGGTGTGGGAGCGGGTGCCGCAGAGCGTTGAGGCGCAGGCGATGGTGCTGGTGACGGCGACGGTTGGACGGGCGGCGGCGGTGGTGGTGGTGCAGCAGAACGCCTACCCGGAGCCGAAAGGGCTTCAACGACCTCATCAGCCGATGAAAACCGCTGGCTCGGTGTGGGCAGCAGCATCCGGTTCAAAATCGCTTCCAGGCGATCGCTCACCTGAGCATAAGCACGCCAGTTCCAGCCATTGCTGTAGGAATCATACAATTCGTTAGGCTGCTTCCCCGTAAGCAGCGTAATGCAGGTGACCGCCAGCGCATACAAATCGGTTGACGGATAGACAACGCTGCCGGCCATTTGTTCGGGAGGCGCATAGCCCATTGAGTAAATTCCGGTGGACGCTTTAGCAGGCTGCCCCACGGCTGCTGCCGTCACCTGTTTAACGGCTCCAAAGTCAAGCAAAAACAGGCGACCATCCCGCCGTCGCATAATGTTAGACGGCTTGATATCGCGGTGAATGGAACCGCTTTCATGTACAAACTTCAAAACCTTGAGGATTTCCGTCAACAGTTCTAAAACCTCCTCCTCGGAAAACCGACCCTTTTGCGCCAATTCTTCTTCCATGTCGTGTCCATCGATAAACTCCTGCACCAGGTAGAAAAATTGATCGGCCTTACCAGGAGTTTGCCGAGGAACATCTAGTTCAAAAAACGCCAATAAATCGGGAATCTGAGGATGCTTAGTACCCAACTCCTCCAGCACCTCGCCTTCACGCTCAAATAGGTTGAGGGCAATTTGGAGTTGATCTGGATTTAAGTCACCTGATGGCTGAAACTGTTTCACCACACATTGACGCATCGCTGGCGTGTAGCGATCGCGTGCTAAGAATGCCGCTCCAAAACCACCCCTCCCCAACAGTTTCAGCGGCAAATAGCGACCAATTAATATCAACGGCATCCCACACGTTGTGCAAAACTTCTGCTGCACCGTCTTTAGCGTGACGTTGTTATCCAAATCGGCAAATTGGTTGACGGGGCGTGGACAACCTGGACGCGTGCAGTAAACTTCCATGAGTGTGTCGCCTAGTTACCACTAGAGTGGGACGTTGTCGCTTCAAGCGGCGGCTCTATCGGCCCAGGAGACGAATGGTGTTCCAACGCCTCCTCTGGTGGCGCAGGTCTGTGAGTGGCAAACTGTGGCAATATTTCTTCACTAAATGCCTGCGCGGCTTTAGACCGATACCGATTGGGGTTATAAATGACCGAAAGAACGCGATTAATCACAACTCCTTCAATCCGAGCCCGATGTAGGATACCCATTTGCAGCTCTTTTTCGATCGCCGAAATAGAAACAAACGCGGCTCCTAACCCGGCCTGTACCGCATTTTTGATAGCCTCAATCGAATTCAGCTCCATCTCAACCTTTAATCGCCGAGTTTCGATTCCACAGCGGGTTAAAACTTGATCGATAACTTTGCGAATCGTGGATTGTGAGTCCAGAGCAATGAACTGGAGCTTATAGAGGTCGTCCTTTTGAATGGTGACAGTTCGAGCCAACGAATGAAAGACGGGCAAAATCAGTGCAAGTTCATCTTCCGCATAGGGAATAATTTCTAAAGAATCTTGCAATTCAGGAGGCACCTCGCCACCAATAATAGCCAGGTCAATTTGGCCATTGGCTACACTCCAGGCCGTACGACGGGTGGAATGAACATGCAATTGCACAGCAACATCTGAGTACCGCTGCCGAAACAAACCAATCATACGTGGCAGTAGATAGGTTCCTGTCGTCTGGCTAGCGCCGACGATTAGAGTTCCACCCTGAAGATTTTGCAAATCTTCGATCGCCCGGCAGGTTTCCTGACACAGTGTCAGAATGCGATCGCCATAACTCAACAACAGATGCCCCGCTTCCGTCAACTGTGCGCGTCTGCCTCCTCGGTCAAACAATGGAACGTCGAGCTGACGTTCCAGGTTTTGCACCTGAAGACTAACGGCAGGTTGAGAAACATACAAACTGTCAGCCGCACGCTTAAAGCTGCCCTCAGCAGCAATAGCCTTAAGGATGCGGAGCTGATCCAAAGTAAAAGGAAGGTCAGACATGACGGCTAAACCCAAAAAAAGAGAAAGATCCGAACGCTCAAGTTAGTTACCGGAACGAGTTGGAATAGACATACCGTTTAAGCAAGGTGTCCGGGCATCACTTTCTACATCTTGATATACAAGTGTCACAGCTCTGGTGTTTTAAGACGACGTTAATCAACTTTGCCTCAGACATCAAAGCTAAACCCCAAAATGGGCAAGTTGAACTAAGGAGAATCATAATTAACAGACGGACGTTAGGTCGATGAGAACTTTACAACACGCAATTCAATTCTCCATAAGCTGCGTCCCCTCACTTCCTGTATCCATTTCCTGCTACAGGCGTACGCTGTTCTGCAATTGGCTGTTCTGCAATTGGTTATTTTGGTAGCTAAAGCATCTTATGAAGCGGGAGGTTGTCCAGGACTTTCTGAATTTACCAGGAATTGCGGGAGTCGCCCTAATGAATGGGCGGTCTCGTCCCTACTTTTGTGGAGTGGATCAAACCCTAAACTTTCAGCAAAAAGAAGCGCTGGCTCAAGGAATTCAACAGGTCGTTGAAACAACACCGGTCGGTTTCGAGTGTTTTGAGTTTCAGTTCACTGAGCATCGAGTCTATATCTACAAGTTAGAACATGGCATTATTCTCCTGGTCTTAACGGGCAAACCCTTAGTTTATTCAAGCTATGTGCAGGCAGTTGAACGGTTGAAGACCGAACTGCAAGAAGACATCTCCAATACGATCGCCACGTTTCGGTTACTGGCAGGCAACCTTACCCTCTCAGACCAAAACTACTGGAAAGGGCGCTCGGAGAGTCATTCCGTTACATCTGGGTATCCAGGTTTAACAGCAACAAGCACGCCTTTCACCGCAACTCAAACCGTTGACGACCCACCGCCGCCTCGCCACTCCTTCGCTCCTCAAGACCAGTCTAGCTTTACCTCCGCCTTCCTTCAGGCTGAACGTTCTGCCACCCCGTCCGTTCACGCTGATGTCAGTCTTAAAGAGTTGCTTGCAGCCCTAAACTACCTGAGCCAGTTCACAACGCAATACTTGGGCACCAACGTGGTCACAAATTACTGGAAATCCAGCCGCCCCACAACAGTAGATTGGCTGGGTCAGTTTGAAATTGACCGTGCTGCTCACCTGAACTTTGCCCCAGCAGACCGTTCCACACATCCTTCCAGTTTGACGGCAGAGCAGCATCGTTGGGTGCAAGAGTGGATTGCCACTTTTATTCAACGGTGTGCAAAGGTGATTCGCGACTTTCCGCTCATTATCGAACGGGCACTGGATGACCATCAACGGCATTTACTGTTCGAGCAACCCCATCATCGTTTGTAAAGAGGAAGACAATGGCTAAAACCGTTAGATTAGAACCGATCGCCCAAGAGACCTCAGTAGAGACGAATGGCAACTTGCTATCGGTCTTGATCAACAAAGATTTAGACGTTTTGCGCGAATGTGGTGGTCGGGGCATGTGCGCTACCTGCCATGTCTACGTTACAGATGGGATGGAAGCCCTTTCACCAATCAACCGCCGAGAACAGCGAACTCTGGAGGTGATCACCACCTGCAAAACCAACTCCCGACTCGCCTGTCAGGCCAGGGTATTAACCAACGGTGTTGTGGTTGAGCTACCACCTGGTATGTACATCAACTCGATCCAGGATATCGAGGCATTAATTGGACGCAGAGCAGAACAAGACCTGCTTCATCCTCTAACCGGTCAGGTTCTCGTCGAATCTGGAAAACTGATTACTCGGTCAATGCTTAAGCAAATCCAGGACTCTACTAGCTTCAAAATGGGTGAGTTCTTTTCTATGAGTAGCGACACCTAAGCTCAAAATCGGACGGAGGCACTGAGCGCACCTCAACCGCTTGCATTCAAGATGGTTGAACCAGTCCGCCCCAAAAAGCAATAAAAGTTAACGGCAACGGAGCAGCTTATCTGGCAACAACCAATCCAGTTGGAGAAGGCAACCCAATGCTTGATTGATGCCTCCATTGAGAAACATTGCCAGTCAGCCAGGAGCGTTAGTTCTCTATAACCACAGGGAATATTCAAAACTAAGAGTAGTCCTCGTAAAGCCACATTCGATCACGCTTCCCTGGCTCTGTTTAAGCACTCTCCCACTTCGTTTAACAACCTCAATTCACGTGAACGCGTGCCGTTTGCTGTGTGAGCGTTAACGACCCATTTTTTCCCTCTTTTCGGCTCACGACCTCCAGGTTGAACATGCCTGGTCTTACTCCCATTGTCGCCATTCCTGTCTACCAGAATTTGCCAAGAAAACTATGGTGATCGCAACTCCGAATCAAAATCCCGCCAGGCTCAGAAATCCTAAAAAGCACAACCATTATGGGTTTCGCGATTTTTTCCAGTTTGACCCCGACAAAGGCAACATCACAGACTGGAATGGAGCGCAAAATGTTCTCACAACAGAAGACTTTATTATCGGCTTAGTCGAAGGCTTAGAAGAGGAAGTGGGCGATGCGTCTGCGGCCACCATGTATACCATTGGCTGCGAATGGGGACAAAAAGACGCTTTCTTCTTTGAAACATGGTTTGAAAGAGAGTTTGAGCGGAGTGTGCGTCAAACCAATCTTTTATTCTTGCTTGAAACCTGGTGGTGGCCATTCACTTCCCAAGGGTGGGGACGGTGGGAAGTCGATATGGGCGATCGCAAGCAGGGGTTTATGTTTATCAATGTCTTCGATTCTGCGGTTGCCCGTTCCCTCGGTGATGTTGGAAAACCCGTTTGCTTTCTCTATGCGGGGCTGTTTGCGGGTTTCTTTACAGAGCTGGTTAAAAAACAGTTGAGCTGTATTGAAATTCAGTGCTATTCCATGGGCGAGACCTACTGCAAATTTTTGATCGGAGGTCAAGACCGAATTGATGCCGCTGCGTTCTGGATGAATGAAGGAGCAACGGCTAAAGACATCGAAAAACGGCTGCGGGTAGGAGATCGATTGGGATGAGTACCATGAATCTGGTTCAGACGAACGGCTCGTCTGCGTTGGTTAATCCTCCAGTCTGGCTACGCGCTTCGGTGCAAGAGTTCTTTACTACCTTCAATTGGGACGACAGCCCACCTGAGGTTCAAGAACTAAAACTGAATGCAATGGAGGAGGGCACTCCGCTCAGTATGACGTTGAGTGTGAGTCAGTTCTTTGGCGCGGTCGCCTGGGACGGGGCGGCGATCGCTGCGCCGCCCCTATCAGATTCGCCAACCGTCCTCACAGATGCAAAAGACTTTACGCTGGACGACTTTTCAGATTTGTTCTAATCTGCGTTCCTTGTGTCTGTAGATTTTGCTTGAGATAGACCCGATGGTAGATCCTGTTTGCCCCACCCTTTTCTGACAGTTAGACCTATGCATTCACAAATCGAAACCATTTTTGATGAAGCTGAAAACCGCTATCTTCGTACCGAAGAACTGAACGTGCTGAGCCAGTATGTAGACTCTCTGCCAGAGCGCATGGAAACCTACCGGATGATACGAGACCGTGAGCTGGACATCATGCAGAAAGTAGCCGATCAGCTTCAGGTTGAGATGGCTCAGGAAACCGTCGAAGCTCTAGAGCGCAGCATCAAGAATGCACTCCTGGCCTTGCGCTACTGCGCGATCGGTGCGTTGCTCAACGACGAGAAATTCGTGCAAGACCGCTTGTTGTCCTGGCTGGAGCAAAGGATGCACGTTTACAGTACCGAGGCGATCGACACTGCTCTTTATCAGTTACTCAATCAAGAACTGCGCCAAGTGCTTGGAATTCGCTACATGCGCTATCTCAGCCCAATGTTGACCCTAGTTGAGACGGCACTCTTTAAGCACCCTCCCATGACGGCTTCGGCCAACGGTCGATAAAGTCTAATCACGCTGAATTGGTCACATTCTCTACAAACTCTTCAATCACTCCTGGAACGTTCGCTATGATTTCCGTCGCTGATTTACTCGTTGACGATCGCATCCCTGGAAACTACTTTGCAACCGATGCCTATGTTCGGGGAGATCTGGAGATGGGCTTGCTGGAAAATCGGCAAGGTGGTCGTCTCCTGGCGTTGCCAGAAACGCTGTTGCAGGGAATTTATTCTGGACTGGATAAAGAAACGGGGCAGGCTGCTCGTCTCGTTTTGTTCAACTGCGGTCGCTGGTGGGGCAAGAACTTTTACGCTCGCTTCTGTGAAGACCTAACGGATTACTACAGAACACCGTTGGCTGATATGGACATGGTCGAATTTATGCACTGCCTGAAGCAGTGCTGGATCACCCACGGGTGGGGCAAGATTGACCTCGACCAAACCTATCAACACCGAGGATTTCTAGTTATCAACATTTGGAACTCTCCTTTTGCTCGGCTAGCCCTGCCTCAATCGCAACCGGTCTGTTTTTTGGAAGCGGGAATTTTGTCATCCTTCTTTAGCCAACTGACTGGCCGAGATTTACATTGTATTCAAACCACATGTGAGTCGATGGGAGCCGACTGTAACCGTTTCATCCTGGGGTTGGCTAAACGCGTTGAACCAGCCGAAACGATGGTAACGAACCTCGACCACGATGCCATCATGCAGCAACTTTGTCATCACTAGCGACCAATCATCCTACATTTGGGAAGTCATCCCCTGCTACACCGTGTCAGATCGATTAGGAACAGAGTTGAAAGGCTCTAAATACCGTCTTCTTGGGCTGGTTGGGCAGGGACAATTTGGTCAAGTCTATTGTGCTGTGCATCGGCAGACAGGTCGATTGGTCGCGCTGAAAAATCTAGAACATCAGCGGTTCCCAACCCATCAGTTTTTGCGGGAATTGCGATTTCTTTTAAGTTTGCAACACCCCAACATCGTTAACTGTCAGGCGTTGGAACATACCCGAACTGGGCGATGCCTAGTGATGGACTATTGCGAAGGGGGAACACTCCGCCAGCTAATGAACGAAGGGGTGTGTTTAAGCGTATCGCAAAGCTTAAAGCTAATTGCAGACGTACTGGCAGGACTAGAACAAGCTCATAGTCAGGGAATTGTACACTGCGACATCAAGCCCGAAAATATCCTTTTGACCCTACAGCCACACGGGTGGACTGCTAAAATCTCTGATTTCGGCATTGCTCGGCTGAGCCAGGAGCTTGCAAACGATGAAACTGGCAATACTGGCTCTCCTGCCTACATGGCTCCTGAGCGGTTTTATGGTCAGTATTCGATCACATCTGACTTATATTCTGTCGGTATTCTTCTATTTGAGCTACTCACCGGGCGACGCCCGTTTTCAGGAACCCCTGCGGAGCTGATGTCGGCTCATCTCAACTGCCCTGTAAAACTGCCTCAGAGCATTCCAGACCTGTGGCATCCGCTGATAGTGACCTCGCTGCAAAAGCTGTCGGCACGTCGATTTCGCTCGGCAGGAGAGATGCTAGCCCTGTTAAGGGCGATTGCCATGACAGAGGGATCGGGTTCCTGGCTTGATCCACAATCGGCTCAGCTTCCGTTGCTGCGATCGGCTGTCACCCTACCAATTTGTCCGTTTCACTATCAGCAACAGGAATTGCTGACGGCTCCGGTTAGGCAGATCGTAGCCGTGGAGGAACCACAGGATGAGTCAGTCCCAGGATCGCAGATCAATGCGTTAGACCGTCCAACGGCTGATTGGTATAGAGCAGCGGGCAAGCAGCTTCAGATTCTCAGGCACACCTCCCAGCTATGTAGAGACAAGAGCAGCCAACCCGTTATTGTTGCGCCTACGCTATTCGGCACAGGTTCATTTGCTGAGCCTCTACAAACAGTGTTTGCGTCTCCGCATGGATGCTTTGCTGCAACCGCTAAGGCGCTCTATTTGGTTGCCCGAACTGAATTACAGCAGGTTACTCCGCAATTCGTCACTGCGTTGGCCGAAAACAGTACTGTCGCCATCGACCCCAAAGGACGCTGGATAGCAGCAGTTGCCCCCACTTCTGACTCCAATAAATCTGCGTTGCGGTTTGGGCGACTCTCCAACCCACTCACGAAGGTGACATGGTCTTCTCCGATCCTGCTGCGTGCGTCAACTTCCACAGATCATGGCTTAAAGCTGCTGGCACTGGATTCTAGACATGCTGCGGTCATCTCATCGATTCCGGTTAGGGGGGCAGCGAGTCCTGCGAAAGCGTCGTTGGGAACGTTGATCGAGGTGTTTACTCGACGGGGAAATCGGATAACGGCCTTCACGCTACCCATCTGTCTGGAACGCGTGGTGCTTACTCCTACCCTATACCGTTTACTGGCAACCGATTGCAATGATCCTTACTCGGTGCTGTTGGTGGATTTGAAGCCCTTTCGGGTGGCACGGTTTGCTGTTGAAATTTTGCCTCAATTTCTATACGCTGCGACCTGGGGATATGTTCTTGCGGATGCCTGTGGTCAGATGGTATTTCTCGATCGACAGGGGCAGCAACTCAGTCGGCTAAATTTGCCCGCTCCCGTCACAGCGATCGCTCCGGTTTATCCTCATGGGTTGCTCGTAGCTACCTGGGCTGAAAACCGAGGAAACCTATACACTTTAAATCTGAAAGAGTTAGAGGTTAATTGGTTGTTGTAAGAATTCTAATCGTATGGATGCTCTGGTTCATCCTGGAATTTTAGAAAAAGCGGTAATCTATAAACGGTAACTCTTCGCATTCTCTGTTTTAGGTTTCAGATTTAACATGCCTTTTGATTGGCTTACGTCTAGCCATTTTGTCATGGTTGGGCTGCTCATCGGCTTTGCGATCGCCCACAGTGGGTTAGCCGCTTTGCGCCCGTTTGGTGAAAAGCGTATAGGTGCCCGACTGTATCGAGTGTTGTTTGCCCTGGTTAGTCTGCCGCTGGCTACAGTGTTGATCGTCTACTTTATCAATCACCGTTATGACGGCCTACGGCTTTGGAACGTGCAGGGTGTCCCCGGCGTTGATGTGGCCGTGTGGGTATTGTCTGGTATTTCGTTTATCTTCCTCTATCCAGCGACCTTCAATTTGCTAGAGATTGCTGCCATTCAGAAGCCGCAAGTTCACCTGTTTGAAAGCGGCATTATTCGCATTACTCGCCATCCCCAAATGGTTGGTCAGGTGATCTGGTGCATTGCCCATACGCTCTGGTTAGGAACGACCTTTATGGTAGTTACCTCCATCGGATTGATATTGCACCATGTGTTTGGAGTGTGGCATGGCGATCGCCGTCTCAGCGCTCGTTACGGAGAGGCATTTGAAGCGGTCAAAGCACGGACATCTATTGTGCCGTTCGGTGCCTGCTTACGAGGGCAGCAATCCTTGAAGTTCTCAGAATTTTTGCGTCCAGCGTATGCAGGAATTGCAGTCTTTGTGCTGTTGCTTTGGTGGGCACATCCCCTACTGATTAGTTCAACGCAGCGTGTGGGCTGGTAAGTGGCTTTTAGCAAACCTCAACGTCGCCGTTCAGACGTTAGGAAATCTCGATAAGCCTGGAAATCAGCCTCCGCCTCTGATCCAAATCCCTTTAGAATGATCCCAAAGCGACTTTAAAATCTAAACTTTAGAGGAATCATGATATTAGCTGTTAATGAACAGACATTTACAGACGAAGTTTTAAAGTCTCCTATTCCTGTTCTCGTTAACTTTTGGGCACCCTGGTGTGGCCTGTGCCGTCTGGTTAATCCAATGTTGTCTGAGCTGCAAGATGAATGGGGTGGACAGATCAAGCTGGTCAGCATTAATGCTGATGAAAACCTGAAGCTGGCTAACACTTACCGACTACAAACCCTACCAACCGTTATGTTGTTTGACGGAGGGAAACTCTTGAATCGGCTAGATGAATTTCGATCGCGCGATGATTTCCAGGTTACATCTAACAAGATTCAACTGGCGCTTGAAGCACTTGCGGTGAGTTACAGTTATCCAGCCTAGTAACCTAATAGATCAACAGGTGTAGTAACACTGAAGGCCATATTAGGTGTATCAGGCGCATTTGGTGCTTTGGTCATCTGGCAAATGATGCAATTGAGCGGCATAACTGGCAACAGCCTGGATGGTTGACAGAGGAACTTTGCAAAAATACTCGTAGCGAAATTGTTCTTCTTGAACCGCCCCCAGGAACTGAGCGATCGCCTGAGACATCTCCGGTTCAGAGAGATTGGGCTGGGTTGAGCCATGCCAACGAACCTGGATGCCATCCTCGGATGCTGTCAGTTCGAACCCAAACTGTTTGAGGCATCTCATGCCAACGGCTAGTGGGCGATCGCCAATATCTAGCGCGTCGTGAAATTGAAGGCGTGTAGCGGGTTGACCTGTGCGGCTCAGGTATTTGGCAATACCAACCAGCCGTTGCCATACCTGAGTTGGAGAACTCATCTTAGGCAAAGAATAGGCGATCGCCAGCTTTGTTTGCTCTCGAATGGCTCTGCGAAACCAGATCTGTAACTCCTCCCAACTGCTGGGGCATTGAGTTACTTGCAGCACAGCATCTTCTGCCACAACAGGTATTGGGTCAACGTTGCGCCAATCGACTATCCAGTCTACTGAACTGGCGGCAACCCTCTGGCTCTCTTCATGGGCACTCACCGCTATCAGGCGAACGTGATAGGTCTGATAGGTGTTAAAGTCCAGTTCAACGATCGCATCACATCGACCACGGGGCACATCGTCCTTGTAATGTCCCCACCAGACTCCAGGAAACCCCTCGCTAACAGAACCGTCCCAAATTTTGAAGTCAGTTTTGATAAAGCTAACTTTACCGCCCCGTCGATCCTTCAAGTTTCGATGATGAACATCCTCAAACCAGCAGTTTTGAACCAGCAGCTTTGGCACAGGATTTCCCATTCCATAGGGTTCCAGGAGTTTTAGAGTGCGAAACAATTCCTTGCCTAGATGTTCGACTGTTACTACTAAATCAGCCTGAATACTGGTCGTGACAGGCAACAGCGCTGCTTGCTGTTCTCGCAGTTGCCGATTGATGGCGGCTGCAAACAACGGAATATTTTCGACTGGCAAGCTTAAACCCGCCGCAAACGGATGACCGCCAAAACTCCGTAGAATAGCCTCGTGTGGTTTGATGAGCTGATAGAGATCAATTTGGTTGACCGAGCGAGCCGACCCACGCGCTAAGAGAGGTTCATCTGGTGTGGCGGCGTTTGGAGGATGAGTCGCTGTACTTAAAAGAATCGTAGGCCGATTGTATTCTTGGGCAATTTGACCTGCAACCAATCCCAAAACACCGACTGACCACTGCGGATCGGCTAAGACAATAACGCTAGTGGTGGATAGATCGAGTTCGCCTAGCTTGGCAGAGACCTGCCGTGCAACTTCTTTTTGCAAGGCTTTGCGCCGTGTGTTCGCTAACTCTGTCTCGTCTGCGAGCTGATGACAGCGAGCCGGATCGCGGCTGGTCAACAATTCGACACAAAAACGAGCATCTCCATAAATGCGGCTGATTGCATTAATGCGAGGGCCAAGGCCAAACGAAATATCGGTGGGGCGATCGCCGCTTTTTTTGCATAGTTCCAACAGTCGAGCGATTCCGGGACGGCGTGGCTGTAACTGTTTTTGATGCTGCTGAAGCTGCTCAATGCCCCGCTGAGCCAAATAGCGACAATCGCCAGTCAGTTCAACCAGGTCGGCAATCAGGCCGATCGCGACTAAATCTAGCAAGTCTTCTAACGGATGAGTCGGTACCGTTGGCAGGGTTTGGTAGAGTGCTTCAACCAGTTTATAGGCCACCGCCACACCCGACAGATGCGCTAGCGGATGGTCAGCAGGCAGCGATCGAGGATTGATGATAGCCGTTACGGGAGGGCGATCGGCAGGCAGCGTGTGATGATCGGTAACGATGATATCAATACCTAACCCAAGCGCATAATCAATCTCCTTGAGGTTAGTGCTGCCCGTATCGCAGGTGACGATCAGAGAATAGCCCTGGGCGGCCAGGCGATCGATACCTGCGGTTGATAAACCGTGCGAGTCGGCTAAGCGGTTCGGAATGTAATAGGTTAATTGCTGCGGTTGAAAAAACTGCCCTAAGCCATCCCACAGCACCGCTGTTGCCGTAATGCCATCAGCATCAAAGTCGCCCCAGATGGCTACTGGCTCAGCCTGTTGATAGGCTTGCTGCAATCGAGCGATCGCCCGGTGCATTTCCGGCCCAAAGTCGAACGGGTTAGACGGTTGATAGGTATTTGGATTAATAAACCCAGCCAGTTGCGCTGGATCACGAATTCCTCGTTGCCAGAGGATCTGTGCGGCGTAATCTCCCACCGCCTCAGGCGCATTCTGATGGACAGCTTGAATAAACCAATCGGGTAAGTCAAACTGAGGCTTCACTTGCCATTGAGGGGGTTCAAGCATATCCCTACTGTGCGCTGCTTCTCAATTCTAAAGAATCCAGGCAGCTATAACGTAGAGCTGTTTCTAGAGCCAAGGGGCTAAGCTCAACGCCTGACGGTGAATTATCAAATAATAAGCGGACTTGATACTCGATCAAGTCCGCTTATCTAGCGATCACGTCTGTGTGTAGTAGAGGCTGGTTTTTTGTAGGTCAAAAGAATCAGCCATCAATCAGCCCTTACAAAGAGGTACCGTCTAATTTCTAAGCCTGCACTGACTCTTTCTTCTTTGAGAACTTGAAGGCTCCAGCGGCAACGATCGCCAATGCGGCAACCGTTCCCGGTTCTGGCACCTTGGCTGGTTTATCGGGGTCAGGGGTTTCGTTGTTGGGCGGCGGGGTTGGGG
>NZ_JADEWO010000110.1 GCF_015207605.1 Oculatella sp. LEGE 06141
AGAAAAAAGAACGCAGTCAGAATGACGTGATTCGAGAGTTGATTCGATCTTTGACTGCCAAATAAATTTGGCAGTTCGCTTATATCCCCCGGTTCAAAACACGGGGGCTTTACGCTTTATCACGTAAACGAATCAAGGGGCACCTTCATAGGTGCCCCTTTCCATGCATCTGCCCGACTCATTCAGTTTCCGGCCAACCGAAGCGGGCACGCTGCTAATTGAAGGACACAAGCATAAGGAGGATAAAGACCACTCCATAAAGCCACGGTAGGGCAATGAGGCCGATAGTGACCTGGGTGAATCCCTGTGTATAGGTTAGCCATGTGCCGATTCCCGACACCACAAACATGACGGGCACCAGCAGGGCGGCTACCAGGAGAAACCCAACCCACGGAACAGTCATGTTGGCGATACTGATAATACTCCCTCCGGCAAACAGCAGTCCAAAGATGGTTCCCAGCACACATACAACGCTGTTAATGATTAAGGTCAGATACACGAAAAACTCCCGTACAACGTACCCACAGCTAGACTAATATTGAACATTAACCCGCCTTCTGATCGGTCAACGGATCAAACGGAGACCAGGTTAAGCTCCACAGGCGTTGCTGGCTAGAGGTAATGAATGGGGCATTTGAACGGCTGGTGGGGCATTGCATTGTTCACACACAAATTCAATATCCATATTCAGCAGGGTGCATATGTCTACCCAAGATAACCGCGATCGCCTGCATCGCTGTTTAATGCACTTTGACTTAGTAATCCCAGTTTGACCGACCTGGAAACGATCGTGCTTCAGCTAATTTATTGATTGCTCTGAGCGTTTATCTCTCTTTGATTCAGACCAGACTGATTGCTTTGATGCAAGCTTTTAGATAACGGCAACAACACATGAATTCTAATGTTGAAGCTGATTCCAGGCTTGTTCCTTCACAAATTTTACCTGCCCATCTGAGAGAACACTGGTAGGAATCCACCCTAAATGACGATAAAAACCATACGCTCGTATTTCCGAATCGTTGCTCGTCAACAGCCAAATTTGCTCAGCCCCTTGTGACCACAACCATCTCTCAGATCGCTGCATCAACTGACGACCAATACCACGGCATTCAAAGGCTGGAAGCACAAACATCGCAAAAATTGTTTTTTTCGTCGCGTTTGCCATCGAGAAGCCAGCAGGTTCGCCATTGCTTTCAGCAATCCAGGCACGGCAGTCTGTTTGTAGCATTTCAATGACTGTAGCTGGAGTCACTCCCAGGTCAGCCAGATCCTCACGAGACTGGTAATTCTCGGCAACGCTAGTTCTTATCATGAAAAGAGTTTCAACATCTTCAGGTCTTGCTTCTCGAATAGTGATCACGATCGCCTCTAGCAATAGAGATAGTTTGAACTACTGCAAAAAAGTACGTAGCTGCTCAAGTTCACTATCCTGTAAGCACTTGCTAAACGAACGATAGCCCCGTGCATTGGGATGGGGGAGGAAGGCGAAAATTCTTTCACATTCCCCTATTTTGATTGCCTCAGATATTGAACTTTTTGCAGGAATATTGAATTTACTTTGAATCGCTTGCCTTGCGCGTGCCCCCAGGACCACCACTACTTTTGCTCTTGCTACTTCTAAAGTCCTCAGCAAGTAGGTTTCAACACATTGACCCTGTGCTTGTTTTACACCAATTTCGTCACGAGATTTACAACGCACTATCTCAGTGAGCGCATAATCACTGCCGGGAGTCACATCCCGTCCAAATAACTCGACAGCACGTTGCCGAACTTCTATCCAGAACCGAACAGGACGGCTGTAGGTTCCATCTGTTAGCAAGGATTTCGTACCATTAACAATCCAGTCTTTGCGCCCTCCCCCAAAACGGTAATTGAAGTAGTCATCCATATCATTGTCCGACCACGATCCATCAGGGTAGACCTCAATCGAGCTAATTGATGGGTTTGAGCTGAAGAAAAGCAGAGGGGCTTGCCCTATTTGCCCACTCCAGGGTTCGGGTACTTGATACGTTTCCAGAGTAGGCAATCCGTACGAATCAACAAGGTTGGCTTGAGAATCAACAATTTCGCGGCATGGATTCTCGACACCAGGGTTTTGCAAACAGAATCGCGCGTGAGGACAATGAACAATGTCGTTTAATAGGGTTCTCACTGGCTGGTTGAAAGTGTAACAACTGGTAAGTTTATCCTATAAACCCACAGAGGTGAGTGGACAAACGGCTCACTGAGTAGGAGCAAGTAGCCTCAAACTCAGCAGCAGTGAGGGATTGGGAACGAATTCATATTCCTCAAGCTTATAGCAGTTCTCAATCGAGTCAGCGACAGTCTCGCCAGGATGGGTGTGGGACGTAGGGTTTAAGGCGTGGTGAATGCAAATGAAAATGGCTGTAAAATACTTCTCAATCTACTCGTAGTGGAGGCATTAAATGTGAAAAATCAAGTTAAAAGTTCCACCAACTAATATCACTTTCACCAAACAGATCGTGTAGCCTTTCTTCTTCTGCTCCATCTAATTGCCACTCCAGTTTGTACAGGCCATTTTTAAAGTGAGCATCTTCTCCGGTGGCGGGGCCATCGTAAATTTGACCAATCCGTTCTACCAAAGCATGGCCGTTGGGCTGATATTGCAACACATCGACAACCATTTCTTCTTCCCACTCGGCAGTTTCACCATCTAAGCATTTACGAAGGAGGCGCAGTGCGTTCTCCTGGGAGGTTTTGCCGTAGTATGTCTCGCGGAATAATGTGCGTAGTTGGGTAAATTCAACTCCATCAAGGGCATACATTAAATCCCACGGGTCTGCTCCATCAATGATAGTAACTACATCACCCGCCTGGATAGATGCCTTCAAAATTCGCAAAACAGCGGTTTCATCGCTGCCAACAGTAGCGCCTCGAAATAACCCACGCAGCATCCGAATACGGGTTGTGGCTGGTAGTGCAGCAATATCACCAGGCTGCATTTGTAGGACGCGATCGCAAACCGCATCATCGTCATACACCGGAGCAGAATGTTCAATTGTAGGCCGCAAATCCTGATTGGGTAGATTCTGCAACCCGGAGAGGTGATCACCCTGGGTTACATTACCTTCGAGCGTCCCGTTTTGCAGGGTATAGGGATCGGCACCCGCTTGCCCGCTGGCAATTAACTCCTCGGCTCGCTGCCAGGTATCGGCTCTTTCTGTTGCCATATCCGCATCAAACAGTCGCATTGAGGTGTCTTGCATCAGTTGGGGAATCAGGTCTACGGGCACCCCCAGCTTTTGAGCCATGTCTTCGTTCATCCGTCGTCCCGCATTATCAAAAATGCCGGACATGGACATAAAATCAGCCCGGAAATCACTGAGGCTGGCTCCAAATTGGCTGTAGTAAGAATTGAATACCCAGGCTTCAGCCCGTGGTAAATCGAACCGGATGTGGGCTTGCATGGAAACAATGAGCGATCGCACTGCCCCCATCACGCTTTGCATCACCGCTGCCAGGGCTGCCCCGCCTTCATCGTGGCCTGACATCATTTGCTCGTAGAGCGCATCTGTAAATTCCTTTTGGCGGGCCGCTTCTTCAAAGGCTTGTCGCCAATGATCCTCTACAGGCCCCTCATCATTAAAGGCATTGAAATTGTCCTGGTAAATTTGCTCAAAATAGGCGACCGATGCCATCACATAACTGGGGTAATAGAAGGTGCAACTCTTGGCAAATTCGAGTTCTCCTTCGGTGACATAACTGTATACCCTGGCAAACCAATACCGATAATCTTTAACATTGCCCCGTTCATCCAACAGTGAGGCCGCACGGTCTTGCTGCCGCTTTAAAGCGGCTTCCGCCAGTTCCCGCCGCTGATTGTAAACCGCTTCGTCTTCCACTACATTTTTGTTGGGTGGATCGGTTTCCGATCGCACAGGTGGCTTACCGAGCAGATTTCCCATCTCTCGCCAGCTTGGTTCTGTGCCGGATGAATTTGTTGGGTTGGTTGCAGGAATAGGACTGGCGTTTGTCGGGCTGCCTGGATCTCGATAAATTGCAGGTATAGCCCGACTGATAGTATCTACACCCGGTGCGATCGCCACTTGATCAGAGCAAGTTGGGTCATGGCTCATGATCATATCAGCAACGCGATCGGCTTCCTGTTCGGCGGGGTCACCAGGTTGGCTCACGGTCAGGTCTGCCTCGCGGGACAGAGGAATCTGGCTAAAATCATGATGGACTGCCGGAACTTGAACCTGATCGGGCTGTGAAGAGTGAGTCGATGTCCACGTATCACGGTTGCCTGTATTGGTCTGTGATGGAGGAAGCGTTGTTTTTTTACGGTGCAGAAGACGATCGTTCATCATAAACCTGCTTTGATATCTGATGTTGGCGGTGCAGAGGATTCTGCTGACTCACTCGATCCGTTGCGTTCTAAGCGCGATCGCAACCTGCTGGGTAAACCAGCAGATGAAACACACCCTGCTGCCCTTCAATGAGTTCTGCCGAGTTTGATGTGTGGTTGAGTTGTTGTACCAAATCCGCTAGTGTTTTGGCACCGTATGCAGTCAAGCTAGAAATGGAATTGGAAAAGGCATAATGGCAAAGGCATCCCGTTCTATGTTGAATTGGAGTGGCTGAAATCTGGATTCCCAGGGAGGTAGAGCAGATTGGAACGGAAGTAGATCCAGTGTCATCAACAGAAGCTAATATCCTTGAAGAGTGAGTCAATGCAGCGATCGCTTCTGCCACTTCTTGAATATGGTGTGGATGTAATAGTTGCAGTGCCGAGTTCCGTTGAAACCGTTGTTGTAGAGCGATCGCCCCCATCACCACAGCAAGGCTCACCGTTGCGCCGGGGTGCCACGGGTGTAGGGGTAACCTGCCATGATACTCGGCTGCTGTGATGGCGCTCATAATGAGCAGCGATAGCAATTGTGCTTCAGAAAATCCCCAGATGTACAGACGGTTTGGATCGCCTCGCCAAAATTCAAAGCAGAATCGGCCAAGAGCATAGGTGATGCTTAACCAGGCCACCACATCGCCGGGGTCATGCTGATGCAAGAGTAAGATAACACCAATGAATACAATCAGAGCTATCCAGCCAGATTCGATCGCTTGAATGGGAACCAACCGCACTCCCACCAGATACGGTGTAAATCCGGCAGCAGCATGTTCTTCCCGATAGCATACGCCCCAACGACTGGGTCGCCCATGACAACAGCCCACCATAAAGCAACCCACACGACCCACAGCAACAAATAGCCCCAAACCCAGCAGCGTGAGATCTAAATACACCAGAATCGGTTGCTGCAAGAGGTAGAGTAATGCAGCGATCGCCCCCACCACAGCCACTAGCTGTTGATACAAAACAAGTCGCTCTTGACCCGTGAACAGCTTGAGCAAAAATGCCAACGAAAAGAAGGCTGCAACTGCAACAGTGGTGATGCTGAGTATGACCCAGAGCGCTAATCCCAACCCGTTTGCCAGCAACACGGTTAATGCTGTAGCCAGAATGAAACCAATACCGCCAAAAACAGTAAAGGTTGACCAGGATTGCTCAAAAAAAGAGAGTTCTGGATCAATGGGTGGGTAAAAGTGAGTGGGTGATACCGGGTTGAGTTGCATGGGTTCAATGGTTAATGGTCAATGGTCAATGGTCAATGGTAGGAAGGATTGAGGTACTAAGTCGGCGTTGGGTCAGGTTGAGCCGTAACAGGCGGGAATACTGGCGTAACGAGGTCGGAGTGAACGCTGCCATGTGTAAAAGCACCTGATTTTCTGGATTAATCCACAGCGCTAGCCCTCGTTGGGCGTACACCCACTCGCCCTGGGGTAATGTAACGACATTCCACCTGGCATCAAGCCTGGCATCAGGCTCTCCCCATTGGGCTAGCAAAGCATCCAGACCAGACGAGAAAGGATAGGCTACATCCAACAGCAACACCTGTTCATTCCCGGTAAACCAGAGGCGAACGGGTTGTGCGTAACCAGGTACGCGCAGCATCTGAAAGTGTGCGGTTTGCTCTCCTACACGGCCAAGGCCAATGGCATCACTTGCGAGAGGAAACACCTGAGTTACTGTGCTGACGGTACAGGGTGGTAAGCCCTGCCAGTGCGACCAGTCTTGTTCGGCCAATTGATGTAACGCGGCTTCACAGAGGGCAGTTGCGGTTGTATAAGCGCGATTGGTGCAGCCGATCGCCGCTGTTGAGACTGAGAGAATGGCGATCGCCAGCAGTAACCGAATGGTTAAACCATACCGCGCTTTGGGCGATCGGCTTTGAACGACAAGTCCAGGTGCCAGGATAACCATGAATACTGCTGATAGAATACGTTTAGTCATGGCATAACAGAATTACCGACGATAGGGAAGTCTGCGTTGAGCCAGATCAAGGCGCAAGGTGTGAGAGTACTGCTCCAGGGTGGTAGGAGCAAACACCGCCAGGTGCAAAATGACCTGATTTTCTGGATTGATCCACAACGCCAGCCCCCGTTGGGCATAGAGCCACTCACTTTGCGGTAGTGACAGTACGTTCCAATGGGTATCCAGTTTGGCATCCGGTTCTCCCAATTGGGCTAACAGAGTCTCCAGGCTAGCAGAGGGCGATGGATGGGCAACATCTAACAGCAACACCTGTTCATTCTCGGTAAACCAGAGGCGAACGGGTTGCCCATAGCCGGGAAGATGCAGCCTGTGAAAGTGCGCGGTTTGCTCTCCCACGTTGCCACTGCCAACCCCATCACTTAAAGGAAGCATTTGAGCCACTGTACTGAGCGTACAGGTGGGTAGCCCCTGCCAATGCAGCCAGTCTTGCTTGGCAAACTGATTCAGGGCAATTTCGCAGTCAGAGGCATTAGTCATACTGGTTTTATGTAGCGCGTTCGTTCTTGCGATCCATCAAGGCCGTCATTATCAACTAATGAGATCGGTTCGTCCTAAGAAGTAGGCGGCATAAGCATTACGAACACCAACAATGTTAATTAGCCGCATGGCCTGGTCATAGGATGGATATCGGCGGCTTGAGATGGGCGGCACGGTCGATGCCTCGAAGGGTTTAGCGGCATAGGTCGATCCTTCAACAGCCTGACGCAGAGCTGCTGACCTGACCCTTGGGGAGACATTAGCCCATACCGTCTCGGTCAATACAGAGTCCATTCCTTCAACCAGCGTGTTGTATTGCTCGGAGTCATGGCCACCAGGGAAACTGCGAGCATGAGAATTGTAGTTAGCGTGGGCAAGACTGTGAATATATTCATGGATCATGGTTTGGAAGGCATCCCAGAAGTTACGCCGATTTCCAAGGCCGGTGCTGGCTTTGAACATTTGCATACCAACATTGCCGCCTTGATTCCAACCCGGCCAGCCGCGATCGATATCATTTAGCCGTTGCACCTGGGCAGGCGTGCCAGTCAGGTCGTTCCGAATTCGATCCAGAATGGTGGCTTCGGCTTCGGTTTCTCCCGGCGAAAGGGTTGTCCGGGAGGGAATAGCACCATGTGCCCGATTGATATCAAAAATGCCTCGTTCGGACTGAAGCAGATAAGACACCAGCTCTCTCGCTTTATCCTGCCGCTGGGCAGGGGTCATGGCAGCCTGGTCTGTATTTTCCTTTTCCCAGGCATCAAATAAGTTCACGCCGGCTGTGAAAGTTGGCGCTGTGGCGTAGCTGCCAAATACCGCATCTGTCTCGGTTTTGGCCGTGTTACCAATTTCCTCAAATCGGCTCATTGGATGGACTTTCGCCGGATCGGCATGTTCTGCTGGCCCTCGGCCTCTAACCAGATTGTTGTACATGCCATCAATTTCCCTGGTTAAGTAGCGGCGAATCCGATCCTCATAGCTGCCAGCGGGAATGTGGGATTTGAAATCGGGTACTGCAACGCTACCGCGAGGAGGAACCAGTGCCTGATCGATTTCGGCTTTCTCTGCTGCCGTGGGAACGTGGGTTCCGGCGAGCAGGGTAGCGGATGTTTCGGTTGTGGCAACCTGGCTGTAGACCGTTTGCAGAATGACATCCACCTTGCTAACAAATGTCCCCAAACGCCGATAAGTTCGTCTTACCGCAGGTGTGATGGTGCCGCTACGAAGGGCATCTTGTTGCCTGATGTAATCAATCCGCCCGTTCTGTAAGTCCCGGATGGCAATATCGCGATCGCCCGTTGCTAATCCATTAACATAAACCACAATATTGGCCGCCGATTCTCTGCCCTCTACCCTGGCTTTGAGGACAGCATTACTCCAGGTATAAGGCCCTGCCGGAGCTGGAGCTGGGGCAGGAGCAGGCGGAGCGGGTGGAGCGACGGGGGGCACCGTTGGCACGGGGCCGCTGGGTACCGGAGTACTGGGAACGGGGGCACTGGGAACGGGGCCAGATGAAGAACCGCTACCCGCATCGCACCGTCGCAAACCCAAACCCGATCGCAACCGTGGCCCTGCTTTTCGGGCAAGGTTGCTCAGGGCACCTGTTGCCCCAAACCAGAGTTGCGACACTACGCCGATCGCCGACCAATCTGCATCTGTTTCCAATGCAGAATTATTGTCTGCTCCTTTTTGCTGTAGTTCAGAACTGGCTCCTTTTTGTTGCACCACATGAGCCAGTTCGTGGGCAATCAGCGCATCACCCATCAACGTTCCGGGCTGGTATTCACCAGATGCGAAGGCCACATGCTCGCCCAGGGTAAAGGCACGCGCGTTCATGTCTTGCGACAACTGAGCAGCGGTCGTGTCGGTGTGTAGGCGCACCTGGGAGAAGTCTTCTCCAAACGCGGTTCCCATCCTGGCTTGCACGGTGCTGTCGAGGGCACGACCCGAACCAAGCTGCGTCTGCACGGCGTGGATATCGTCTGGTGCTTGGGCGGTGCTGCCGTCTTGGGCTTTGAATAAAATGCGGGTTGGTTCTAATTCTTCAGCGGCATCTGTTTCTGTGGCTGGGGCTTCACCCGGAGCGGTGGTGCCGTCTGGTAAACCCGTTATTCCTTGATTGAGCCGTTGGGCGATCGTCTGTCGTACTTGTTGGCAAATCGCCGGAATGTAGTCACTGGCTTGTGTTGCTTTGGGTGCATAGGGGCGAATGGTTTGATCCAGCGATCGACTATCTTGGGTGCTATAGGTGGCAAATTGCCGTTCAATTTCAGTATGGGCAACGGGCAATAGCAACAGGCTCGATAAATCGACCGATAGCGCCTCTTCAGCGGCGGCCTGTACAGCAGGACGAAGCTGTGCCAGAAATTCGCTTTTGCGCGTTTGTCCCGGTTCAAGCTGCTCGGCAGTATCCTCAACAATGAGTTGCTGTGCGGCTCCGCTCGCCGCATTGCTCCCTGGCGTTGCCGTGGTTGGAGGGGTTGAGGTGGTTGTACCGCCTGTGCCAGGGTCGGCCTCGCGCTGCAATGTTGGGGCAAGACCGGGCTGCGGTTGCGTTTGCTGTACAACATGGGTTAATTCATGCGCCAGCAGTTGTTTGCCGTCGTTGGTGGTAGGGGCATAATGGCCTGCCCCAAATACAATGTCTTGCCCCACGGTGTAGGCTAATGCATTGATGGACTGCGCCGATTCTGCCGCTTTTGCATCGGTGTGGATGCGTACTTGACTAAAGTCGTAGCCGAAGCGCGGTTCCATGAAGGTGCGGGCGCTATCATCTAAGGGCTGTCCACCCGACCCCAGGGCATCACTCACCTGCTCGGTTGCGTCACTGGCGAACGTGTCTGCTGGGCTGGCCTGACGCATCAGGTCTTCGTCTTCACACGCGGCGCATTGACGCTGCGCGGCGTGTTGCAGCATCCGCAGGGTGGGATCAAGGGT
>NZ_JADEWO010000111.1 GCF_015207605.1 Oculatella sp. LEGE 06141
ATAGTACCGTTGCATTTGAGCTTCAATGGGAGCAGGGTAAGGTTGCATTAAGTTTCCGCTTCATCGTCTACTTCTCCAGTGTACAAATGCAAAAGGTAGAATTACAGGTTATTTAATCCACGATCCTTAGCAGACCACTGTGGTGAAGATATAACGCTCTATTGCTAACGTTATTTCTGCTTTTGGGAAACATTGGCGTGTTGTCGTTCAAACGGTTTGTCATTCGTCTAAAGTGGCCGATCGCCAAACTAAACGCAACGGAACGTTAGAATTGAGTCCAACGGAGCGATCGGCTGATGGCTCTCTTAACCATAGCCACTCGTAACACGTGTGGGGCATCTTCTTCTTTAAGCGGCGTTCCGGGTTAGGGTGGTCTGATCCAGATCATCCTCCTGGCATAAATTATAGTTATCCTAAGTTTAGATTATGAAACTGTTCGCAGCATAAGCGTCTCGTCTGTGACACCTGCAAGCGAGATACCTGCGCCGCTCAAAATACAAATTCTTGACAAAACAAACTTAATCCAGGGCAATAACTCATGAACTATACCAATCCAAATACTAATAGAGAACTATTAGAAACCGTCAACGGTGATTCAATTTGCGATCGCCTTAATCGGGGTCGGGTCGCTATTTTTGTTGATGGTTCTAATTTATTTTATGCCGCGCTGCAACTCGGCATTGAGATCGACTATGCCAAGTTGCTCTGCCGCATGGTAGGAGATTCCCGGCTCATGCGGGCTTTCTTTTACACTGGGGTCGATCGCACCAACGATAAACAACAGGGGTTTTTGCTGTGGATGCGCCGCAACGGCTATCGCGTCGTCACGAAAGATTTGGTTCAACATCCAGACGGTTCCAAAAAAGCCAATCTAGATGTTGAAATTGCCGTAGACATGATGACCCTGGCAGACCATTTTGATACAGCCATTTTGGTTAGCGGTGATGGGGATTTGGCCTATGCGGTCAATGCGATTGCGTATCGGGGGGTACGAGTCGAGGTGATGAGTCTTCGTTCTATGACGAGTGACAGCTTGATTAACGTCGCCGACTACTACACTGACCTCGACGCGATTAAGCACGATATTCAAAAACTAAATAGCTCGGGCTATATCGGTTTTGCCGCAAGACCCACCTGAACCCACCCCCTGCCATTCAGCCGCTAGCGAAGCGGTAATCAACAAAACACCACTTAAAAGGCGATCGGGATCAGCTCTGAAGCGTTATCGTTACGTCAGAACGCTTTCGTGCGGAACCATCCTTTTCAGAAGGATGGGGTAATTTTTGTAGCAATACAGCAAATCTGGCGTGACTTATCAAAAAATCCTGGTGGCGATCGATCGCTCACCGTCCAGTGTCCACGTATTTGAACAAGCCTTAGGACTGGCTCAATCTGAAAAGGCCAATTTAGTGATTTTGCATTGTCTGCGGTTTGCCGATCAAGATTCCTATTCCGATCTCTATGGCAACGATCTGTCTAGCTTTTCGCAGACCATGCAAGACGACATGAAGCGCGATATTGATGACGCACAACGATGGCTAAGCACTTACCGCGATCGTGCCATTGCGGTGGGCGTTGCGGCGGACTGCAATTTAGCGCTGGGTCATGCAGGGCGGCGCATTTGCAGGCTGGCTCAAACCTGGAACGCCGACTTGATTGTAACGGGGCGGCGCGGTCGCCAGGTGCTAACCGAGATGTTGCTAGGCAGCACTAGCAATTTTGTGCTTCACCATGCTGCCTGTTCCGTGTTGGTTGTGCAGGGGGTTGAGGGCTAGTTTAACGGGGTGCCCCCTATGCGTTGAGCCGCACTCAAAAGAGCTGGTCAAACAGCGCAATCAGGCGATCGACTTCTTCGACCGTGTTGTAATGCACCATGCTGACCCGAATCACACCGTGCTGCGCGGCCAGTCCCAAGTCTTCGATCAGTCGTTTGGCATAGAAGTCGCCGTAGCGGATGCCGATATGGTGTGGGTCAATTTGGGGTGGAATGCTGGCGCTATCGACTCCGTCTACCACGAAGGCGATGGTTGGTACTCGCTTGCTTTGCTCGGCCTCGGCAGCACCGATAATCCGGACGTTGGCTTTCTGGTTGAGGTAACTGAGCAACCGATCGCCAATCACTTCTTCATGGATGCTGATCAGGTCAAATGCCTGAACCAGGCGATCGCGTAATTCGGGCGCAGCGCGATCGCCATAGTGCTGCGTTGCCAGATCGCTGAAATAATCACACAACCCGATGACCCCATAGCTGAGTTCATAATTCAGGTTGCCGGGCTGAAACTTGTAGGGAATATCGGTTGCGGTAATGAAGTAGTGATTCCATCCTGGCATCGCTAGCAAATGCTCGCGTTTGCCATACAGCACGGCATGGTGCGGCCCATAAACCTTGTAAAAGCTGAACACGTAAAAATCTACGTCCAGCGCTTGCACGTCAATCAAGCGGTGTGCCGCATAGCCCACTCCATCCACACAAACCATAGCCCCATGCGCGTGCGCCAGTTCTGTAATCGCCTGGATCGGCGTAATTGTCCCCAAAATATTAGAGGCGTGCGTCAGGGCAACGAGTCGAGTGCGGGGACTTAAAAGAGCGGCTAAATCAGCCAGATCAAGCTCTAATGTGGTTGGGTTAATGCGCCAGAACTTGACCACGATGCCCTGCTGTTGCAAGTCAACCCAGGGGCTGATATTGGCTTCATGGTCGCAGTTGGTCACAATCACTTCATCGCCGGGGCTGAAGGTGTGGCTGAGGCAAAGGGATAGAATCCTGAGCAGCAGCGATGTCGATGCTCCCATTACGATTTCGGCAGGGTCAGCCGCGTTTATTAATGTGGCGATCGACTGATTGGCGGCGGCTACCCGTTCGGAGGCCAGCCTGGAAACGGCGTAAGAGGCTCCAAGCTGTACGTCTGAAGTGAGCAAGAATTCGCTAATACGATCAACTACCCGCTTGAGCGTCTGCGAACCCCCTGCGTTATCAAAAAACGTCCAGTTGCCTGCCAGGGCTGGAAACTGCTGCCGTACTTCATCTACTTGCAGCGATCGCGCGTGAGTCAACGTCATGCAACACCTCGAATTATCAATCGTTTCATCATAGAAGGCAGATTGGACGAGAGGTGCAACACTTATGTCATGGGAGCAATACTGTTTTTGTTCCGGTTGGGATAGCTTACAGCCATTTTCATTTGCATTCACCCCACACCAAATCCTACACCCCACCCCCATCCTGGCAAGACTGTGGCTGACTCGATTGAGAACTGCTGTAAAATCAATCCAGCTCAGCATCAGGATGCCACATACGGCTCTTGGAACCTGCCTGTTTTCTTGACTCCTCCTGACTCCAATGACCCCTCTGCAAATCTTGTTGGTTGATGACGAAACTGAGCTAACCGAACCCTTAAGCCGAGTACTGACCCGCGAAGGGTATCACGTTGAGGTCGCGCACGACGGCATAGCAGGAAACACGCTGGCGGCACAAGGCCGCTATGACCTGCTGATTTTAGACTGGATGCTGCCGCACACCAGCGGGTTGCAAATTTGCCAGCAGTTGCGATCGCACGGCGATACAACCCCCGTTCTATTTCTCACCGCAAAAGATACAATCGACGACCGGGTTCAAGGGCTGGATGCCGGAGCCGATGATTATCTGGTGAAGCCGTTTGAGTTGCGAGAGCTGTTGGCGCGGGTGCGAGCCTTGCTGCGTCGTCCGCCGCTGCAAGATGTATTAGTTTCAAGCCGCATTCAAGTGGAAGAGTTGGAACTTGATGTCGAAAACCAGATGGCCTATCGCCACGGATACTCGATTGAACTGTCTGAGAAAGAGAGTCAGTTGCTGGCCTACTTTATGCAACATCCCGGCCAACTGCTCACCCATGCCCAAATTCATCAACATCTGTGGAGAGATGGCGAAAAACCGAGCAGTAACGTGCTGGCTGCTCAAGTTCGGTTGCTCCGTCGCAAGCTAGAAGGGATGGACGAAGCCCCTTTAATTCATACAGTGTATGGAAAAGGGTATCGATTTGGCCGTTCCACCGAACCGGACGGGGCACCAGAGGGATGAACACTTGATTTAGTATCGTTTCGCAAATCTATTGAACAAAGTTTCCCATCGGTATGCGAGGCTTTGTTAGGATGCATGGCGAGTCAGCATGTAAGTTCAACAATGAGGACAGCAGAGCCACCCAGCGACGCCAACGCCAACGGCAAGCTTCTAAAGCGTTATGGCGTTTTGAATACAGCTCCAGATGAGGGACTCGGACACCTCGTCAATTTGGCGATCCACATTTGTGGAACTCGTATGGGGTTGATTTGCCTGATGGAGGGCGATCGCCGTTGGGTGAAGGCCAGTGTGGGCTGGGATGCCTTGGAGGTTCCAGAGCCAATTAGCTTTTGCCTGCACACTCTGTCTCAACCGGATGGCCTGCTGATTGTGCCAGATGCGGCGATCGATGACCGCTTTGCAACGGACCCGCTGGTGCTGCCGCCGCCAGGTTTGCGGTTTTACGCCGGGGTTTCATTAGTCACTCCAGATGGGGTGGCGATCGGGACGTTATCCACCTTTGATCAGGCTCCTCACCCGCTGCAATCCGATCAGATCAACGCCCTGAGGCTTTTGAGCCGCCAGGTGATCATGCAGCTAGAGCTGCGGGCGGATGTTGCCAGCTTAGAACGGACGGTGACTCGCCAAAAACGGGTCGAAAAGGTATTATCTGAGCGCAACCGCCGCTTTCGGCTGACGCTGCGGGAACTGAAGCAAACCCAGGCTCAACTGATTCAAACCGAGAAGATGTCGAGTTTGGGGCAGATGGTGGCAGGAGTCGCGCATGAAATCAATAATCCGGTCAGTTTTGTGTATGGCAACCTGACTTACGTTAATCGCTACATTCAGGACTTGTTTACGTTGCTGAACCTGTATCAGCGGCACACTCCCCAACCGCATGTCGAGATCCAGCAGTGCATTGAGGCGATCGACCTCAGTTTTTTGGTGGAAGATCTGCCCAAGATTTTATCGTCTATGAAAGTGGGAGCCGATCGCATTCGCCAAATTGTGCTGTCGCTGCGAAACTTTTCGCGCCTGGATGAAGCGGAGAAAAAGCCCGTCGATATTCATCAGGGCATTGACAACACCCTGCTAATTTTGCAGCATCGTCTCAAAGCTACGGTGGATACCCCCCGAATTGAGGTGATTAAAGACTACGGCAAGATTCCGCCAGTGGAGTGTTATGCCGGACAGTTGAATCAGGTGTTTATGAACATTTTGAGTAATGCGATCGACGCGTTGGAACAGGCTGCAAATAGTAGCCCCGATCGCACTTCTCCACGCCACAACCAAATTACGATCCGGACAGCAATAGTGGATGAGGATCTGGATCACGTCACGGTAACGTCAGCCATGATTCACATCATTGATAACGGGCTGGGCATGCCAGACGAGGTAAGAGAGCGAGTCTTTGATCCGTTTTTTACCACAAAGTCGGTTGGCAAAGGCACAGGACTGGGGTTGTCCATCAGCTATCAAATTGTGGTTGAACGACACGGCGGCACGCTGGATTGCCAGTCGGAACCGGGTGCTGGCACTCAGTTTCGTATCAAAATTCCAATTCGTCAGACGCTGAAAACGCCTGAGGCGACTGTAGTGTAACCGCAACACTTCAGGCTTTCCTGCTAGTTCTATTCCTCCCAATCCTCCCACTGCATCGCGTCTCGTCTGGCGTGAATGTTCTTGAGGTGTTTTTTGACCGTATCTACAGCAATATGCAGTTCAGCCGCGATCGCTTTGTAGGTGTATCCTGCCCGCTTCAGCAACCACACCTGCGTTTCACGCTCGGTAAGGCCATACTTTTTAGCTTCCGCGATCGCCATATTTTTAGCCGACTCATAGCGATTTTCTAACGTGAGGAGCAAGCAAGGCCGGGTACCATCGCTCAGTTCCAACCACCGTGCCCGAATGCGGATAGTTACGGGTTTGCTAATGCTAATTTCATCCTCAATGATTACAGCCTGGTCGGGGAATAGCTCACGGCTTTCCATCAACACCTGGCAAATATGCCAGATTTGTTGTGGAACCGGCTGTTCGGATGACGTATCTCCAACCAACTGCATACAAATACGCCGAGCCGTACTGTTGGCATGAATCACGTCTCCTTCATTGGTCAAAATCAGAATGCCGTCCACCAGGCTTTCAATCACACCCTGTAACAGCGAGTAGATGCCGATATCCGCATCGGTTGAGTTGTTGAACGGGCGCACCTGTTGCCGCCGAGTCAACGACTGTGAGGTAGGCATAACCTGACGACTGAAACTATTGATTAAAGTGTTCATTTTTGGGGGCTCTAATGAACTCAACATTAGCCTTGACAATTATCTCAACCACCAAACTATTAACGGTTTTAAACAAGCAGTTAAGACTGTAAATCAATACATTTAAGGCTTGTGCTACAACAACCTGAGCTAAGTATTTGATCGTGTTATGTACCACTACAGTCACTATGCCTAAAATTCCGGCGGCTGTTTTTTATCTCAGTGCAGTTGATTAAAGGTGATTGAAGATCCAGGCTTGTAGCTAAGTAGTCGCGTCCAATAGAATGGCACTTCGTCACTCAGGAACATTAGCTGTATGTCAACCAGCATCTTTAAGCATTAGTGAATCGGGAAACAGCACAGAGGTGATGCTTCTTCAATACTGCTGTTGTTTATGTATTTCCATAACGCCACTCTGGGGTTTGGATCAGGAAAGAACTCAAAACCAGGTTGCCAAAGTAAAATCATTTAACACTCTTTAGCCTGTCAAACGTTTTCACAGCAATCGTTTGATTCAATTAAATGAGGTATGTTAAGTCTTACAAATCGACTTGATATCTTCCTATGATGTTCGAATTTGACGGAACGGTAGTCACACGTTTGGGTTAAACTGTTGCGATCGCCGCACCCTTAAAGCCAACTGCATTCGTTAACCTGCGGCAAGAAACACCCTGAAACATGATCATGAACAATCATGGTGAAGCACAGGTATTGTACAAGTTTTTCTTCTCTTAAAAGCTAAGGTTTTAATGAAGAGACGATCACTCAAATGAGTGAGATTGACTGACGTTCTTGCTAATAAAAACAGTTTTATTCGATTCGTTTACCTGTTCATGTGGCTCCCATCTGCTGAAGCTGTCTGTTGAAGTGCCCACTAGCGTGCGAATTAGTGAGGTGCGCTATATTGATAGGCTCACTGGCAGCCTTGGGCGATGTTTCATGCCACGGTTGCAACTATTCTGGAAGAAGTGATTCTCGATTGATTGAATGCTGAATATTCCAAACCTTTTAGCAGACGAACTGGCGCTTAAACCCTTTCAAGTTACCCATGCCTTAGAGCTATTTGCCGAAGGGGCAACGGTTCCCTTCATTGCTCGCTATCGTAAAGAGCGCACGGGCGAAATGAATGAAATTCAATTGCGGGATTTGCTCGATCGCTACACCTATCTGACGGAGCTAGAAGAACGGAAAGCCTCTATTCTGAAAGCGATCGCCGAGCAGGGCAAGCTTACAGACGAGCTACAAACCCGGATTGAAACCTGCCTGCAAAAAAACGAACTTGAAGATCTGTATTTGCCCTACCGCCCCAAACGGCGCACCAGAGCAACGATCGCCAGGGAGAAGGGGCTGGCACCGCTGGCCGAGTGGATCAAAGCGCTCAACCAACCCAAAGCAGCCGATGCTTCATTCGATCAGGAAGCGGCAAAGTATATCTCTGAAGTAACGGGTGTGCAGACGGCAGAAGATGCTTTGAAAGGGGCAACAGACATCCTGGCCGAAGAGGTGGCCGAAAAAGCCGGGTTACGGGCTTACTTGCGTGATTATTTGATGGAATCTGGTGTGTTTTCCTCTCAAGTTAAGGCCGACCATGCCGAAGGTACCACCAAGTTTGAGATGTATCGTGCTTATCAGGCCAGGGTGAAGGCGATCGCTCCCCACAACCTGCTGGCGCTCTGCCGGGGGGAAGCAGAGGGTGTTTTAAATGTTGAGCTGGTGTTTGATGAAGAGGCGGTGCTGGCCTATTTGGAATCGAAAGAGATCCGCTCCCCGCATCGCACCATTCGCGCCTTTTATCGAGCCATGCTAAAAGACGCGTTTAATCGGTTGATGAAAACCTCATTGATTAGCGAAGTGCGTGCCGCCAAGAAGCTAGAAGCCGATGTGGAATCCATCAAAACCTTTGAAACCAACCTGCGCGAACTGTTGCTGTCTGCCCCAGCCGGAATGAAGCCTACCCTGGGAGTCGATCCGGGGTTTCGCACGGGCTGCAAGGTAGTGGCGATCGACCAGACAGGTAAGTTTCTGGACTACCAAACCGTTTTTCCGCACCAGGGGGCGCACCAGCGAGTTCAGGCCGCCCAAACCATCCAGAAATTGATCACAACGCACCAGATTGAGCTAATTGCCATTGGTAACGGTACGGCAGGCCGAGAAACAGACGAGTTCATTACCGAAGTATTAACTACTCTCGATCGCCAGCCCATTAAAGTGATGGTGAACGAATCGGGTGCGTCGGTTTATTCGGCCAGTGAAGTAGCGATCGCTGAATTCCCCAATTTTGATATCACCGTACGAGGAGCCGTCAGCATTGCCCGCCGTTTGCAAGATCCGCTAGCAGAGCTAGTGAAGATTGATCCCAAATCGATTGGCGTTGGGCAGTACCAGCACGATGTCGATCAAAAACTGTTGCGAAAGAAGCTCGATGAAACGGTAGAAAGCTGCGTCAACTACGTTGGCGTTGACCTGAACACGGCCTCCAAAGAACTCCTTACCTTTGTTTCCGGTATTTCCCCCACCATTGCCAACAACATTGTGGCCTACCGCAACCAGAACGGAGCCTTCAAAAACCGCCGTGCCCTGCTCAAAGTTGCGAAGCTAGGGCCAAAAGCCTTCGAGCAATCGGCTGGCTTCTTGCGGATTCGTGACAGCGATAACCCACTCGACAACACCGCCGTTCACCCCGAAAGTTACCGAGTTGTGGAAGCGATCGCCACCGACCTCAACGTGCCGCTCGACCAGCTCACCCGCGTTAGCGATCGGCTTAAAGCAGTTGACTTAAAGAAATATGCTACCGACGCGATCGGTGAACCAACCCTGCGAGACATTCTGGCCGAACTCGAAAAACCGGGCAGAGATCCGCGCGCCGAATTTAAATACGCCACCTTTAAAGAAGGAGTTAAAGAACTGAGCCACCTATCCATTGGGATGGAACTCGAAGGCGTTGTGACCAATGTGGCGAACTTTGGCGCATTTGTTGATATTGGCGTTCACCAGGATGGACTGGTTCACGTCTCCAAACTGGCCGATCGCTTCGTCAGCGACCCCAAACAAATCGTTAAGGTCGGTCAAGTCGTCAAAGTTTGGGTATTGGATATCAACGAACAGCTCAAGCGCATTAGCCTATCTATGGTGCCCCTGGGTAAAACCAACGAGCCACCCACCAGCAAAAATCG
>NZ_JADEWO010000112.1 GCF_015207605.1 Oculatella sp. LEGE 06141
GCCTGGTAATGAGCATTCTGGCGCTGACGGTGATAGTCGTGGGCGCGTTTCCAGCGTTCAGCCGTAATCATCAAGCCATTAAAGGCGTTGAGTCGGTCGAAGGGAGCAATGGCAGGAGGAGGAAAGGGGTGGGTCATGGTTTTGCTTCAGTCGTTCCAGTAATGATTCAATCAGCCACTTCAATCAGCAACTCATAGGTACAAAAGGCGGGTTTCTCTTGCTCAATGATTTTGCGAATCAGGGGTTCATCAATCCGGTCGGTTGAGTTGGGGCGATCGACCCGCAACCGCACGCAGAAGTGATACGCCTGCCCACCCCCCAGCACTGCGCCTTCATCTAGCACCGCCTCCCCCAGCACAAACCCGGCTCCAAACGGTTCGGTGATGCTGATCTGTTTTTTCAATTCCGGCACGCTGTCATCATCAAGCGGCAGTCCGGTATACCAGTGCAAATATAACCGTAACCCTTTACGAGTGCCCCGCCAGCGGTAGAGTTCCACCGCTTGCCGCACCAGCCGCCGTTGCTGCATTGGGTTCCATTCCGGTTCCAGCGGCCAACCGACCCAGTGCGCCAAAAAGGGCAACAGGTCGGCGGGGGCTGTCAGCGGGTCGAGGTTGGCCCACATCGCATCAAAGCTCTGCACCACGGGTTCAAACGCTTGCTCGAAGATGGTGAGAAAGCGACCAATGAAGTCCACTTCGCGGTACAGATCGGGCAAAAAGTCGAGATAGAGGCTGCGGGGTCGAATGTAAAGGTCAAATTCTGCTTGCTGAATCTGGGTTGAGTCGCGATCGCTGGCCTGTGCCGTTACGAGGACGTGATATTTCAGCCGCAGATGGCCGTTTCCCTGGGGATGGAGCGATCGCTGCTCCTCAAAAAAGGTAGCAGGTAGCTGAAAGTAGAGGACAGCATCCATCTGGCCGTGGGCAGGCAGTTCTCGCCCTTCGGTACCCAACTGACACCACTCTGCCGGAAAGTTGCCCTCAACCTTGAGACTCAATGCCACTGAATGCGTCCGCAGATTCTTCACCTGCACCAGCATTTCACTGGGTTCACCGGGATAAACCACCAGGCTGCGCCCACCGGAAATCGTTTCTGTGGCAATGCCCGGAGCCAGGACAGGCGTTAGTTCATCCTGAGGAGCCACCTCCGCAATTCGCATCGGGGTGAGATCGAGTTTGAGCGCCAGCGGCAGAGCGTGAACCATGATGTCTCTCTCCGCTAACGGCTAATCAAATTAACAACATGTCCAGAGCGCAAGCTGGAATCAGTCCAGGAACAGATCAGTCCCAGTGCGCCCGGATCGATATAGGGTTCCGGCGCGGCTTCTCGTTCCCAGCCGTTGGCCTGTTTTCGCAGGGCAAACAGCACGATCGGACCAATGAAACGCACCCCTGGGGTTTGCTGCAAGAGCGCCACAATATCGGACTGGTAAACGGGGCGGCCAAATTCCCATCCCTGTCCATCTGCCCCACCCGTCAGCGGGTTGAGATAGCGATAGAGAGCCACGCGCAGGTTAAACAAAATCGTCTGGCGAGCTTGCGGGTGGTCGTAGGCTGGCTCTAGCCCAACCTGGCTTTGGACTGAAACCCCCACATAGTCGGGTTCAGCCAGTTGTACCTGCACACCCAACAGCCGCCGTTCATCCAGATAGTTCAAAACCTGCTGCCGTAGCGCCGGGTTGAGGACGAGCGACTGGGGAGAAATCCCCTGCCCTTGCTCAATTGGGTCAGTGTTGACCTGGGGCACCACCAGGAAGCGCACGGTGCCAGCGCTGCCGCTGTCGGAGGGGGTGATGCAGCGCACACGGGCAACGGCTCCGGCCTGTTGGGTCAGGGTTTCAAAGTCTTCGGCGGTTACGGCGCGATCGCGCGTTCTCAATAGTCGCGGGGCACGCAGTACGGCCTGATCCAGCGATTCAGCATCAGCACCGTTGTAGGCAGGCTGATGGTTCGTTACCCGCTCGACGTATGGAATGGCCGCTCGCAAAAACTGCAAGGTATGCGCCTGTACATTGCCCTGTCGTCCTCCTCCGGTGCGGTAGCAGACCATTTTAATGTCTGCCCCTGCTGGTGGAATGGTGCCGTATTGGTGTTCTAGCCCTTCGGTGTGGCGATCGGCTGTGGTCACATCATCCAGGCCAAACTGCTGCACACGGGCACGCATTTGAGTTTGGTAGCGTAAGCTGTTGGGTTCGCGGATCAAAGGGCCAAACTGCACCGTACCTGTAAGCGAATCTAGCGTGTAGTGCCGTGTTTGCGCCGTGGAGTCGGCAAAGTCCTGCACTTCTTGCCAGCGTTGGGCTAAGCCGTTGGGCGGCTCGACCAGAATGTACTCATGTTCGCGGCGCTCTAACACCGGGAAGCTCTGAAGCTGAAAGCGCTGTCCGGGGTTGCCGTTGCTGATGCCCAACCGCTCATTGCGAACTACCGTGCATTGGCTGGCGGGAACCGTACCGCCGATCGATCGCGCCGCCACACTAACAATTCGAGGCGCACTAGAATAGCCGCGTTGTTCTCCACCGGGAGCGGTTAGCACGCAGCGCAGCCAGCGTCCGCTGTAGGTTGTAAAATTGGCAACGCGCCAGTCGGACGGCATGTGCAGAATCACATCCGCTCCCTGTGCCGGATTGTTACCCTGTTGCTCCAATTCATGAAAGCTAAACCCGCGTGTGGCATCGTCACCTTCCCGCAATAAGACAGGCTGCCACGCCTCGCCGTCCCAGGCTTCCCAGCGGCGAGGCGGTTGGTTCGGGTCAATACCAGTGGGGGTTCCGGCTGCCCCTTTAAAGGTAATGGCCAGAACGTTGCCGTCTAATGGTGCATCGGGGTCAAACACCAGATAAAAACAATTTCCCGGTTGGGGCTGTTCATCAAACAGCGGTTGCTCGCGACCGCCCCATTCACCATTGCTCTGATGCGTCCATTCATTCACCACCGGATCGCGCAAGCGCTGGGGCATACTCTCGGCGGTGCGATCGGTGAGGAAGTAACGCAACTGCGGTTTGCCAATGTCCAGAGGGCGATCGGTACTGAACACGATCGCCTCTTGCTGTTCTGCCCGTGCCGTTGCCACTTCCACCCCGGCTGCAATGGTGTAGGTTTCTGCCAGGTCGGAGGTGAGATAAAAGGTTAGCGCTGTTTGGGCAGGCCGGGGGGGATGAAGACGAATCCCTAACAGTTCAAGGAAGGCGACGTAGTTTTTGCGGGGTACCTGGTTAAACCGCAGCAACATCTGGTCGGTGAGCCAGGCAAACAGTTCGATTAAGGTAATACCCGGATCGCTGAGGTTGTGATCCGTCCATTCCGGACAATAGCGCGGAATGCGTAGGATACATTCATCCACTAGTTCCGTAAAGGTGCGATCGTCCAAATTGGAACTTGGTAACTTCGGCAGAAACTCAAATTCCACAATTACTCCCCTGCTGACGTTAAATAAAAGGGATACACGTAGCTAAATTGGTCGTGGCTGTCTTTGAGACGGTAGTTGATGATGATGTCTACCTTGCCTCGAATCGGATCGGGATCGGTGCGAACTTCCTCTAAAATAATGCGCGGTTCCCATGCTTCTAATGCCTCTTCTACATGCATCCGAATCATGAGTAGGGTGGTATTGTTCAATGGGGCAAAGGTTAGTTCGGCCAGGCGTGAACCGAACGTTGGCCGATAAACCCGCTCACCTAACCCTGTCCGCAGAATGATCCAGATGGATTCGCGTACCTTCTGTGCTGTAGCACTCAGTTGGATGCCTCCCTGCACGCTGGGTCGCAGTGGAAACGCCCAACCTTTGCCAAGGTGACGCTGATCGGGGTGCTGGAACCCATCTGCTGTATACACAAGCCAGCCCTTATCAGAGAGTACAGGTCAAGCATATCGAGAGGGCGATCGTTTAGCCTATTCGACAAAGGTCGAGAGTTCCAGTCGAGAGGTGCCGATGAAGATCATCCCCCAACCAGGACGGTAAACTCGCCCACGGCAATACTGTTAATGCTGGTGGTTTCTTGAATCGTATCGCCCACCCGACAGGCGGCAAGACCGTTAATTAAAACAGTTTGGCTGCCATTGATTACCACACCCACCCCGTCTGGAACCACTAACTTCACCACAGGACAGGTATGAATATCAGCCGTGAAGCTGGCAATCATTGCAGCGGCATCGGCGGCGGCCTGGGCAACCGTTCGATTAAAGTCGGCAACGGCTGCCGCAGCGGCAGGTGTACCTGCGGTTGCGGTAACTCTTGCCCCAGCTTCTGCAATCTTTTCAGCCCCTTGCTTAATCGTCTGCGCCAGTTGGGCGGCCTGTGCCGCCGTAATGCCACGCCAGGCAGGACGTTTGCCAATAAACACGGTAGGGCTACCTGGCCCTACCGCCAGGGGACTACCATGAGCCGTCATATCACCCACACGAGCCGCAGGTCTACCGGGCATTGTTCTGTCCTCCTGAGTCGTACCTTAATTGAGGTGGATCATGGCACCTCTAATGGTAATGATGCCGTTCGCGTTGATATCGATGTTGCCCTGGGCCTCAATTGAAAGATTCAGGGTCGATTTGATTAAAACGGACTGTCCCAGGTCATCCATTTTTATGGTATGCCCCCCGGTTGTGGTGATGCTAATGTGGCGATCGCTATCGTTTAAGTGAATTTTATGCCCCCCTGCCGTTTGGATGGACACTCCGGTTTTGCTGCCGCCTTTATCTTCTTCGACAAACTGAACAGTATGCCCGGTGCGGGTTTGGATGGTTCTCAGGCGAACTTTGCCGCTTTGAATGCTGTCATTCACCGCTTCGGGCGGATTATCTTTGCCATTCCAAACGCCACCAATGACGTAAGGACGGTGAATATCACCATGCTCAAATCCGACTAACACTTCATCATCCACTTCTGGCAAGCAATCAAAGCCTCGTCCCTTTCCTGCTCCAATACTCACCACTCTGGCCCAATTGCTTTCATGATCTCTAGTTAAAGTGGGCAGTTGTACCTTAACCCGTCCCCATCCTTCTGGATCTTTGTTGTTGGTGACAAGACCCACCATTAACGTTTGACCGGGCTGTAACCGGGGTGGAGAAGCCAGCATAGATACCAGGCTACTATCGCGCAAGCCTCTGACACTAAAATCAGTGCTGTAAACCTTTTCGTGATACAAATGGCGAGTTTCGGTGATGTAATAGCGTCCGCTGTAGTTACCCAGGTCTTGCAATTTTATGACTCGTCCAGGACGAATTTCAGGATTGCCGTTACCATCGGTTTTGGCATCTGCATAGACGAATTCGCCACCCAGTTCATCACATAGGGATTGCGCCATTCGTTTGGCTTCGTCGGCACTAAAGATGGGGCGATCGACTACCGTCATTTTGGGGTTGCCAATGCTAAATTGATTCGCAGTGCGGCTACCGTTGCGGTTTTCTGTCTCTGTAACAACCTTTTCTGACTGAGCCGTTTCAACGATCGATCGCTTATTTTTGTAGTCCCAACCGCGCACCTCAACCGCACTCACCTGCTGAGCGCTGGTCACTCTAACGTTAAAACTATTGATATCTCGCAACCATTTTAATTGCAGTTCTTGCCGACTTTCTGGCTTGCCAAAGTGCAGCTTGCCATCCTGTACAAATAGCTCAAACCCATGACGCGTCGCCAATTCTCGCAGGAATTCCATGTTAGTTTGGTTTTCCTGAAACACATAGTCGCGGGGCTGCCCCGTGTTGCCGCATTTTGCCTGAAGACCAACCTCATTAGCAAGTTTATCGACAATGTCGCTGTCGGTCATGTTTTGAAAGGAACGGTTGAAACGACCCCGATGTAAGCGATGGGATAGGTCGTACCCGCGAATAATTAAATGAGATTCTGACCGATTGGTGAAGTTTGCATCAATGGCCGTAATTTCTCCTTTAATTAAATAGCCTTTCTTCTGTTCATCAAAATTAGGATCGTCTGTTACGCTGCTGCCAAAGCCAATTTCAACTTGCTTACCCATTTCCAAATACTGTCGATGTCGCCAGGGTTCGTTGCCAGGGTCGTGGCTGGTCGGCAGATAGTTGTTGTGCAATATCAGCGTAAACATGGCCGGCAGATGCAGACTTTCTTCCACCACAATTTTCAAAACATCCTTCATCAACTCTGGGGGGGCAGGCTCACCATTAATTTTCAATAGCGGCTCAGAAACATAGTTCATTGTGGCGGGCGGCATAGGGAAACCTCTTGCAACAAAAGAGCGGCGATCGTGTTCTAGAAATCCGATTGGTTGGCCGGATCAGAGGATGGGGGCGGCTGTTGACCCTGGTTACGCTGCGATCGGGCATTTCTGCCATCCGTCTGACGCGCTCGTCCGGTTGAGTTGGGTTGGCGATCGCCCGGCAGGTTTTCTTTCTCTACTTCCTGTAATGAAATATCTACCAAGGCTCGAACGGGGGTGCCATCGGGCAAAAACATATCAAGCTTGTAGCTCAAACTGAGCATGACGCAGAGAAAGGTCTTTTTCTGCCCCCATTGCAGGTAGTAAACGGGAGGGCGCTTGTTTTTGCCGTCGGGTGACTCTACCCCTTTTTTCAAATTTTTAATGTACTTTTCCACCACAGATTCATGAGTCTCGTAAGTATCAAATACCAGTTGATTCAGCGTTAGCTTAAAGGGATCAACTCCAGAAAAGTTAACCTTTGGCAAAGCGCTATTGCCCCGGTTGCCCTGTTCGCTCTGCCATTTCACGTTTCTGGCAAAGGCAAGCTGGGTCGGATTAAACATGAATTCAACCGGGACTCCTGGCTCTCCGTTATAGGGGGTAAGTGTGGCTTTTTCCAGGGTCATGTGCAACTCTCCTATCCCAATGCAATCTCATCAACGAATCTCACCAGGGCAACCGACCCGAATATAATCCCTGTCGCTCTCGCTCAATTTCTAACCGTTGCCGCAAACGCTGATAGATCTCCTGAGCCAGTGTTTCGATCGCATCCCCTCCGGTTTCATCATCCGTTTTGCTTTGCTGTTCAATGGTTTCACTCACGGCAGCAGGTTCAGCGGGGCTGGGAGGTGCCACTTCTCCACCGTCTGCAAAGCCCTGAATGGGGTAACGTTGAACGACCTGCTGCATGGGTTGAGCCAGCGGTAACGGAGGGCTTGCCCAACTGGCTGAGGATGGTGTAACCGGACTGCGACTCATGCCTAGTAAATCTTCAACGCTCTGCCATTGATCGGGGGTGTTTGCAGCGGCGGAAGGGGAGACAGAAGGAGAGGTTGAGCGGAAAACTAAAGCAGGCGAGGCATAGGATAAAGGCGGAGATGACTCTGAGCCTGAATCGCCAAAAACGCCAGACTGAATGGGCTGGAAATCAGACAGCGTTTGTTGTCTGCTGTCGCTCAGTGGAGGCGGTGTCACGGATGCTGGACGGCGGACGCGATGGAGAGGGTGACGTTGAATGGCGGTTGGTTTACGGGTAATAGCGGCGGTTGCTTCTGGTGGTGGTGTTGCCTCATCACCAGAAGCGACACCAGCAAACTCTGAAATGGGTGCAGATTCTATATCTCCACCCTGATTCAAGTGATGCAACAACGGCAGGTGTTTTTGGGCATCCCTGACATTGACCACAAACTCACCGGGTGTCAGCATGGCTGGCACACTGTCCGATGGGGCGATCGCTCCTGGGTTGGGTGGCGTTGCCGTGACCTGTCCGCCTATTGCGTACCCTTGCCGTGGTGGTGTCAGTGCGTTACCAGATGGAGCGATCGGATTGGATAAGTCACTGTTGGGTTCAGTCTCTATATCTGAGGCTAGAGGGCGATCCTCTGGCAAGTCTGCTGAGTCTGGCAAGTCTGCTGAGTCTGGTGAATCTGCTGAGTCTGGCGAATCGATTCGACTAGTCTGCTCTGCCGGATTAACCGGAGTGGCAGGACTGGCGCTAACCTGTTGCGGTTCGTTATGGATAGATGCTTCAGCCTGATGAAAACGCTCAGCGATTTGCACTGATGCTGGTGTTGGGTCAACCGCTGCTGTGTCTGGTGGGGAAGTAGGGCTGGGACGATCGCCCCCATTCTCCGGCTGTAATCTGGAAGGAATTTCATTCGGTTGAGCCGTGGTAGCGGTAAGGTCTACAATCGCAGTCTCACCCTGTTCAAATTCTGGCTCACCGGGTTGAGGGAATGTCGCAGGGTGTTGCTGTCTCACGGCAGGCATTTGCCCCCTATCGGTTGGAGGTGCCGCTTCAACGTCTGCGTGCGGCTGAGTGCGCTCGTCAAACCCCAGAACGGGGGGATGGGAACGGTCAACAACCTGATTCGCCGTTGTGTTCCAGGTAGCAACATCTGTCCTGGAGTTCACTGACGCTTCAAAATGGGCTGAGACGACCTCGTTACCGTCCAACGTACCGTCTGCCTGCTGCTGTAACGGAAGAGACTCTGTAGATGCCTCTTGTGGTTCAGCCAGTTCGCTCAAACCAGGTGAGTTTAAGCGGGCAAGCTGATGGGTAGCCGCTGATGGTGTTACCTCAAAGGTGCCATGTTCAATGGAATCTGCTAAATCGGAACTCGATCGATAGACAAACTGCCCCCCCGGAGGAGTGTTTGGATGGTTCTGGATATTGAGCGGTTGATCCGACTGGGGAGCGTCTAAGGTTAAAGGGGACGCGGGTTTCAAAACCTTCTGTGCCGCGTCTTCCGGTTCAAACACGGCTTTTACATCCGCGTCAACATGAGGCAATTCTGGCTCAGAGAAGGACTCTGATTGGTGTGGCACTGGAACTACTTCAATTGGTTGAATGGGTGGTGCAGATGTTGTGCTGTTTGATGAAGCCAATGATGGTGGCGCAGGGGCGATCGCCCTCTCTAACCGATCGGGTGGTTCATGGGGGGCAACTTGCACCTCTCTCTCAATTGATTCGGGTGTGGGGCGATCGATCGAGAGGTGCAGTTCTGGGTCAGCCTGCTCGATTTCGTCTTGACTGACCTGGTTTCTCTGCTCCGCTGGTTCAGTTACTTCAACGCTGCCAGTGTCTCCGGTGTCTCTGGGGATGTTCGCCGTTTCTGCTGCGGGGGGAGGGGCGATCGCTTCTGGCTGATCAAAAGCATGAACGGTTGGAACGGACGCAAGAGCAGCAGAATCAGCAATCTGAGCAGCTTTACGGGATGACCGACTCTTCGTAGAGGGCTTTGGTTCTGACTTTGATTTTGGTTTTGAATGGGGTTGGGTCGGGGCG
>NZ_JADEWO010000113.1 GCF_015207605.1 Oculatella sp. LEGE 06141
GCACTAGTGATGGCATTAGCACTGTTTACTGCATTTGTGTTCAGTTCTAACGAACCATCGGTGACTGCACCATTCATGTAGGAGTTGGTGATGCTATCCACATTGGCATCGGCGTTTGTCGCCCCAGCTCCCACAAAACCCACTGCAAGTCCGCTAGAGTTTGCCTGTGCTGTGGATTGAGATTGAGCATTAAACTTAGCAACACCTGCCGTTCCAATATTTGCAGTATCGCCACCGCCAGCACTAGTTTGAGCAGTAATCTTGGCATTGGTAGTGGCTCCACCGACTCCAACTAATCCAGCTGATGTGGTTGCTGCATTGGCTGTTGCTGTGTTAGTGGAATTGGCAGTAGCATTCAAAGGCGTAGCATTGGCAACTTTACCATTCACATACGCGTTATTGATGCCGCTGGTATTCGCAGTCGCAGTCGTCTTGCCAACCCCCGCAATTCCGGCGGAGGTATTGGCAGAATTGGCATCGGTCGTGGAAGTAGAGGTAGAGATGAAATTAATAGCACCAGACGTGTTGATCTTCGAAGTGCTCCCTGCACCTGCTCTAGTTACGTTAGTGACCAAAGCAGTAGTGGTAGCTCCACCGACTCCAACTAATCCAGCTGAGGTTGCCGATGCATCGGAGTCAGCTCGATTGATTGATGTAGCTGTGACATTAAGGGTACTTGCATTTGTCAGCTTACCGTCCAGGTATGCCTGGTTACTGCCGGCGGCGATCGCTGTTGCATTGGTCGCACCAACTCCGACGACCCCCGCAGCAGTCGCATCTGCATCAGCTTTTGCATTTGAGGTGACGTTAGAGGTAAAGGACACAGTGCCATTAATCGACAGGTCTGCCGTACTTCCCGCTCCTGATTTAGCACTATGGCTGATCTGAGCAGTAGCGGCAGCTCCACCTATGCCCGCAATTCCGGCTGAGGTTGCATCTGCATCTGCAGTCGCTGTATTTGTTGCTGTTGTTTTAGCGGTGATAGATGCAGCCCTGACCGCTGTGCCATCCATGAAGGTCGCAGTACTGCCACCGACATCAACAGTAGATTTCGTCGCACCAACTCCTGCCAGCCCAGCAGCGATACTTGGTGCTGTAGCAATTCCGCTTGAGGTGGACGTGGCAGCAATATTCACGGCACCATTCATGTTAATAACGGATGCGCTACCTACTCCAGCACTGGTGTTATTAGTGACCTTGGCATCTGACCAAGAACCCCCAATTCCCGCACCAAAAGCGACTGATGTTGTCTGAGCTTGAGCATCAGCTTGGTTTGTGGACGTGGCGGAAATGGTTAGAGCATTAGCTCCACTAACAGAACCATTCATTCTCGCCCCAATATGGCCTCCAGCATCGGCGGTGGCGGTGGTTGACCCCATGCTGACCAAACCACTCACTGAAAGTGCCTTGGCATCAGCTTCAACCAACTGATTACCAATAGCTTTCAATGTGATGTCTTGAGTTGTAGTGAAGTTGGAGCCAGTTCCAACGATCACTTCCACATTGGCATTATGTTTAGCATCAGCCCTGGCACCCGCACCACTACCAATCAGGCTACCAGCTGCGGCGATCGCTTCTGCGGTCACTTCCTCCCCTAAAATATTGTGAGTAGCGGTCATTGAAATAGATTGGGCGTTAACCGTGGTGTTGGCATCTGCGCCAGCATTCACTGCTGTCTCTAGCGTAGCACTGGCAATAGACACACCGGCTCCAATGACTCCAGATACAGCGACCCCAACCGCTTTGGCATCTGCATCAGAGCTAGCAGTTGCTTTGACGTTAACCGCCCCTGCAACATTAATGATGTCATTGGCATTCACTGCATCGTTGTCGCCTAAACGGGCACTAACCGTTGGCGCAACATTAGCAGTGGCAACAGTGCCACTTCCGGCTGCAATTAACCCACCAGACGTTGCCTCGCTGGTCGCTTTACCAATGATGGTTGAATCGGCGGTGACATCTAAGCTGCTAGCGTTACCCACAGAACCATCAAGGTAAGCGCGAGTGCCGCCGCCAATGTTAGTTGTAGCAAAGGTTGCTCCAATCCCAACGGCTCCAGCAACCGACAGTGCTCTAGCATCTGAGGAAGCCCGTTGATCTCCTCTGGCTGTAATCGCAATGCCTTGCGTGGTAGTTAGTTTTGCACCATCATCCACAATGACATCCGCGTTTGCATTCGAGGTCGCGTTGGCGATCGCGCCTGCCCCGCTACCAATCAAAGCCCCAGCTGCTGTTGTCGCTTTAGCGGTTACTTCTTCATTGTTTACATTGTGTGTCGCCTGCATCGTAATCGAGTTGGCATTAACCGTCGTATTCGCGTCTGCTCCAGCGTTAACCGTTGTGCTCAGGGTTGCACTAGCGACCGATACCCCTGCGCCAATACCGCCTGCTACCGCTAACCCAAGTGCCTGAGCATCAGATTCAGATTTTCCAGTGGTCTTAACGTTGACGGCTCCTGTTACGTTGATCACGTTGTTGGCATGAATAGTGTCTTCACCGCCCAAACGCGCACTCACCGTAGGCGACACATTAGTTGTAGCGGCTGTACCATTGCCTGCTGCCAGCAGACCGCCTGCGGCTGCGATACTGGTCGCCAAGCCAGTATTGTTAGCGTCTGCTGTGACGTTAAGGGCACTGGCAGTTTGCACCGAGCCATCCATGTAAGCCCTTGTGCCGCCAGTAATGGTTGCGGTTGCGATGGTGGTTCCCATGCTGACCCCGGTGGAGCCAGATAAGCCGCCTGAGGTAGCAATGGCAGATTGACTGCTGGTTGCCGTTACATTAATCGCACCAGCAGCACTAAGAATGGATGCATCGTCCACTATTGAATTAGTGTTGGTACCAATGATACTGGTCGCATCCGCTCCAGTTCCGCTGAATCCGTAGATACCAACAGCAGCAGCAGCAGCAGTAGCAGTAGCGATAGAGGTTGCTGTCTCTTTAGCGCTCAGATTGATGCCTCCTACTCTGGCAGTTACGCCACTGTCGGCATTGCGAATCGCAGATTCAACGGTATTGAAAATTTCGTTGCGTGCCAGTGCTACCCCAATGGCCAGGGCAGCTCCGGCAGGAGCAAAGGAAGCCGCAACCGAAGCGGCCCCAGCCATGGCTGTAATGGTCGATGTATCTTCTGCGGTGAGGGAAATGCTAGCGGCCTGAATGCCTGTCGCTCCATCACCATCAATAAAGGACTTAACTAGAGAAGCTACTTTGTTGTTTGTGCTGGCTCCAGCTCCAGCGGCTGATCCTCCGACCAGTCCGGCAGCGATCGCTACAGAACCTGCCAGCACTTCGGATGAGATGGTTTGGCTGGCGATCGCCCTCTGTATTAGCGTTTTACCTGCGTTGATGCTGGAGTTTTTAACGTAAGCCTGCACTTCTGCCGGGAGGTAATTGCCGTTCACGTCGTAGCCAATTAAATTACGGGCTACTCCTGCACCAATTGAAACTCCAACACCAACGACACCGCCGCCAACGGAAGCAGAAGCCGTCAGCACTTTAGCATCAATCCTGGCAGTGCTGGTCGAGTCTAATGTGACATTGTCATTGCTATTGAGAACACTATCCTGGATGTAGGCATTCGTTTTAGTGAGAATCACGTTTGTAGATTCCGCCCCTGCGCCACTGAGAGCAATACCAGCTTTGCCTGCTACTGCTGCCGCTGCGGAAGCCGCTTGAGAAATTGCGCTAACGGTTGCCGACTCGTTTGCAGTGACTGAAATCGAACCAGAGCGGGCAGTAATGCCGTTATCTGCATTCCTAACAAACGCTTCAACTTCGTTGCTGATGGTGTTTCGGGCTAGCGACACACCAATTGAGAGTGAAACGGCTGCTACGCCTGCAAAGGAGGCAGCTAACGACGCTGCACCGGCTTCAGTTGTGATACTCGAAGTATCATTGGCACTGAGTGAAACGGTTGCTGCTTGAATGCCACTGGCTCCATCTCCATTGATAAAGGCTTTTACCAGGGAGGCGACTTTATTTTCAGTGCTTGCTCCTGCACCGCTCACTCCAACTCCAGCAACACCGCCACCAGCGATCGCGACAGATCCCGCCAACACTTGAGCATTAATCGTTTGATTTGCCAGTGCTTTCTGGCTCAGACTGCCACTCGCATTAATGCTAGAGTTTTGCACATATGCCTGCACTTCAGCCGGAACACGGTTGCCGCTTAAGTCATAACCAATCAAGTTCTGCGCCACTGATGCACCAATCGAAGCGCCTACTCCAGCCGTACCACCGCCCCCTAACGCTGCAGAAGCCGTGAGTACCTGGGCATTAATGGTTGAAGTGTTCCTGGTATCTAAATCAACCTTGCCAGCACTGTTCAAAACGCTGTTCCTCACGTAAGCATTGGCTTTAGTGAGAATCACGTTTGTAGAATTTGCCCCCGCACCACTCAGGGCGATGCCAGCAGTACCGGCGATCGCGGCTGACGCTGAAGCAGCCGCAGACAGTGCCGTAATTGTAGCGGCTTCATCAACATTCAACAGGATGTCGCCAGCTACCGCTCTGACACCGCTATCTGCGTTCTTAATATACGCTTCTACTTCATTGCTGATGATGTTTCGTGCCAGCGATACACCAATCGAGAGCGAAACGGCTGCTGTGCCAGCTAGAGATGCAGCTAATGAAGCGGCACCAGCCGTTGCACGAATGGTTGAAACATCATCCGCTTTTAGCAACAAGTTAGTTGCCTGGATGCCAGTTGCTCCATCGCCATCAATGAAAGCTTTTACCAGGGATGCCACTTTGTTTTCAGTGCTAACCCCAGAGCCACTGGCTCCTACTCCAGCCGTACCCCCTCCAGCGATCGCGACAGAACCTGCCAAAACCTCTGCTGTAATCGTCTGGCTCGCAATGGCCTGTTGCGTTAGCGAACCATTAGCCTGAAGGCTGGAGTTGCTAATGTAGGACTGAATCTCTGCTGGAACGCGATTACCGCTCAGGTCATAGCCAATCAAGTTACGAGCTATCGAAGCACCAATCGAAGCACCCACACCTGCTGTACCACCTACCCCAGCTGAAACTGAAGCGGTGAGAACCCTTGCGTCGATTGTTGCCGTGCTGGTTGTATCTAGGCTGACGCTACCAGCGCTGTTGAGGACGCTATCTCTGACGTAGGCATTTGATTTCGTCAGAATTACATTTGTAGATTCTGCCCCTGCTCCACTCAGAGCAATACCTGCGGTACCGGCGATCGCGGCGGAAGCAGAGGCTGCGGCAGACAATGCCGTAATGGTAGCCGCTTCATCGGTATCCAACGTGATGGCTCCACTACGAGCCGTCACCCCAGTATCCGCATTCTTAATAAACGTTGCGACCTCATTGCTGATCTCGTTTTGAGCCAGAGCCACACCAATCGACAGGGAAACCCCTGCTGTACCGCCAAACGAGGCAGCCAGGGAAGCCGCTCCAGCAATGGCTGCAATATTGGAGCGATCATCCGCTTTCAACGTGATGCTACTGGCTTGGATTCCGGTGGCTGCATCGCCATCAATAAAGGCTTTAACGAGAGTTGCCACCCTGTTCGTGGTACTAACGCCTGCTCCACTTACCCCCACTCCTGCGGTGCCACCACCCGCGATCGCAGCCGATCCTGCTAACACTTCTGCGTTGATCGTTTCGTTGGCGCTCGCCTTCTGCGTCAGACTTCCTCCGGCATTAATGCTGGAGTTGCTGACATAGGCTTGCACTTCTGCTGGAACACGATTTCCATTCAAGTCGTAACCAATCAGGTTACGTGCTACCGCTACACCAATGGATGCACCAACTCCCGCCGTACCCCCGCCACCAATCGCCGCAGAAGCGGTCAAGACCTTAGCTGTAATCGTTGAAGTATTGAGCGTATCGAGCAGAACATTACCTGCACTGGTCAAGCTACTGTTCTGCACATAGGCATTGGATTTGGTTAGAATCACGTTGGTTGATTCGGCTCCCGCACCGCTGACTGAAATTCCATTGGTTCCAGCCGCCGCAGCCGATAGAGAAGCTGCCGCAGATAGTGCTGTAATCGTTGCCGATTCGTCCGTATCGAGGCTAATCGCTCCGGTTGTGGTTCTGACTCCACTATCTGCATTCTTGATGAATGTCTCAACTTCGTTGCTGATCTCGTTTTTAGCGATCGAAATACCAACCGATAGTGCAACGGAGTTACTACCAGAGAAGGCTCCTGCCAGAGATGCAGCTCCTGCATTGGCATTGATGGTTGATGTATCATCTGCCTTAAGCGACACGCTACCCGCTTGAATTCTAGTCGCGCCATCTCCATCCACAAAGGCTTTAACGAGCGTCGCGATTCTGTTCTCTGCTCCCACTCCTGAACCACTCAATCCAGCAGCATTACTGCCGGAACCTACAATCGCCATTGATCCTGCCAGTACTTGGGCATCAATGGTTTCTTTGGCAATTGCCTGCTGAGCCAAATTACCCCCAGCATTAATGCTGGAATTGCTGACATAGGCTTGTACATCGTTTGGTAAGCGATTACCACTGGCATCGAAGCCGATCAGGTTACGAGCGACGGCTGCTCCCAGGGAGAACGATGCCCCATTAGATCCACCAACACCTCCAGCAATTGATGCTGTGGTAACTTTGGCATTGATAGTTGATGTATTGGTTGCAGTGATTCCAACATCTCCTCCACTGGTGACATGGCTACCTGCAATATAGGCATTGGCATCATTCAGAATCGTGTTAATAGATGCTGAGCCACCCCCACTGAAACCAAGGCTATTACTGCCACTACCACTGATCGCGATAGAAGCGGCTGTGGATGTAGCGGTGATTGTTGCGTTTTCAGTCGCACTGAGTTTGACTGCACCAGAAGCCGCTTGCACGTTTGAAGTATTCTTAATCGCTGCTTCTACGTCGTTGTCAATTTTATTCCAGGCTAACGATAGCCCCACGGATACCGCACCACCGCTAGAACCGGATAGCGATCCAGACAGGGAAACAGCTTGGGCATCAGCCTTAACAATCGATTGGTCGGCAGCCGTTAGGGAAATATTCCCCGTCGTAGTTGTGATGCTGTTGGAGCCATCGACGTACGCTTTGACAAGAGACGCAATGTAATTCTGAGTCTCCAATCCGCCTGCGGATATGCCACCGGATTGACCAGAGGAAGCGGCGATCGCCATCGAAGCAGCATTAATCGTCGCATCTACGGTATTGGTTGATGTTGCAGATAAAGCGATACCGCGACTTGCATTTACATCAGTGTTCTTTAGGTAAGCTTGTACCTGGATCGGAGCCTGTGTGCTGGTATCGCTCCAACCAATCAGGTTATGAGCCAGAGAGAACCCAATTGATACACCGGCTGTTGTCCCTGTACCCGCTCCTGCTGACGCTGAGATACTTTCAATCATCGCTTTGATGCTAGAAGCACTATTGGCACTTAGCACGACCTGTCCCTGTCCAAGGGCTGTTCCAGTTGCGGTCACATCACTATTTTCAATGAACGCATTGGCTTTACCCAAGATCCGGTTCACTGCTGTTGCACCACCACCGCTGAAGGCTGTGCTACTAGAATTACTAGCAGACACAGAGATAGAAGACGCGGTTGAAGTAGCATCGATCGCTGCATTTTCGGTTGCACTCACACTGATGTTGCCGTTGTTAGCCGTGAGTGAATCGACATTGCGAATTCGTGCCTCCATGTCATTCTTGATTTCGTTGCGAGCCACGCTCAATCCCACGGATACTGATGTCGTGGACGAGGTTCCGGCTCCCATCGATAGTGATGTTGCACTCACATCTGCATCAATTCTGGATATATCGCTCGACTGAACGGCGATTCCCCCTGAAGCCGATTCAATCACGACTGCATTGTCAATGTAGGATTGCACTTGAGTACTCAACTTATTAAGTGCCACTACAGCTCCTACACTAACTGCAGTGCCACTGCCATTTAGAGATCCTTTGATGGATGCAGAAGACGATGCAATATTAGCTGCGATCGCCGCATCAGAAATAGTAGTCAGGCTAATGCTGCCATCTGCATGAATGTTTGATTGATCGATAAAGGCACGAACCTCAGCGGGTTTCTCATTGCCAATACTGGTTCCGAATAATGTATCGATCGCATTGAAGAGGAAGTTTTGACCTTCCCAACCAATCGTATTGAACGCCAGGGTTACACCAACCGAAATCCCTCCTGATGTCACATTACTCGTGATATCGGCAGTAATTGCTGAGAGGTTTTGAGCATTTAAGGTGACATTTCCGGCATTTGTAGTGGTGATGTCGCTATTGGTAATGTAAGCGTTGGCGGTACTGAGTATAGTGTTGGTAGCGATCGTACCGTTCACAGCTAGCGAAGTACCCTTACCAAAAGGAGTACCACTCGAAGCCGTGGTTGTACTATCCATCAAGGCACTAATCGTGGCTGACTCCAGCGCAGAAACCTGGAGCGATCCACCACTGGTTACAGTAGCAGAATTAATAAAGGCAGAAGCGCCACCTCGTACATCGTTGAGGCTAATCAGACCAGAAGCACCAATAGAGTCAGAATTGCTGAAGGGAGAAACATTTGAAACCTCAGAAATCGCTGTTAAATGCACCTTGGCAGAGATCGCTGCACTATCTTCTGCACCAACTGTGATCCCTCCATCGGTTTTAACTACCTTCAGTCCTGTGTAAGAACTATCAAAGTCAATAGATGCTTCTGTGGCAGAACTGACTTTGTTCAAACCAATCACTGCACCAAAACTTAAGCCACTCGAACCCGTTAATCCTTCTGCTGTTGATTCTGATGTGTTACTAATGTCTGCAATCAGAGATCCCGTAGCCGTTGCACTCACATTTAGTGAACCCGTGTTATCCACTATGGTGTTCAGTAGATAGGCTCTCGTATCAGCTCCACCAGAGGCACCAAAGGCATCTGCAATAGCAGGGTCACCAATCAGGGCATCAACCGTATTGAACAGGATGTTCTGTGGTTGCCAGCCAATCGTATTGAAGGCAAGGGTGACCCCAATGGCTTTGTCACCCGATTCAGTGGCATTAATCACCTCAGCGGTAATCGTGGCATCGT
>NZ_JADEWO010000114.1 GCF_015207605.1 Oculatella sp. LEGE 06141
GGGGTCTTGTCCCAGTCCGATTGGCTAACATCATTGATGGAGGGGACAGGGTTCTCTTCCATCTTGTTAGCCTAGCAGCACCTCTCGATTTTCTCAATTCCCTTTTTCAACCCCTTGAACAGTTACGGTAAGGTTAAGCACGGCTATGCACTCAACACTATGATTGACGAACCAAAAATCGATCGCCAACGGGAACACCAGGCCAATGAACGAACGTTTCTCGCCTGGTTGCGTACCTCGGTTGCACTCATTGGTTTTGGGTTTGCCATCTCTCGATTCGGGATATTTCTGCGTCAGTTACAGATCTCGCTAACGCAACAAGACCCGGTTGTTAACCCGTTGTTCAATTCTGAGAATTTGGGAGTTGGTTTAGTTGTGTTTGGCGTGTTTGCCATTGCTATAGCCGCCTGGCGTTACAACCAAGTATTCTGGCAAATTGAACGCGGAAACTACCGCCCTAATCGCATTGTGGTTTGGATTATGACGGTTGTTGTCATGATATTTGGGATACTCAGCATCCCGCTTGTTCTCCAACGCGATCGCACCCCCCGGTCTTCACCATCAGTACCGCAGGGTAAGCGACTGCATCCGGCTCCCTTTTTTGGGGCAACCGTCAGGCGATCGCGCCATTTTTAGGGCAACCAATTTACAGCAGTTCTCAATCGAGTCAGCTACAGTCTCGCCAAGATGGGTATGAGGTGTAGGGTTTAAGGCGTGGCAAATGAAAATGACTGTAAGAGAGCATCAGTATGCATCTTATCGTTTAGCCTTGCTGTGGCGGAGCAGACGGGTTCCCTCCCGCTCCGGGCGTTTCACCTGGCAACGGTTCACCCGGTAACGGAGTATCTACACCATCGCTACCCTGGTTACAACTACTTATGGCGATCGCCCACCCGAACAGAAGGGAAACAGCAATTAGAGTTCGCTTCATAGTGATTGCTCTCAACACGTTCATGATGCAATGCTTCCAGAAAAACGCTTCTGAAGTCCATTACAAACGATGGAACTCTAAAAGTCTCCATCTAAAGCCGGATTCAGCGTTATAAACAAATCCCACTCTGGATAGATACGTTCAACGCTATTAGTCGGGATTGTAGAGAAGATTAAGAGAACCTGATGTTTAGGAGCTTACGCAATAATACGACGATTTAACGCATTTCGTTGTCGTTTTTCGTCCTCCATGCTCCGCTCTTAACATCCTTGAAAAGTGGGTATTCTGCCTGTTGGCAGGCGCGATCGCGAACCGAATCAGACATCAGGAATTGCATTGAATTACTCGTAGGTGGCATCCCGTTGCCGCGTAGAATAGCAAGAAAAAGTGTTCCTTGGGGGTTTAGGTGAAACGATTTTTACACTATCCATTAACGTTGCTGTCTGCCTCGATGCTGTTAGTGCTTCCTGTTGCGGCCAATAGCCTTGCCGAAGGTCTCTCCCAACGGCCAGAGACCACTACGGCTCCCGATGCAATTCAACCCTCTGCGCCTGTTCAACCCGGGCAGACTGTAATCCTGCAAGAGGAAGGAACGCTGAGTCCTGGTGGGCCAGTTTTGCCCGATGATAGCCTGTTTGAACAACACATATTTGAAGGAACAGAAGGGCAAACGGTCAATATCCTGATGGAGAGCAATCAATTCAACACCTATCTCATTCTGGTTGATCCGGTCGGCCAGGTTTTAAGCTATAGCAATGATGTTGATCCAACCAGCATGAGTTCAGAGTTGACCGTGACGTTGCCAAATTCTGGTTTTTATCGGGTCATTGCGAATGCCTTTGAGCCAACAGGACAGGGTGACTATATCGTAACCATTAAAGAAGTGGATGCACAGACATCTGGGGAATAGTCCTTCGAGAATGTTTGAAACGTATCAAATGTGCTGCACTCATCCCCTAAATCCTTTCAGAATTGGGGGCTTAGCACCTGAGAAAGCCGGACAAGGAGCAGTTTGAGTGGCAATCAGCACTTTTAAAGCATCCTATTAGCATGGTGGCAGTGCTATTGCGCTGATGACTGAAATGGTCATCAGCGTTTGCTGTTACGAATGGTGATCACTGTAACATCTGCAACACTGTCCATTAAGCAACACTGCCCATTAAGCAACACAAATACCATATTTGGGAAGCAGATCATGGGTAACGTAGAAATGGTGAGCTTCCAGGGCATCATGAAACAGTTTCCAGTTGCTGACTAAAAAGCTGGGATGGAAGGTGAATATTTCATGGTCGCGATCGACGCTGCTCTCTGTCCCAAGCGCCTGATGTTTCCAGGACCCTTTGCCTTTTGGCACATAAGCCACCTCAGCTTTACCAAAGCTAAATACTCCTGCGGCAATAGCCGACAACCATTTGCGGTGGCGTGCCAAGCCATTGTTGTCGGTGATGGTTTGCAGCATTTGTGCGATCATGGTTTTGTCGGGTTCGGGCAACCCCGGCACGACAGCATCAGGATCTGCTGCCCGATAGCGCCGCATCACCCTACACATTTGGTCTGCCGCTTCCAGGAAGTCTTTGGGGTTATTTCTAACAATCTTCTCGCCACGGCCATTGGTATATCCCCAACGCAGGAAGGGCTTATCAGGATTTCCCAGAACCGAACCGTGGCCTAAGGGTAACGCTTCACTGATAAAGTATCCCTTCAAGCGATTGACCAGAGCGCGATCGGGTTGTCCTTCTCCATCTACCAAATGTCTCGCTTCGTTAACGCGATGGTTAACTCCAGCAAACCCTTGATGTGCCCAGGTATCTGCATAGACATGCATTGTGATTCCCAGGCGATGCAGCCCATAGGAGATGTGCTGGCGGTTGATGCACTCTCGCACCATATCTTGAGCAACATAGCTGTTGGGGCGGCAAATCAACTTATCAATAAAACTCCCGTCTGGTTCCTGGTTAGCGCACAGTGCGCCGTTTCCAGGTAAAAAATGAAACGGAATCCAGACCTGATAGTTTGCTAATTCCTTAAAGTTGCGATAATCCAGCATTTTATGGGCAGAGCTAATTCGGCTAAATAAGGCTCCATTGTCAAACCGAATCAATCCGGCGTTGATAGCGTCGTCTACATACTGAGCAGAGTAAGCGATCGTACTGGCGGCTTCATGCTCAAAGCCAGCTAATCGAGCACAGACGTAAGTCACACCATGATGGAAATCGATTTGCATTGTGAAGATAAAGTCTGTAAAACAACCAGAGCAGACGGTAAACAGTATTACACTAAGCTCTGGTTTATCCGTTTCATGAGTTTGAAACTTCTTTTAATACAAAAGACAGTTCTGTTGTTTGTGTGGCTTGACAGATGCAAGCAGGTTGCCAATCACCAGCGATCTCCAGCAGTATTCCCGCACTCGTCAAATGTCCGCTGCTGATCGCAAAAAAGACTGCCAATTTGGCAGTCTTCTTTAATGCTTTTATCAGGAAATAACAGCGCGATCGCCCATCCAGTTCAGTCAGAGATTGGACTCAACCCCTGGTGGCATCACTCTACGGGGGTCGCTTCTCGAAGGCTATCTGGGTCAACATAATGACAGGTCACATCATCCAGGCAAACCAACGCCCAACCCGCTTGATCGATTGCGATTAATTTATAGGCCATTTCTTGAACGAAATACCCTTTGTGGTTGCGAGTTCCTGGAAGAACTTCAAAGTTGTAGTCATCGTTAGAAAACATATTTACTCTCCGGGTATCTTAAAAAAACGGCCTGCTAATTCGTAAAAATAATTTATTTTCAGAACTAACTTGATTAACTCCAACGTTATCTTAAAAAGTATGAGTCGATCATTAAGTTAGTTGAATATTTACCCGATCGGCTTCATCTCGCTAAAGCGATCGCCTCAAATCCTTCACCAGGCTTGAGGTTTGCCTTCGCCCGATGCGTGTATGCCATCCTTACAAATCTTACCAATTGCCCACAGGAGCAGATGTGACCCGCAAAACGCTTTATTTAGCCAGCCCCTACGGTTTTTCGCAGCAGCAAAAGACGTTATTGTTACCACCGTTGATTCAATCCCTGGAAGCATTGGGGGCAGAGGTTTGGGAGCCGTTTGCCCGTAACAATCAGGTTGATTTCTCGCAGCCGGGATGGGCTTATCAGGTGGCGCAGGCCGATGTAAAGGATGTGAAGCAATGTGATGGTATTTTTGCCGTTGTGAATGGAACACCACCCGATGAAGGAGTCATGGTAGAACTGGGAATGGCGATCGCCCTCAACAAAGCAATTTTCCTGTTTCGGGATGACTTTCGTCGCTGTAGTGACAATGAAGCCTATCCTTTGAATCTGATGCTCTTTGCCGGATTGCCGGAAACAGGTTGGCAAGACTATTACTACACTTCGGTAGAAGATATTCAAACCCAGGAAAAAGCCCTATATCGTTGGTTGTTTCAGGTTCCTGCCTGAATGGTTGTTTAGGATATTACTCACTACTCATCGACAATGAGGCAGTAGCAGCCCCCAGTTGCAGGGCATAGAGGTTAGCATAAATCCCTTGTTGAGCCATGAGTTCTGCGTGGGTGCCCTGCTCTGCAATCTGTCCTTGCTGGATAACCAATACCTGATCTGCTTGAGACACAGTGCTGAGGCGATGAGCAATAACGAAACTGGTACGTCCTTGTAACAATCGGGCGATCGCGTCTTGTACCAGTGCCTCTGTTCGAGTATCAATGCTGCTCGTTGCTTCATCCAGAATCAGAATTTTGGGGTTAATTAACACCGCCCGAGCAATGCTAACCAACTGTCGCTGTCCCTGGCTTAGAGGTGCCCCTCGTTCTCCTAACTGAGTGCTGTATCCCTGCGGCAATGAGGTAATAAACTCATGCACATTGGCCAGTTGCGCGGCGGCTTCAATTTCGGCCTGGGTTGCCTGGGGATAGCCAAACGCGATGTTTTCGGCTACCGTGCCGCTAAACAAAATATTATCCTGCAAGACGATACCAATTTGACGACGCAGACTGGCTTGAGTAACCTGACGCACATCAATGCCATCAATTTTGACGGCACCGCTGGTGACATCATAAAAGCGCAAAATTAAGTTAATAATGGTACTTTTACCCGCTCCAGTAGGGCCAACTAAAGCAATCATCTGTCCAGGTTGAGCCTTTAAGTTCACTCCCTTAAGTACTGGCTGATCGGGTGTGTAGCCAAATGTAACCTGCTCAAAGATGACTTCCCCTTGAATCATTGGCATTGCGATCGCGTCTGGCGCATCGTTCAGTTGCGATGGTTCGTCCAACAGCATGAAAATTCTTTCTAACCCAGCCAACGCAGATTGCGCTTGCGTGTAAAACTGGCTAAGAATCTGAATTGGGCGAAAGAATTGCTGAATATAGAGTAGAAACGAGGTGACGACTCCCACGGTCACCGCTCCGGTGACGGCCAGGTAACCACCATAGGCTAATACTCCTGCCGTAGCCAGCGTGTTAAGAAAATCAATAGATGGTAAGAACGCCGCGGTAATTGCGACTGCCTGGACGTTAGCATCGCGGTTTGCAGCGTTTAACAGGTCAAATTCCTCAATGTTTAAACCCACCCGATTAAACGCTTGAGCTTCTCGCACGCTGCCAATATCTTCTTCTAGCTTGGCGGATAAGTCGCCAATGGTTTGCCGTGTCACCCGGAACCTGGCTCTGGCCCATCGTGCAAACAGACCTGTTGTAAAAATCATCAACGGCACCACCAGGTTGCTCAACAAGCCGAGCTGAAAATTAATCGACAACATGGCGATTACGATGCCGATTAAACTGAACGTGTTGCCCAACATTTGTGCGATCGTTTGTCCAAAGGCTTGATTCACCGTGCTGACATCGTTTAGCAATCGGCTCATTAAGTCTCCGGCTTCGCTGCGATCGAAAAAGCTGACGGGCAGGCTTTGAATTTTAGTGAAAATGTCCTGCCGCAGTTGAGCCAGCAAGCGCTGCATAATCCAACCCACCCTGAGAATCTGCCCTCGAATGGCCCACACCCCGGCGATATAGATTAGCCCCAAGGCTCCTAACATCAATAGCAAGCCGGGTAGATTTCCTTGAATGATTAAATTATCAATCGACCAGCCAATTAAAAATGGCCCAATAGCCTGGGTGGCAGCACCCACCGCCACCAATGTTAGAGCAATCGGAACGTCTTTGCGATGGGGACGAAGGTACTGTAAAAAGCGCTGTAACGTCGAGAGTTGCCGATTTGCCTTTTGCTCAGATGCCACAACGGGTCCTGTGCCTCTCATTCGTACTCCTGATAGCGTTTTGACAGGGTAGGGCGTGGGATGGGATGTCCTTAAATGGGATAATCCTGAGGTCTACCGCGTTCACAGTGTTCCTTGCTATTTTAAGCAACCCGGGCGCTTATCTGAAGTACATACTGCCATCGCCGCTCTACGAGACGACGTGAGCGAAGAGGCCACAAACTGTCTGTGCGTTTTGAAATTGAGTTGGCAACTCTTGCTAAAGGAGGAAGATGGTTGAGGCGAAAATACCCAAGCTAGGTGAAGGCGATCGCCAGAAGATCATAAACTACAACAATACAACCGCTTCTGACGGTTGCCGTGTCAATAGTTGAGGAGAGGAATGTTGCGCTCCAGGTACTGGCAGTTCGTCCTATCGTTTATTGCATTTCTCAAACACGTTCTGGTGAAACGTTGGCGATCGCTGCTGGTGCTATTGCTTGGCATCTTTCTACCCCTACAACTTTTTGGAGAACTGGCAGAAGAGGTCTGGGAAACGGAGGGCGGGTTCCCCTGGGATGTTCCTATCTTGTTAGCGATTCGCTCAACCGCGTCTCCACAACTGGATGCTGTTGCTGTCGTGTTAACCAAATTGGGCGCATTTTGGGGTATGGTTCCGGCGGCTGTCGTTGTTTCGTTCCTGCTGCTGCGCCAACGCCATTGGCGATCGCTCACCTATTGGTTAACCACCCTACTCGGCAGCGTGGCAATTAATCGAACGGCAAAACTACTGCTGCATCGGGTGCGTCCGCATCTATGGGAATCACCTGCTCCAGAGTTTGATTATGGTTTTCCTAGCGGCCATGCTATGGCCAGTATGACGCTGGTTGTAGCTCTGGTCATTTTGATGTGGGGGCACCGTCGCTGTGGATGGATTGTAGGTGTGGGAGGGTTGTTTGTCCTGGTAATTGGCTGGACGAGACTCTATTTGGGAGTTCATTATCCCAGTGACATTCTGGCGGGTTGGGCGGCTTCACTGGCCTGGGCAATTGGGGTCAGTCTGGTGATTAGACCGCATTGGGTTCAACGAACGCCACCCCCCGATCCGGCGCGATCGCCCTATTAAGCTTGTCAGGAAGAGAGCTGAGAAGAGAACTTGTCGGTGAAGCTCATCAAGAACCTAACTTTCTACTAAAAGAAGGTACAGGAAGTTGATTTAGATGCTTCCAACAGACTGTACAGGCCGGTAGATCGTGGGCGATCGCGTAAGGTTCGTGAACCGTATCTAGCCAGTGAAAAAACTCTTGGAAGTTTTGTGATATCTCTGCTGCATCAGCATGAATATCTCCTAGCTGAAAATGAGGAGCCTGATTTTCAATCGCAAAGGGGCAAGCGTGAAACTTGCCCTCAGTCGTGAGGACTGGATAGCAATGTGGACAACGAGAATTGGCTTTAGGTCGTGTTGCTTCTCCAGTGAAGGGTTCTACGCCCCGTCCTGAATCCACTACGTCTGGATGACCAATGGCGATCGCTCCCGGATGTTGCGTCTCATAACCTTCCAGACGCTCCAGGGCTTTTTGGGGCATTTGGGGTGCGCCATCACCAGTGGCGATGGAATAGTTGAGTGAGGCCGTTGTTTTACCCAGTGGATCGGACTCCAGGATTTGTAGCAATCGCTCTGCCTGGATCCCGTTGGAGTAAATCACAATGGCTCCTTGATACTCGTGCTGACGTAGATAAGCGATCGCCCAGATCACGTTCTCTGAGTTGAGTGTGGGTTCACCTCCGTAGAATTTGATCGTCCCCTGCTCCGTCAGCGTCACCGCTCGCAATACTGCATCCAAATGATCTGCTGTGTATTCGCTATACCATCCTTTCGGGCTACCAAAAACAGTGCAAAAAGAACAGTCTCGATTGCATTGATTACCGGGGTAGAGATGCAGTTCTAGAAGGCGATCGTCAGTAATTACACCTTTGTCGCGGGGCTGTCGTTCTTTGAAGGTCATGGGGGTGTGAGGGAGATTAGGGTATGGGATATGGGGTATGGGATATGGGG
>NZ_JADEWO010000115.1 GCF_015207605.1 Oculatella sp. LEGE 06141
CCCCACCTCCGACCCATTTGTGCAGGCGGTGCGGCTTGCAGAACGAGCGGTTGCAGATGGGCAAACGGCGGCATCGTCAGCAGATTGGCTCGACCTGGCATCTCGCTGGCAACGGGCATCCGATTTGATGAGTCAAGTTCCAGCACAGGATAATCGTTACACTACGGCTCAAGATCGAATTCAGCTATATCGCCAAAACAGTGAAGCCGCCCTCCAGCAGGCACAGCGACAGCAACCGTCCACTGAACAATAGCTTGTTGAACAACCAGACGTAGAACACCGGGCGATCGCAGCATGAGAGATGGTTGAAAACGCAGCAAATTGTCAGGAACTGTTTGAGTTGCACTCAGCACTTTAAAACATCCCTTGAACCATGCCGGAATGGATAGGCAGACGCTTTGTTGTGACGCGTTGTAATAAAGCAGAAAAGACCTGGAGAAATTGGCTTGCAACTCGTGTTTCCGGGCAAAAGTTCTGTCTTTAAGGTGGTGATACGTTGGGTTCATATCGGTCAAAGTATGATGAAGATTGGAATTTCTGTTATGAGTCTGAATGACGCAGGATTCCTAGCAGCAGTGGCTAACGGCTTACGCAGCAATTACTCGGATAGATGGGGTAAAGAACGTTCGCTTTTGCCGCTTTCACATGTTTAGAGAGCTTCAAATGGCATACCAACTCAAACCCAACGAACCTGTATCACGCGGAATTAAACGCATTGTGCTTGAGCAAATTGACAAAGCGTTAGAGCAACTCACAGGTAAAGCCGGAACATCAGAAGAAAAAGCGGTACACGAGTCTCGGAAACGATTTAAGCAGATTCGTGCTGTCATCCGATTGGTACAAGAGGACATTGGCAAAGCCACTTACAAACGAGAAAACGCCTGCTTTCGTGATATTGGTCGCCTCTTGTCGGATGTGCGAGATGCCCAGGTGCGAATCGAGACACTCGATAAGCTAACGGCGCATTTTTCAGAGGCGATCGCACCAGATCAATTTGCCAAGGTTCGGCAGACCCTCGAAGCAGATTATCGCTCCACTCAAAATTCGGTTCCAGCCGAGAATAATCCAACCACTTCAGCGATCGCCATGCTGAAGAAAGCCCGAAAGCGCGTCGATGATTGGCCGTTTCAACATGACGATTGGTTCTCCTTACAGCACGGATTGAACCAAATGTATAAACAAGGCAAAGAGGCGTTTCGGGTGGCTGGCGAACAGCCTACGGCTGAAAATATGCACGAATGGCGCAAACGGGTAAAAGATTTGTGGTATCACCTCAAGATTTTGCAACCTGTCTGGCCAGGAATGATGGCTGAACAAATCGAACAAGCGCATCTTTTGGCAAACGATCTGGGGGATGATCACGATCTGGCCGTGCTATGTGAGTTTGTAACCACTCAACCCAAACGCTTCAACAAGAAAGACAGAATCGATGAGTTGGTTAACCTCATCGGTTGTCGTCGAGAACAACTGCAAATGGCGGCTAAGTTGCGGGGACAACGCCTGTATGCAGAGAGAGCAAAGGCATTTGTCGATCGCATCAAAGCCTACTGGCAAGTATGGCAAACTGAAGCAGAGATGCCCTCTCCTAAAAAACCATCTTCGTTAGCCAAGGCCAGCTAATCCAAATGCTTAAAGTTGGATCACACGTACAGCCATTTTCATTTGCATTCACCACGCCCCACACCCATCCCGGCGAGACTGTGGCTGACTCGATTGAGGTTTAACATTCTCTAACGTCTTCCTGGCTGGGCTTCCTGAAACGGTGGGCTAAGATGGCGCTTCGGTAGAGGGCAACGGTTGGGGCACAAACTGAAGATTAGCAGTCACTTGCAACTCGTTAGACGCGATCGGTTGCAGCACGTTGGTGGCTTGAACCTGACGGGATTGTTCCAACCGAAATGCTTCAACTTCAGCCGCAATCTGAAGTGCCAGTTCCCGATCATCCAGACTGGGCGGTTGCCGTGGTACCCCCATGCGTTCAAATTCGGACACCACTTGATTGGCTAGTCTGTTGACTTCGTCTTCTAAAAGTTCTGCATTGCCTAGCTTGCGAACGATGCGACTGGCAACCTGATATAGCAGGGATTGAGTTCGTTCTGGATGGACTTCATGCATGTAAGCGTCAAAAACCTGTAACGCCTTATCAATCAGTTCTGGCATGAGGTTCACCTCCAAATCAATCGAATTAACTGACAAATCCAGGGTTCAGTTAGCCCATCTAGCAGACTATTTTCTGGTCATAGCAGAAGTCGTCTCAGAGGATTTTTGAAACGAGTAAATGGGCTGCATTCGTCCCTTTTCTGGTATTTCAAAGGGTCTTTAAAGTCCTTTTGCGCTCAAACAATAGCTTGATTTCAGCCTTTTTTCTGTTAAAACAAATGAATATTTCTAGCACGTAGTAAAAAGTGGATTCATAAATGTGTTTGTTTGGCGGCTGTGCGGGTATGCTGATGCACAACCCGAACCGAGATGAGCGTTAGTTTGCATCAGATCAACATCATTCTGGTTTACGATTCAGGCAACCTGGCGTTTCAGCCTCTTGATTCATCTTGTTCTTCAACGTTGCTCTGAGTATTATGGCTCGTCTTCCCATCTGCACCTTATTGGTTATTGGTTCTACCCTGTTTGGGGGAATTGAGGTTTCAGGCAAACGGTTTCTACCCCATCGTCCCGTGCTTGCAGCAAGCCACCCTGGTCAATCTACCTGGGACAATGCTGTGCCCCTGTCTGATGCGATCGCCCAATCTACTGCACCTCAACAAACCCCATTTTACGATACCCAACCGCCACCGCCGCGCATTGCGCCGTTACCCGACCAGCGCCGCTTAGACGATGTTCAGCTTGAACAAGACTACCGGGTTACGGCTCTCCAGCAAGACTACACGGGCAATCTATGGATCGGATCGTGGCAGGGTTTGGTGCGGATCAACCCCAACACCGGACAGGTACTGGCTCGTGTTCCCTTACCCAACACCAGAATTGGCAGTTTGGCGCAAGATCGGGTTGGTCGCGTTTGGGTCGGCACCTATGACGGGTTGAAACGGGTTGATTCCAGAACGAATGAAATTACAGCGCAAAACTTCACGCTGCCCTCCAATCGCGTTTTGGCCTTACAGATCGATCGACGCGGCTATCTTTGGGTGGGCACGGATCTAGGATTAGCATTAATTAGCCCAGATGAAGGGCTACTCATGACAACGCTTCGAGAGTTACCCGGCGTTAGCGCCAATACTTTAACACTCGACAACGAGGGACAATTGTGGGTGGGTACCCTGGATGGCTTAGTTCGGATAGATACTGCTAGCGCTCGCCCCCTTCGGCAACTGGGTTCTTTGCCAGGGCGAACGGTACAGGCATTAACGCTAGCGCCCGACGGCTTGCTTTGGGTTGGAACACCCAGCAGTTTACTGGTCATCAATCCAACAACGGGACAAGTGTTGCGATCGGTCACTCCCTTTCGAGAGCGCAACGTCACCACGGTGCAGTTCGATCAGGCTGGTAGCGTTTGGGTGGGTACCCATGACGGTCTTTACCGGGTGAATCCTTACAATGGCGCAATTATTAGCGAAACGCCCGGACTACCATCCAGCCGTATTTTGGCTCTTTCACCTGATGTTGGTAATAAAATCTGGGTGGGAACCAGCCAGGGACTTGGCTGGATCAGTCAAACCACAGGTGCCGCAACTGCCCACAGTATCTTTAACCGTCGCTAACCCAACAGGACTCGGCACGATGTTTGCCTGGACGAGAGATAGGCAACCGATTGAAACAACTCTGCTTCGATGGTGTTGGCCAGCATCTTTAAGCTCATGGGCTTGGTCAGGTAATGAGACACGCCGAGTTCACGGGCTTTTTGCTGTTCTCGCTCAAACGCATAGGCCGATACCACAATCACGGGAATGGATGCCCAAGCCGACTGAGAAAACTGCTCTAATAGTTCAAACCCACTGATGTTGGGCAGGTTAAGGTCGAGCAAAATCAGGTCAGGGCTAAACGCGGCGATCGCCGCGAAAAACTCAACGCCATCTGGCAAACCAAACACCTTGTAGCCTTGATACGTCAAAAATTCCTCGGTGAGTAACCGATGAATTTCATTATCTTCAACTAAAAGAATTCGTTTAACCATTGCCTGACTCAATCCCTGTAGGAATACTCTAGCCAAACAGAAAGCTACCAATTAAATAGTTTCAGTGAATGACATTGTGAATTTAGTAAACTTTGATACATACTTTCAACGTTGCTTCAGCAATCGGTAATCGCCTGTTTGGTAACGACTATAGCGTATCTTCTTTTGCGGAAAACTCGTAACGGTTTTTACCAGACTCCTTAGCATCGTACATCGCCATATCAGCACAGGTGATTAAATCATCTATAGTTTGACTATCTAAAGGATAGATACTAATGCCAATACTAGTGGTGATGAATACCACTTTTCCCTCCAAAACGAAGCTGTGCGACAGCGTATCGAGAATTTTTTGTGCGACTCTGGCAATATCCTGCTGTCCTGGAATGGCAGGCAGGAGCACAACAAACTCATCGCCTCCTAGCCGAGCTACCGTGTCACTGCCTCGAAGACAGCCCGTCAGCCGTTGGGCAACCGCTTTTAACAGCAAATCTCCAAACTGATGACCGTGAGAGTCGTTTACCAGCTTGAACCCATCCAGATCAAGAAACAAGAGTGCAACCAGGTGGCTGTGTCGGTCAGCCCAATTGAGCGATTGGCTGAGGCGTTCTTGAAACAGTTTACGGTTGGGTAATCCCGTTAGCGGATCGTAGTAAGCCATTTGAGTCAGGCTATCTTTGGCTTCCCTCAACTCTGCGTTTGAACGAAATAGCTCCGCTGCCGTTCGTCTTAATTCGTCTTCGATTTGCTTTCGCCGTGTGATATCACGAATGACCCCTACTAAGAACAAATTGCCAGCGGCATCTCGGTGCAGCGATCGCTTGGTTGCAATGGAATAGGTAACGCCGTTTGCATCCGTAAATTCCTCTTCACTTTCGTGTTCTCCGCTCTGGCTAAACGCCAACTCGTCTTGTTGCCAAAAAAAGTCAGCCTGCTGCGGGGAAAAGAAATCATGGTCTGTTTTTTCGATCAGTGCAGTTAATGGAAGGCCAACAAAGCGGCAGTAGGCTTCGTTTAACACAATCCAACGATGCCACTGGTCTTTAACAAATACCGGATCGGGAATTGAATTGATGATTGAATTCAAAAATTCTTTGGATTTCTTCAATTCCTCTTCCAGGTGGGCAATATAGCCTGTAATAGCGACCGCAGAGCCAAGCAGCCCCAGCAGGGGTGGCACCATTGGAATCCACCATCCGGCAATGAGAACGATGTAGCAAACTCCACCCAATGCAACGCTTGCTGCCAGCACAACGATCGCCGATCGTTCTGGAGAGCGAATTTCCCAGCACAGACAGGCACCCACCATCGTCCAACCCGTAATCCAGAGCCACTCGACAGCATGAGGCAGGACCTGCACGAGCGATCGCCCTTCGGTGGCTGCATTCAGCAGTTGACTGATAAAACTAGCATGGAGTTCAACGCCAGAAATCGGTTGAGCGTTGCCTCTTAAGCTGCTGCTATAGGAGGTGTAGAAGTAATCCTTGAGGCTGGCCGCTGTCGAACCAATTAAAACGATGCGATCGCGCATCAGGGACGGTTCCACCCGGTTGGCTAGCACCTCGCTGAGGGTTACTTTTGAGAACCGAGCCTCGGGATGGCGGGGGGATGCCAAAATTTGGTAACCGCCCGTATCCGTTCGCACATATCCGCCGTCACTCGGTTTCAACGGACGCAACACGGATTGCCCAAACTGTAGATATTTAGGCTGGTTTGGCAACGGATGAAGCGCAATGCCCTGCGGTTTAAGATACATCAACGCCAGATTCAGGGCAAAGCTGGTGCGTACCCCTCGTTCGGTATTCCAAAACAAGACGGCTCGCCTCACCTTGCCATCGACATCAACTACAACATTGTTGAACCCAACGCGATGGTTTTGCTCAAGCACATGAGAGGGGGAAACACCAACACTCTCCGTATCTTCAATTTTTTCAATTCCAATCAGGTTGGGCATACTGGCGAACACTTGATCAAGCTGTTCCTGTCCTGAACCAACTGGAAGATCGCGATAGATATCTAACCCAATTGCCCGGGGTTGATATGCCTGAATTTTGAGCAACAGTTCAGCCATCACTCCATCTGGGATAGGCCAGCGCTGAACCTGACTGATGTCGTTGTCATCGATGCTGACAATGACAATTCGCTTGTCGCTAGAACCTAAAGGCTGCAACCTGAAAAGTTGATCTAACGCAGCAAGTTCGAGGGATTGCAACGCTCCTACTAAACGCAGGATGACAATGCACCCTGTCACGCTGGTTGCTGTCAGTAAAACTCTGCGCTCTTTGGCAAACCAATGGCTCAGTCTGATGCCTAGACGGGTTAACTTGCTCCCTGGCTGCGTAATGAATTTCAACAGTCCAGTCCTCTTTGACAGCACTATCTAAGCTTGATGGCGAGCATGGCATGTTGCTAATGAAATGACGCAGGAACCATCTAAACAGTTGTCTGAGTATCAAACGTTCTATCCATCCCTAAAATGGCTAACCTGATGCGAAGCTTCCTCCAAAGCTTGATTTTACGTGACCAGTACTCAACGGCTGCCATTGAATCACTGTTAAAGTGCCCAGCAGTACCACGCAAATAACGATACAGTTCGACGAACTGTACGCTTAAAAATTGTCAGGGGCGTAGCTTACACCGATTTTTGCATAGGTGCAAGATATCTGGGTGCGATGGAGTGCCGTGGAGAGCCAGCGCAATAAATTAAGGCTTAACTTGCCCAAAATGCGACCACTGGATCTGGACGATCGGTTGTGGGGAGCCCTGGCTGATCAATCTAAGATTTAGCCGAAAATGACCTGAGACCAGGGCGATCGCAACTGTGATGGCGATCGCATTTAGTGCAAAGGCCGCCTTTTGAGAGGTTGAGCGTGCCATAGTGATGGATCAGTAGTAGATGTCTCTCTATATAGAATGCCCTCGCAGGTATAGAATGCCTTCGCAGGTAATATGAAGTTAACTGTCTGGGTTAGCCTTGGGCATACTGTAATCGCTTCATGAATGATCGCTTCAAGACTTTCATAAATGAGCAAGCAAAGCCCACGTCATTTAAGCGTGGAATGTGACGTGGATACTTTTAAGTACCGTTATACTCATGTGTGAAGATAACCAAACGAATTTATACGTTGGGCACAAGAAGCCCTATCTTTATGTCATACAAGCAACATGGACTTTTGCGTGATGTGGAAAGTTGCAATGATGCGTACATGACTCAGCTATAACGACCTGTAGTCTCAACGACAATGCTTTACAGTTGCAGGCAGTGTAGTCAGAAGTTTTACGGTCATCCCACTCATTGCTTAAGCCAATGAGGTTGAGCGATCGCTCAAGCATTCGTGAATTGCCTTAGTATTCGCTAGAAAAATTTGAGAAATGGTTATGCGCGCATCTATTCGTCGATATGCAGTGACACTAGTCGCTATGGCTAGTTTTGGCACTCTTTTTGCATCTACCGCCGTCTCGCAAGCAACCTTTGGACAGCGAGAAGTTGATCAGTCAACCTTTGCGGCGATCGCGGCTCCACGAGGCACAACGGCTCATCAACTGCTGATTTTAGAACAAGTGTCCAATGCTCGCCCCTGCTGGAGCGAATCGGGCAGCAATCCTGTTTTGGTCGATCCACTGCTGCTGACGTTTGACTTCACCGGGATTTGTGGTCGTAGCACCGACAGCAACGGCTATTCAATTCGAGTGAACGGGGAAGATTTGGCGTTGCAATACAGTTTGCGGGTCGTCAACCGCAACAATGATTTGGTGTTGATAGGAGCACCGAGCAATCGCAGTCAACCAGAACTGCAAATTGCCAGGGCTAATGGATATACGCAGAATTTCGCCAAACTCACCTTAAATCCGGGTTGGCGTTTTACCAAGCGCACCTTTGGCGATCGCGTCCTGGGACATGTTTACCTCACCTTTGAAGGCACGCTGCCCACTCCCAGCCCCTCGCCTTCTCCGACCACACCCAGTCCCAGCCCCAGCCCCAGCCCAACGCCCAGCCCCACAC
>NZ_JADEWO010000116.1 GCF_015207605.1 Oculatella sp. LEGE 06141
ATAGTACCGTTGCATTTGAGCTTCAATGGGAGCAGGGTAAGGTTGCATTAAGTTTCCGCTTCATCGTCTACTTCTCCAGTGTACAAATGCAAAAGGTAGAATTACAGGTTATTTAATCCACGATCCTTAGCAGTGCTGTGTCTATCTCATATGAGGATGATCGTGCTATGACATTAGCGACGATCGCTCCCCAGTTTCCAGAAAAAGAGCAGCAATTCACGATTTTACAAGAAGCACTAAAAATAGCTGAGTCAATTCAGCGTGATTCTTCCCGTGCTGAGGTTCTTAGCGTAATAGTTCCACACTTGGATGAATCACATAAGTTACTATCTTATGCCCTATCGTTAACCCAAACAATTTCAGACGAGTCAAACCGTACTAGGGTTTTAGAATTAATTGCTCCGCAGTCTTCATCATTTCCAGATCTGTTGAATAGCATCCTTCAATCTGTCGAAGCCATTAAAGATGAGGAGTATCGTACTCTGACATTGAGTAACATAACAGGTCATCTGCCAAAATCTCCAACTTTCTTTTACCGCGCATTAGATATTACAGAATTACTTCAAAATGAAAAATTCAAAATCCAATCGATAAGCGCTGTAGTATCCCATTTGCCAGGGGAGGAATCCCTTCTATGTCGAGCATTACACATCGCTCAAGGCATTAAAAATCAGTTGTCTAGGGCTCAAGTTCTGATCATTATTGCAGACCACTTGCCCACGCCTAATAATAATCTTTATAAGCAAGCACTTCAATCTGTGAGGAGTATAGATGCTGAAGGATCTAAAGCATCTGCACTTTTGCTAAGAGACGTTGCTATTCATTTATTTGGACCAAGCCGTACAAAAGTTTTGAATCAAGCGCTAGAAGCAGCACAAAACATTAAGGATGAGGCCTCTAGATTTGACACTATATTTGCATTAGCCAACATGCTGCCCGAGGTACTTCCTATTGCCCTAGAAGCTGCCCAAGCGATCGAGGATATAAACTATCGAGCTCAAGCACTAATTACCCTTGCTAGTAAATCGCCTGATGTACTTCCTATTGCCCTAGAAGCTGCCCAAGCGATCGAGGATATAAACTATCGAGCTCAAGCACTAATTACCCTTGCTAGTAAATCGCCTGATGTACTTCCCATTGCCCTAGAAGCGGCTCAAGGGATTGAGAATATAAGTTACCGATCTAAAGCTTTTATCGCGCTATCTGACCATCTTACTACAAAGTTTTTCCCTCAAGCTTTAGAAGCTGCTCAAGCTATCGAAGATATAAACTATCGCTCTCAAACACTGATTACTCTCGCTGACAAAATACCCGAAGCAATCCCCCCTGCTCTAGAAGCTGCCATAGATATTCAGAATGAGGATGAACGTGCCAAATTCTTAAGGAAATTGGCAGATAAACTTTCTCAAGATCTAATTCTCGTAGCATTAGAAGCCGCTTCAGCAATTCGTTATGATGATCCTCGCGATATGGCGTTAACTGAATTGGTAAACAAATTAACTCCAGCACTAGCGCCTCAAGCTTTAGAAGCTATTCAAAAAATTAAATATCCTAGTAGTCGAGCCCGATCTCTGCTTGCACTAGCTGACAAGCTCCCTGAAGTCATACCTATCGCTCTAGAAGCAGCCCAAGCCATCGAGGATACAAATCATCGGGTTTATGCATTGATTGAGCTGGCTGACAAGCTCCCTGAAGTCATACCTATCGCTCTAGAAGCTATCCAAGACATACAATATGAGTTACAAAAATCCCGTGCTCTGATCAAGCTAGCAGACAAAGTACCAAACGACTTATTGGTAGAAATTCTAAGCATTGCCAGTGCCATCCAAGATGAAACTGCTCGGGTTCAAGTTCTGAGCACATTAGTAGACAAGCTACCTAAAGAATTACTCTCTCTAATTATAACTGAAGCTCGATGTATCCAGTATGAGTCAGGACAAGCTCACGTTTTGATCACTTTAATTGAAAAACTACCGATCGAGTTATTGCCACAGATTCAAGACGCAGCCCTTACCATCAAAAATGAAATTACTCGAGTTCAAATTTTAATTGCGTTAGCTGACAAACTACCCGAAGCACTCTCTGTTGCATTAACTGAGGCTCAAGCTATACAAAACGAAGGGGAGCGAGTTCAAGTTTTATTTTCTATTACAGAAAAGTTTCCCCAAGTGATTTCTGATATTTTAATATCAATTAAGGGTATTGAAAGCGAAGGACGTAAAGCACAACTTCTATCTGCTTTAGCAGAATTTTTGCCTGATTCAGAAACTGAGTTACTTCAACAAGTATTAGACACAACCCAAAGCTTTGAAAATGAAAAACTTAAAGCTGATGTCCTTAGTGCCGTTGTAACTCGCTTACCACAGTCGGAACTAGAGCTACTTCAACAAGCTTTAGATATAGCTCAAGATATTGAGGATGAAGAGTTCAAATTTACTGCACTTAGTGCAGTAATAGCTTACTTACCAGCATCAGGATCAGAACTACTCCAACAAACTTTAGATGCAGCAAGAAACATTGAGGATGAAGGATCGAGAGCTGCTTCAATCTCACTAGGAGCTGTCGTAGCACGCTTACCTAAATCAGAGGAAGTGCTAATTCAGCAAGCACTAGAGATTGCATTAACTATTAGAGCTGAAAAAGCAAAAGCTTTTGCTTTGAATGCTGTTGCTAATCAGCTATCTAGAGAGCAAATTCCTGATTTTTTAGAAATATCCTTCAAGCTTAGTGGTAAAAATGCCGCCAAAGCACTTGCACCAATAGCGATTAATTTTCCTGAAGAGTTAGCATTTTCCCTACCAAGTTATAAACTGTCAACAGTACTCAACGTTGTCCAACACTTTAAGCAAGATTCGGATAGAGTAAAATTTCTTAGTGTTTTAGCAACGCAACTTCAGTTTGTTACTGGGCTTTTTCCAAATGTATTACGACTAATATCTACAATTAACCAAGATATGTATCGAGCTGAATTGCTCGCTAACATAATTCCCTACTTACCTAACCACCAACTTTCAAGAGGAATTAGTCTTGTTCAAGAAGTAATTGGAGTTCCATCAATTCATCAAGTTGACGTGATTGAAAACTTGATTCCTTATTTGCCAACAGATCTATTGCCCAAAATCCTAGATTATGTTGAACAAGAACTAGTAGAACACCCAGAGTTTCAAGCTAGAGTCTTAAAAAGAATAGCAACAAGTATAGACACATTACACGTCAATTCTAATGAGAACTGTCAAGAGCAAGAATTAATAAAGAGGATAGTAGAAAAAACCTTTGAGTTAACGGTAAAAATCATAGGTCAGAACTACGAAAATCATAAGTCTGATATCTTGACTACCCTTATTTCCAAGCTCTCAGAAAGTCAACAGGAATTTCTTCTAAGCAACATTGAGCAAATTATAGATAGAAACTGCCGTATCAGAATATTGAATGCCCTTGTAGTATGTTGTTCTTCAATTTCAATTACATCAAATTTATTTAATGAGAAGTTAGACTTATTTATTGAAGAACTTGGGAAGGATTCTTTACTTAAGATCAAAGTTTATAGTTTTCTTCCGTCCAAGTGCTTAGAAGCAGTAGACCTTGCTAAAACTATTAGAAGTAAGAGACAACGAGCAGAAGCATGGGTCGAAATCGCAATTAATTCAGGTTTGGCTGATGCTCAAATTCAGGCAATTCAGGTAATTCGAGATCTAAATACTTCTACGTTGAAGGCACAATACCTTCAACGCCTTATTCCTTCCCTTCAAGAAACTGAACTTCTTGAAGCTGCAAACTTAGTACGAGATATTCAGGAACCGTACTACCGCGTCAGAGCCTTTATTGCTCTATCCTGCCGATTTCCTGAGTTTCGTATCGAAGCAAAAGCTGCTGCTCAAGCACTAGAAAATCCAGTTCATTGTATTGAACAACTGAGTATCCTAGCTGTAGAAGTGCCAGAAATTTTACCTGACATTATTGATATTGCTGAGAGAATAAAAGATCCATTTGAGCGGAGGGAAATCCTATTTTCTCTTGCGCCTCATTTACCAATGCGAATTAATCGCGAAGTCAACCGTGAACATTTATCTGGTTGTCCCATTACTGATAATCTTTGGGAACGTGCTTTTTACCTACTTGCTAGAAGCTACCGCAATGCTCTTCAAGGCGGCAGTCTCCGTAACGAATCTCTTGAAGATAAAGATTTTCTCAATCTCCAAGATGAAATCAACGCCCTCTCCGATCTACTGCTAATGCGTGACTTAACTCCCCCTATGACCATAGGTATCTTGGGGGGATGGGGTGGTGGGAAATCTTATATTATGCATCTTATGCATACTCATATAACTAGGGTGCGGAGCCGTTCAGTTGCCGAAACTGAAGCTTGGAACACTGATCCAAGAAACGAAAAACTTTCCCCCTATGTTGGGCATATCTACCAGATAAAATTTGATGCTTGGACATTTGCCAAATCAGATCTTTGGGCTAGCTTGATGCAGACCATCTTTTTTGAGCTAGATCGTCAAATTTCCCTTGAACAACAACTCGCTCAAGTTTTAGCTGAAAATCCTGAAGATGCTACCTCACGAGCAAAGGTTTTGTGCGAAAACGGTCAATATTGGTCAGTGCTCTATGAGGCTAGTGAGGAAGATCGGCGGTGGTTTCTAGAGCGAGTTTTAAGCCCAGAACAATTGAAGCAATTTAAGGAAATTCGCAATCAGGGTCAATTTAGCGACGAGTTATGGCGGCAATTAGGGGCAAGCTATCGAGAAGAAAATGAGCAACTCCAGAAGCTTGAAAAGGAATTGCAAAATAAGAAAAATGTCCTGAAGCAACAAAAGCAAGCTATCAGAAGCAGAGTTGATAACGATACGATTAACAGGCTAATTAATAAATTAACAGGACCAGTCTCTATCCTTTTGTCCAATCGCATCAGTAAACCTGTCTTCGAACGGCTCAATCGAGAGATTAGCGGCCAAGTGAAAATAGAGCTCAACAGCGATGTAGCAGCAGAAATGGCAGAGCCTATTGATATAGATCACCTTAAATTAATGGTTCAGGTTGCTGCTACCAAGGTTTTTGAGAATCGTTACGAGGAAATTAGCTTTCACAGCTTTTTGTCTTGGTTCCAGAAAAATCTACGCTTATTTGGCGTACTCTCAAGCTTTTTGATTCTCTCCATACTGTTACCGATTAGTGTAGATTGGGTCTTAAGTTGGCTCTTGCCAACCATGGATACCTTTTTCCCAAAACTGATTGCGTTTCTGGCTCCTCTCGCCCCTGGTGTTGCTAGTGCTCAGGCTTTACTTAAGCGGTCTCAGAAGTGGTTTGAGGAAACTAATCTAGCTCTCAAAGAATATGAAAAACAACTAGAAACTATTCCCAAGCAACTAGAGGAGCGACGTGAACAAATTTTTCAAGCTCAACTTGAACGAGTTAAGGAAGTTGCTGAACTTGAAACTGAAATCAAAGCTCTTGAGGCAAAAGTAGAAGCTCAACGCCAGCGCATTCCTGAAAATGTTTATGAATCATTAGAAGCTTTTGTGAGCGATCGCATTCAATCAGGAGGCTATGATAAGCATTTGGGACTGATGCAACAAGTCAAAGGTGATCTTGCAGAACTGAGCAGACGGCTGTTGCCGCCTGCTGCTGCCAGTCAAGAATTCCAGTGGAAAGTTGAACAACTTCAGAAAATTTTCCCTAGGGGTCCAGCTCGTGTCGTCGTCTACATTGATGACCTCGATCGCTGTCCTCCCGATCGTGTTGTGCAAGTTCTCGAAGCCGTTCAACTTTTGGTTAAAACCCCTCTTTTCATTGCTGTCCTCGCCATTGATGAACGCTACATCACTCGAGCTCTTGAAAAATTTTATGAGGGCGTCCTCTCAAGACGTGGTCGTCCTTCCGGCACAGATTATCTAGAAAAAATTATCCAACTGCCTTATCGGGTCCGCCCCATCATGGCAGATACCTTGGAAAGCTACTTGCGCTCTCAAGTTGTAATTCAAGATAGTGCTACAGGTGGGGCGAAATTCAGTGAATTCAGCCGTCAAGAATTCAATATGCTACTTGCCTGCTGCTAACAAGTAAACCTCTCACCTCGTACCCTCAAACGCCTCACCAATGTTTATAAACTGTTTAAGATTGTCTGTCGTACACGTGGGGCGAAACCAAGCCCTCAAGTACAGCAGTCCATTCTAGCTCTGTTAGCTCTTTCCAGTCGTTATCCCCATCTTATGCGTGGCATTTTCGACAATATCGAAACTTGTTTTGAAGAGCAGCGCACCCCTGAAAAAGCGGAGAAAACCTCGCAAAAGCTCCACCTAAAAAGACCTTTGCGTGACTTCTTCCGACATTATCAGCTACTAGAGGGCGATTACTACTTGCAACGTGAGTTAGATAAACTCAAACACGATACCTTACAAACCGCCATCTTGCCATCTGCTCTCACCCTAGAAGATATGACCCACGAGATCTTCAACCTGATTCGTTCTTTCTCCTTTGTGAGTGAAATTGGCGAAGATCCTGAAGACTATAGCATTAGCGAAACAATAGTTGATGACTAATCAGTAGCCCCCTAACGCTTCTAGTTCCAATAAAGAAGAATAGTAATTAGCGACTGCCTTTTATTGCAAGAGAGCGATCGCTAAAACAAACATGGAAACGCCAAGCAAAACAACGCCTCATTTGTGAAGATTTTTTCAATGAAAAACGCTCCTTAGTTCGTGGAATCAACTCTGCAACTTCTAATTTGCGAAACGACTAGATGTCGTTGTGAGGCTAAGAAATTTCAACTCTTAATAAAAACAGTTTTTAGGCTGTCAATTTAATCTGAGGAAGGGTTGATGACTGCAACATTTAATGTCCGAATGTTCGATGTGAATGCCCAACGGCAGCCTTTTGGTTCCAATTTCAGCCGGGGGCAAACTTATGGTTCCAATGCTGCAAAACGTCAAAAAACGCCTATCGTAGAAATAGGCGTTTCGGGGATGTTTATGGCAGAGTTATGGTTCCAGCAACGGCAAAGTTATGATTCCAGTCGCAGTTTTCGCTTTGCATTGCCAAATGACATTAATTGGTCAAATTTAGCTTGCAACTGACGATATGGGAAAGCCTGGCACTTTTAGGAGGCGACTTGAGGAGGTTGAGCGTGGCTTGAGTATCGGTCGATGGAGGAAGCAACAGACTGTCTAGGGGTTGCGACAGGATACATGTAAAATTATGCAAGATGAGCCTGAAAGACACACGCCAGAAGAGTTTGAGAATTTTGAATTCTTGACCCTTTATGAGAGCAAGCCTCACGGCAGAATGAGGTTTTGAGACTGATCTTGCAGGTTTTTACACTTATCCTGTCGCGACCCCAGGTAGGCATTAGAATAAGCAGAACTCAGCCGCATAACAACCCTGTTCACCCGCCTCAGACGACTTCTCGAACCTAGCCAATAATTTTCATACAGTCGGTGTGCAACGGAATTGTTAGCTGGCTGCACAGAGAGACGGACTTCCAGTCACCTTACTTAGGA
>NZ_JADEWO010000117.1 GCF_015207605.1 Oculatella sp. LEGE 06141
TTCGGGCTGCTGAAGACCCTGAGTTTGAGACGTTCTACACGAAGAACATTCTGCTGAACGAGGGCATCCGCGCCTGGATGGCTCCTCAAGATCAGCCGCACGAACACTTTGTATTCCCTGAAGAGGTTCTTCCTCGCGGTAATGCACTGTAATAGTGCGATTGCACATTTCAGATAGGTTCGATCTTTAGTAAAGCTGCCTCTCCTCCTTGGGGAGGCAGTTTTTTGCAGTAATTGTTTAGCGTCTGAAATTTTTTCGCCTGTACTAACCACAGTTTGAAATGAGTGTGCTATCTTACGTAAAGGTGAACAACACCAAGGGTCTTTGACTCTTCCTCTTATAGAAATAACCGTTTAGGGATTAAGGAGGTGATGCCCATGCAAGATAGTAGTAAACGCACGGGTCATCAAGTTGAATTAAACTGGCTGTGCGCCGGGGCTGTTCTCTAGCAGCAATCTCAGTTCTCCCTGGAACTGATTCTTTGAGAGATGCTGGGTTGGTCATAGAGTCCCTCCTGGCAGTCTAGTTTCAACTTGATACCCACTAGACCGCTCTTACCCTTTGGTGTGAAAGGAAACTGGATCACTGCCTGGTAAGAGCGGATAGCTTTTTAAAGGGAGCTGGTTTAAGGGACTGGCTTGAATTATTGAGCCATATTTCCCCGGATACTGTGGCTACCGCGAGGCGATCGCTCCTTGTTCGCTGGCTGCTGAATCAACCGCTCGATTGTCCTGAGGGTACAGCGACACGTTGGAGTTTGTTCACGATGGCGCAGCTACTAAGCGAAACAGAAATTCAATCCCGCATGAGTGCACTGCCGGGATGGACATTGAACGATAAAAAAATTACTTACACTAAAACGTTTAAAGATTTTGTTGAGGCGATCGCTTTTATTAATCGTTTGGTTGAGCCAGCAGAAGCCGCAGGTCATCATCCCGATTTAGCTGTTTCCTATAACAAAGTGACGATTGCACTGACCAGTCACGATGCGGGTGGTTTAACCGCAAAAGACTTTGAATTGGGGAGCATTATTTCTCAACTGGGTTAGCAACTCTCCATTCAAATTGGGTCGGCCACTGTTTGATTGCAGCCACAACTCTGTGGCTTTTTTGTTGTCTGGCAATGGGACAGGTGCAAAACCCCAGTTTCATAGGATTGCGATGAAAGTGTCACTTCAGGGTCATACGAATTATCTACGGTAAAGATGTTTGTTTCTGCCACGCTTTTTCCACTCTTCCTCAAAGTTGAAGTTGGATAGCAATGATCCAATGGCATGTACCTTTGGCGACAGGGATTCGCGGTGGAACGGAAATGAATGTCGTAAGTATTCGTGACTCAACCGATTAAATTCATCTATGAAAAAGACTCACCTGTATTCTGATAAACCTTCGGCAACTGGTCGTCAGTCCCCTTTGATGAAGGGAGCGTTGTACGCCTCGCTACTATTTACAGGCGCTGGAGCTGTTGTATTGGGCGATCGCCTTGTACCCCGAGCCGATGCTGAGCCAACATCCCAACCGCAAATCATCAGCCAAGTTCCGGGTGGTACAGACGGTACGGGTGGTTCAAGTAGCCGCATTTTAGCCGCAACCGACTCCAATTTCATTGCAGAAGCCGTGCAGCAGGTTGGGCCATCTGTCGTCCGCATTGACTCATCTCGAACGGTGGCAGCCCGCACTCCTGAGATCTTCAACGATCCGTTGGTGCAGCGATTCTTTGGCCGTTCTGGTGCTCCGGTGCCCCCATCTAGCCAGATTCGACAGGGAACCGGGTCAGGGTTCATTATTGATGCCAACGGCGTGATTTTGACAAATGCTCATGTTGTCGATCGAGCCGATCAGGTGACGGTAACGTTGAAGGATGGGCGGAACTTTACAGGACGGGTGCTAGGAACTGATTCTGTAACAGACGTAGCGGTGATTAAGATTGAGGCCAATAGTTTACCAGTCGCGCAGATCGGCAACTCAGACAGCTTGCAGCCTGGAGAATGGGCGATCGCCATTGGTAATCCGCTAGGGCTAGATAACACCGTCACCGCAGGTATTATCAGCGCCACCGATCGATCAAGTGCCCAGGTGGGGGTACCCGATCGCCGTATTGGTTTCATTCAAACTGATGCAGCGATCAATCCTGGTAACTCTGGCGGCCCGTTACTGAACCAGCAGGGGCAAGTGGTGGGCATGAATACCGCCATTATTGGTGGTGCTCAGGGGTTAGGATTTGCGATTCCAATCAACAGTGCCCAACGCATTGCCAATGACTTAATTGCCGATGGACGCGTCGATCATCCCTATTTGGGAGTCGAAATGGCAACCATTACGCCTCAACTGAAGAACAGCTTGAGCAGTAACCCGAATAATCAGCTCAGTGTGGAAGAAGATGAAGGGATTTTGGTGGTTCGCGTGGTGCCAAACTCTCCGGCGGCAAGAGCTGGAATCCGTGCTGGAGACGTTATTCGACAAATTGGCAATCAGCCTGTAACGGATTCTGCTGCGGTGCAAGCAGTGGTAGAAGATAGTGAGATTGGTCGTGACCTACCGATTGAACTCCGTCGCAATGGGCAAACTGTGAGCCTGTCTGTTAGTCCTGCTGTTTTGCCAACTGGTCAGGGTTAGGCAGTCGGTGCTTGAAAGCATACGGTGTAACGAACTGTTGGCTGAGAGACGTAAGATACAGGCAATCTACGCTAAATTATTGTTGCGAACCCGGTGCTGTTAATGGGGGGTGTATGGCTGACCTGTTGGAAATTGCTCAACTGGGTAATCCAGTTTTGCGTCAAATAGCTCAACCTATCTATGACGTGAAGGATGGTTGGGTTCAATCATTAGTAGATAACCTGACCGCAACGATGTTGGAGTCTAACGGTGTTGGCATTGCCGCTCCTCAGGTTGCTGCCTTGTATCGAGTCTTTATTGTGGCATCGCGTCCTAATGCCCGATATCCCCAGGCTCCAGAAATGGAGCCGACAGCGATGATTAATCCACGCTTGGTGAGTCACTCAAGTGGCACTGCTAAGGACTGGGAAGGTTGTTTAAGTATTCCTGGCATTCGAGGGTTAGTGCCACGATACGAAGCGATCGAGGTTGAATACACCAACCGCAATGGCAAACTACAACGGCAAGAGCTAACTAATTTTGTGGCTCGAATCTTTCAGCATGAACTCGATCATCTAGATGGAATGGTGTTTCTCGATCGCCTGGAAACGGTTCAGGACATTATTACCGATCAGGAGTACTTGAAGCGAGTGGTGCCGTGATGGCTTTGAAACAAACTACCGCTCAATTGCTCGTATGACCATATAAGCGGCCAGGGCAAGCAGCAGCAGCCGAAACATCAGGCTAACGGTGCGATCGGGTAATCGCGGCAGCAGACGAGTTCCAGCTTGAGCGCCTAAAATGCCGCCTAACCCTAAACAAAGTCCTGGAATCCATAACACGTTTCCATTCCAGGCATGTTGCGCTAACCCAGAAGCCGCGATCGCCACGATTGCCCCTAAACTGGTACGCACTGCGACTTTGATCGTTTCTGCCAAAAACAGCATTTGCAGCGGCACCATCACGACTCCACCCCCTACACCAAACAACCCAGATAATAAGCCTGCCAACAATCCAATTCCGGCTACTGCTCCTAGCTTTGGATAGGATTGGGTTTGTTTTGGCTCTGGTTGAAGATCTGGGTTAGCGAGTTCTGCTCGCTGTTGCCGTTCCAGTAAGCGCCGTCGCAACCGCATCAAATAAATGGTGATGAGCAACAGCATCGCAAATGCCAGGGAAAGCCCTGCATCAGGAAGGCGATCGCCCAACCATGCGCCTACTTGAGCTGTCACAATGCCAAACAGCGAGAGCGTCACCGACACTCGCCAATTCAGTTCACCAGCTCTTAAGTTGCGAATGCTGCCCGATACTGCGCTAAGAAATACCCCAATCAAACTGGTTGCAGTTGCTTGAATGAGAGGCACTCCAAACACAGTTAACGCTGGAACCATCAACAGGCCGCCACCGATTCCTAATAGGCCAGCCAAAACTCCGGTAAATGTCCCCAGTACAAATAAAACTCCCCAACCGACGGGCGTTTCCAGCATTCGTTCACCTACTTCAGACAAGTGTATTTAGCAATGTTCACCCTACAATACTCTTGGCATCAGGGTTGCAAAGGGTGATTCTAAACTACATTCGCTCTAAAACTGGAATGCCTAGTAGAGATAAACCAAGCTTAATCGTTTGAGCCGTCAGGTTAGATAGGACTAACCGAGAGGTGCGTAAGGGCTCGTCAGCTTGCAAAACAGGGCAGCGATCGTAGAACTGGTTAAACTTCTGGCTCAGTTCAAACAAGTATTGACAAAGCCGATTGGGGAGCAAATCCAGGTCGATCGCACTCAAAATCTCGTCAAACTGAAGGACATGTTTTGCAAGGGCTAACTCCGTCTCGTCTTGCAGCACAATCGGGCAATCTGCTCCCAATTGCTTGAAATCAATACCCCCTTTGCGGCTGATCCCCTGTACCCGCACATAGGCATACAGCATATAAGGAGCCGTATTGCCTTGTAGCGCCAGCATTTTGTCGTAGCTAAAGATGTAATTACTGGTGCGGTTCTGGCTCAAATCGGCATACTTAACTGCACTGATCCCAACTACCTCAGCCGCATGGGCAATAAATTCTTCTGTTTCCTGCCGTTCTTCTTCTTTTAAGCGAGTTTCAAGATCGGCACGGGCACGAGCGATCGCCTCATTTAACAACTCTTGCAGCCGAATCGCTTCTCCAGAACGGGTCTTTAGCTTTTGCCCGCCCTCTCCCAGCACCAAACCAAACGGTGCGTGAATAAACTCCACCTCATCCGTGATCCATCCAGCTCGTCGCCCCACCTGAAAAATTTGGGTAAAGTGATTTGTTTGTTCTGCCCCAACCGGGTAAATCACTCGCTGAATTTTGTCTGTCTGTACCCGATAGCGAATCGCGGCTAAATCCGTAGTGGCGTAGTTGTATCCTCCATCCGACTTTTGAACGATCAACGGTAGCGGTTTACCTTCTTTATTCGTGAAGCCGTCCAAAAAAACGCACTGCGCGCCGTTGTCTTCTACTAACAGGCCGAGTCGGTCTAATTCCTCCACAATTTCTGGCAAAAACGGATTGTAAAAAGACTCACCCCGTTCCAGAATGTCGGCTGAAATGCCCAAAAGGTCGTAGATTTTGCGGTAAGAACGGCTAGAAAGCTGACAAACAATTTTCCAGGCTTTTAGCGTCTTTTCATCTCCCGCTTGCAGCTCAACCACCGACAGCCGAGCCGCTTCTCGAAAATTCTCGTCCTCATCAAACCGCTTTTTGGCCTGACGGTAAAAAGAGGATAAATCGCCCAAATCCAACTGATTGGTGGTCGTTAATGCATCTGGATACGCTTCACGCAGATAAGCAATCAGCATTCCAAATGGCGTTCCCCAGTCACCCACATGGCTGATTCGCAGCACATCATGACCAACGAATTCCAACATGCGAGCAATGCAGTCGCCAATCACCGCCGGACGCAAGTGACCAACGTGCATCTCTTTGGCAATGTTTGGACTGGGATAGTCCACAATGATTCGCTTTGGCTGCTCGACTGGAGCCACTCCCAGACGGGGATCAGCCTGGATCGCTTTGAGCTGTGCTTCTATATAGCTAGTTTTCAGTTCCAGGTTGATGAACCCAGGCCCTGCAACGGTAGGTGGTTCACAGATGTGGCTCACCTCAAGCTGTTGCACAATTTGCTCGGCGATCGCCCGAGGAGGTTGCCCTAACTTCTTGGCCAAAGCTAGCGCCACATTCGACTGATAATCACCAAATTTAGGATTACTGGCAGGGTTCAGCATCGGATCAGTACCTGCCAAATCGGCTCCAAATGCTGCTACTAAGGCTTGCTCAACGTACGCTTTCAGTTCTGCAATGGTCGAATTCATAATTTGGTTAGCCTTCAGCCGCCGCACTGGCTCTTGCTCATCAATCGTCAACTGTTCAAAGTGATTATAGACCGTCGCCTTTCGCTTGCACGTGCAGGTTCAAGCCAACAGGATCAGGAGCTAACCTCAGCGTCTTCGCTAATGTTCATGCTCAAGTCGAGCCAGGTTGAACGAGTCACCGGAGCGCTACTGGAAATGTAATCTACACCTGTTTCTGCAACGGCTCGAATGGTGTCTAATGTGATGTTGCCAGACGCTTCAATTTTGATGCGCTCGTTCGTTTTGCGAATGAGCTGAACCGCTTGTCGCATCATTTCTACAGGCATGTTGTCAAGCATAATGATGTCAGCCTGATGTTGAAGCGCTTCTTCAACCTGCTCTAAGCTTTCTGTTTCAACTTCAATTGTGGTTGGGTAAGGAATGCAGCGCCGGATTTGTGCGATCGCCGCCGCAATACTTCCTGCAACGGCAATGTGGTTATCCTTAATCATCACCGCATCATCCAATCCCATCCGGTGATTAACGGCTCCTCCAATCTGCGTTCCATACTTCTCCAACAACCTCAACCCAGGTGTTGTTTTTCGTGTGTCAACAAGTTGTGTCGGCAGATCGGCAATCCTATCCACATATTGACGAGTCAGGGTTGCAATCCCGCTTAACCGCATCACCACGTTTAACGCGACTCGCTCCCCCGTTAACAGCGCATCCAATGGCCCGTGAAATCGAAGAATAGACTGCATAGCGTCACACCACTCTCCTTCAGATGCTGTCGCAGTAAAGGAAATTTGTGGACTCAGTAGCTGGAAGACTCGAATCGCAATCGGCAATCCTGCAATAATTCCTGCTTCTTTCGCCACCCAATCCGCTGACCCAGCAGGAATTTTTTGAGCCAGTAAACTCTGAGTTGTGCGATCGCCACGTCCTACATCTTCAATCAACCAGCTCTGGAGCAATGGATCTAGCACCAAAAAAGGCGGCAAAACAGCGTTTGTGCTCATTAATCTCAAACTCAGCGCTACTAGCGAGTCTGTAAGCTCGTAAAAGCTTATAACCTAGCTCATTCTAATATCACGGAGTCACCCGCAAGGCAAAGAAGACATCTGCCGCCCTCTCTGGGCCCTGCTTACGAGAGCACAACTATTAAGAGGCGTTCCAAGCTTGAAATGAACCCCGGAAAGCGAGTAGTAGAGCTGATTTGGGAGAGGATCAAAAAAAGGAAGAAAAAGGAGTTGACAGGAAGGGAAAAAGGTCGCTATATTGGTCAAGCGGTCGAGAGAGGCACAGCGCAAGCGA
>NZ_JADEWO010000118.1 GCF_015207605.1 Oculatella sp. LEGE 06141
TCACATCTCAAAGCGTGAAAGCGATGTTCTCTCACTTCAGGCAAAAGTTTAGGAATCTCAATCGTTTGAATCCGGTAAGGCTCACTATCTTCCCCCGCTAACGCCTCGCCACAATGGATGCATTCACTTGGGTAATAATCCTCTATGCTCTGACATTGCTCCACTGGATACAAAGGACGTTCGTGTTGACACTCTCTGGGGTCTTGTCCCAGTCCGCTTGGCTAACATCATTGATGGAGGGGACAGGGTTCTCTTCCATCTTGTTAGCCTAGCAGCACCTCTCGATTTTCTCAATTCCCTTTTTCAACCCCTTGAACAGTTACCTCGAACAGAAAGGAGAACAACGATGTTAAACATTGAGAACAAAGTCATTGCGATCACTGGAGCCAGTAGCGGAATTGGCGAAGCCACAGCTAAGTTGCTTGCTCAAAATAGTGCAAAGGTGCTTTTGGGCGGACGACGCACCGAAAAGCTCGAAAAGATTGTTGAGGAGATCCACGCCTCAGGCGGTGCAGCAGAATTCAAAGCCGTAGATGTCACCGATCGAGAAGATGTGAAAGCGTTCATTGGGTTTGCGAAAGACAAGTTTGATCGCGTCGATGTCATCTTCAACAATGCAGGCGTGATGCCTTTATCGCCGATGAATGCCTTGAAGGTCGAGGAATGGGACAACATGATTAACGTGAATATCCAGGGCGTGTTAAATGGCATTGCGGCAGGTCTGCCGATCATGGAAGCGCAAGGTGGCGGACAGATCATCAATACGGCATCTATTGGGGCTCATGTGGTAGCGCCCACTGCTGCTGTTTATTGCGCGACCAAGTATGCAGTTCGGGCAATCTCCGAGGGACTGCGGCAAGAGTCAAAAACGATTCGCGTCACCATTATCTCTCCCGGCGTGGTTGAGACCGAACTCGGCTCTGATATTACAGACGAGCCAGCAAAAGGCTTCTTGAAAGAACTCCGCAAAGACGCACTCAACCCAGATACGATCGCCAGAGCTGTCCTGTATGCCGTGTCTCAGCCGAATGATGTCGATGTTAACGAAGTGATTGTCCGCCCGATCCGCCAGATGATGTAGGCAACGGCTCTCGATCACGTCAGACGGATAGGATTGACCGTGCAATTAAGTTGTGACTCTAACTTAAGTTAGAGTCAGTCTTCTAACCTGTGGTCGCAGGGTTACTCTATCAATTTGTACTGTGAAAAATTTAACCCACTGTAGACGACGGACTAAAGGCAATTTCCTATATTGAATGTATGCAAATAGAGATGCAGTCAATGGACTGAGCAAGTCCATTGCAAGGTTCTATGCTTGCTACAAATGTAGAAAAAATGAACGACGATCGCAGTCACAGTTCCTTACTTGTCCCGCCTTCAACCCAGGATTGGATGCAAGGTGTGCTGAGTGCTAGGGTCGTGCTGGTGATGTATGAAGACTATCAGTGCTCTAAAAGTGCGGACGTTTACAAGCTGATTAAAGGGATCAAACGAGAGCTTAGTGCTGCTTTTGGAGCGGATTATTTGTGCTTTATCTTCCGTCACTTTCCGCAGGTACAAATTCATCCTCATGCTCAACGGGCTGCCCAAGCCGCTGAAGCCGCTGTCCAGGGACAGTTTTGGTTAATGCACGATGCTTTATTTGCCCATCAACAAACGTTAGGGAATGGTTACCTGATTGAGTATGCCAATGATTTAGGGCTTGATATGCCTCAATTTCTCAAAGATGTGTCTAAACAAGTGCATATCGATCGCATCAATGAAAATATCGAAGGTGGAATACGCAGTGGAGTAACAACTGCTCCAGCCCTATTCATCAATAACATTCGATATACCGGACGCTGGAGAATGACAGAGTTGATGGCAGCCACTGTTGCTGCAAATCACTAAGCTCTATTCATAACTGGTCAACCGTTAGTAATTGATGACGGATATACAGTGAGTCAATCAAGCCTCGTGAATGAGCAACTTGTAAATGCTCGGCTTTAATCTCAGGAATAAGTGCCCCTGATGAAGCTAGCTGATTTTAGCAAGCACACTGTTGAGGCAATTCAATTTGAACTATTCAATCAATAAGTTTTACACAAGGAAAACAATGAAAACACTCTTCAAAAGAGCCGCATTATTCTTCGCTCTGCCTATCTGTATTTCAGGTTATTTCTCCTTGCCTGCTGCTGCTGATTCTACAGCCGACCTCATCTTGAGTACCCAATGTCAGGGTGGTTACACCATTAACATTTGGCGAAACTATCAGTCTGGTGAACTGCTTTATCGTGCCATCAGTCCTAACGGTAATTTAAGTTTGGGTGGAGGAACCAGCCAGGCGACTGAAGGCGTTCGAGTGTACAAATTTGGGAGTGGCAACTATGAATATTGGGTTTGGGATGGAACGTTGGATGATCCGCAGGCTGGGACATTAGAGGTCTATCAAAACAACCGCCTTTTAATGCAACAAGCTTGTACGAGAAGCTGAACTTTATTCACTGGTGGATTGAGACTACTTCTCTGAACCAGAACCTCACCTGAGTTATCGCAAATGCTTTGTTCCCATCGCACAAAAAAGTAACTGGAATACCGCTGGGTGGCTCAATTTACAACATGACGAGGAGAAGAGAAACCATGACCATTACGCTGATTGATTGACAAAATTTTTCTGTAGGTTGGGTTTCGCAATGCTCAACTCAACCTTAGCCAAGGGTTTGGCTACATACACGCACGAGTCAAGGGGACAAAGATGAGGATCAAAGCAATTACAGGACATCAGGGAATTGGAATGGAAGTGAAAGATGTGACTTACGTGGAGGCCGCCCGGTGGGGTAAGCATCGGGGGTGGCGGTATGTTCTGGGATTAGTAGTCATCTTCTTTGTGGGGCTTGTGGTCGGCGGCATCGCCACCCCCCGCATCGCGTTCCTGTTTGGCGGTCAGGAGGCGCTTGCGGCGGTCAATCGGCTGGATTACGCTGCGCTCGGCCTCGTGGGGGGCTTCGTTGCGTTCAGGGCGAGTTTTCTGTTCTTCCTCGCGGGAATCCTGATCGCCGTCACCCTCGTTCACCGTCGTCATCCCCGAACGCTGATCACGGCGCAGGAGCGGATAAGTTGGCGGCGTGTCGGTCAGGGGGTTGTGGCTTGGTTCGTGCCATTCTGGCTGATCGCTGGGCTGGGGCAGTACCTCTTCTATCCCGACACCTTCTCTTTCAACTCCGACCTCGCAACGTTCGCACTCTTCGTCCCGCTGGCACTAGTCTTCACCGCGATCCAGACGACCACAGAGGAGCTTTTCTTTCGCGGCTACATTGTGCAGGGCGCGAGCATTGTTTGGACGAACCGCGTGTTTCTGGCGATCGTGCCAGCCACGATCTTCGCCCTATCGCACCTGCTCAACCCGGAGGCAAGTGCGGGCGGTTGGCTCACGGTATTCTTCAACTACTTCCTCGTTCCGGGTCTGGTGTGGACCGTAGTCTCGTTGATTGACGGAACCACCGAACTCGCCATCGGCGTACACTTCGCGAACAACATCGGCGGCAATCTCTTGGTGGGCGTAGCCGGAAGCGCCGTGAACGCACCGGCTCTGTTCACAATCAGCAAGTTCCACGCGACCTACACGGCGCTATCGATGCTGGTTGTCGTACCCGTGTTTCTGGCGATCGCCTACGGGGCGTTCAAGCAGGAGTCGCCCCAATCCGTTTTCCAGAGCCACCAGAAGGGGCGTTGGTGACCCCGGCAAATCCCGAACCCATCAGCAACTGAAGTCAGCAACCCGATAAAAGGAGTCAATGATCATGCCTCGTGTTTCTTCAAATCACCTGCGGGAGTCGGGAAAGCCACCTTCCGCGTCCTCGGCTCGGACTAGCAAGACCTCCCGTCCGGGCTGGCTCGAGATTATCATCGGACTCGTCATCTATTTAATTGTAGGGTTCGGAGGCGTCTCGCTGTTCAAGCAACTCAGTCTTGCCCCCGTGGTCTACGGCCTGATCTTAACTGCATGGACTGGTGTCGCCACGCTGATCGCGTTCGCGGTGGCTGCGCGGCTGCGGATTCGTTCCCTAAGTGCCTTCGGCGTGCGTCGAACCTCCGGACGCTGGCTCCTGATCGGCATCGGAGTAGGACTGGTTGCCTTCGTGCTCAAGAGTCTGGCGATCCTAGCCTGGGTTCAGATCACTGGGGACACGAACAATGTCCAGGATGTTTACGGAGATGGCGCTCGCGGCGGGTTACTGTCTCTGGTTTTGAGCACGGTGTTCATTGCCGTCTTCTCACCCCTTGGTGAGGAACTGCTCTACCGAGGCATCGTCACCAACGCGCTGCTGCGCTACGGCCCGTTCGCTGGGGTCGTGGGCAGCACTGTGATCTTCGCTCTCATGCATGGGATCAACAACATCTTTCCCGCTGCTGTGGTAGCTGGTCTTGCCACTGCCGAGGTCTTCCGTCGAAGTGGATCGATCTGGCCGGGTCTCGTCGTCCACTTCGTTTTCAACCTGCCCTCGTTCCTGCTGATGGTGGTGTTCACCAGCACGGGCTAATAGGACAAATCACCTGGAGATTAAACCAATGTTAATTCTGAAACAATTCGGGATTTTGTTTGTGCTGGGCACTGTGGGAATTGTGATGTTCACGATCGCATCTATTCCTTTAATCGAGCAACAGTTAGCGAAACTGTCTCCAGAAGCACTGGCAAAAGTGCCGCCATTAGGGATTTTAATGCTTCTGCAAGGACTACAGCTTACAGCTCTACTGGCAATCAGCATTCTGGTCGGAATTGGTTGTGCCTATCGGGTTGGATTAAACTCCCATTTGCTTGATCATTGGGTGTTTCATACCACTAAGTCTCCATCTTTTGCCGTTGAGATGAAGTGGAGTTTGGGTGTGGGTGCAGCGGCGGCGATCGTTCTTTTGTTGCTCGATCGGTTGATGCAACCTGCCTTACCTGAAGCGCTACGGGCAGCCAATAATACAGAACCAAGTGGGTTGAATTTGCTCACAGCAATGTTCTATGGCGGCATCACTGAGGAAATTTTGATGCGCTGGGGTTTAATGTCGCTGCTTGTTTGGATCGCGTGGAAAGTCTTCAAACAAGGCGTTACATTGCCGAGCCAAGGAATATACCAGGGTGCGATCGTTCTAGCCGCGTTGGTATTTGGACTACTACACCTGCCAGCGACTGCTGCGATCGTCCCCCTCACTCCAGTTGTGATTATTCGGGCGTTGTTACTGAATGGGATTGCGGGGATTGGGTTTGGCTGGCTCTTTTGGCAATATTCACTAGAAGCTGCAATGTTAGCCCACATCAGCGTTCATGCTTTTACCTTTGTTCTTAACGGTTTACTGGCAAAGTTGGTTTAAGTTTTGGAATAGATCTCATAGAACTACAGCAGTTCTCACTCTGATGAAGTACACCCTGCACCCCATACCCTGCTCTCACAAGCTGTACCTCACTTGCCTGGAAATCGCTATATCACTGCCCACCAAGCTTTACCGTGAAAGGCTTTAAAAATGGTGAGCAATGTCCACTACTTGAATTGATGCTCAACTTTACAGTTTTAAGGTGGTCAATCACATGATTCAATGCAAAGATTTTGCGCCTCGAATTACTGAACGGGGACCCTTGGGCGGACCTTCCGAGTATGAATCTTTTTCTGAGGTTGTGAGTGCTGTAAATCAGTGGATCGAAAGTACAACGATACAGGTAATTAATGTTGAAACCGTTGTTTTACCCGATCGGATTGAAGGCACCAGTGATGATGTCTACGGAGTGACGACCAGTAATGCTTTCCACCCAGTGATGATCAGTCAGGGTCTTGCAATCAATTGCTTTCAATGTGTGCGTGTTTGGTACAGAGAATAAGCTTCAACAGAGAAGAAATAATGAAACGATTTACCTTGTTTACTTTCCTGTATCTTGCGCTGGGAGTTTGTTTAACGGCGATCGCGCTTGGATACCCAAACCTGCCTTCGGGTCTTCAAATCAGCCTGTTCGCCAGTACAGGAGCATCCTACCTTGTTTGTCTCTTCAGTACCTTCCCTTTTTGGCGGGAGGCGACGCTCCGCTCCTATCGCAGACGGAATTCGTTGGTCATTCTACCCTGGTTGGCGATTGGAGTGAATATTATTGTGACGGTCTGGGAGCTTCAGAGTCAGAACTGGACAACGGAAGCCATTTTACAAGCGTTTTCGCGGCTATTAGTCGTCTTAATATTTGTGGAAATGATTGTGATTACATGGCGAGTGAATCCTGAGAATTAGGGATGACAACCTGCAAATTCCTGAATCGCTCGATTCATAGTTCTGTTGATGAAAACCGCTCTCACGGGTTGGGCCAAATCGTACAGATATCGAGTTGAAGTGCAACACTGGGATGAGCATTATGGTGCAGCATGTGAGGCAAGATGAAACACGACAGTTGGCGATCGCACCTCGCCTGTGGCTCTGGTGGACATTGGCGACTATAATCGCGGGGGCGATCGTCGGAGCACTGGAAGAGTCAGGATTTCAGTTTATAGCAACCATATTTTTTACAGGTTTGTTTATTGGCGCAGCCCAATGGCTCGTTTTGCGCCAGTACCTTCCTAAAGCCTTTTGGTGGATAGTGGTTAGCGCACTGGGATGGACTTTTGGGCTAGTGCTAGTGAGTCCTAACGTAACCCTTGATCCGCTTATTCAATCTCTCAAGGGTCGATTCCCCGCCCCTCGGGGCGTAAGATGAAATCATGAGTGAGTATATCCATAAGTCACAACGTCACGGTCTTGCTATACCACTTAGGATCGTGAATTAAATAACCTGTAATTCTGGTTTGGCTGTGTAATTCCATTGCGGTAGAAGCTCGTCGAAGACAATCTTCATATTGGCTTTGAAACCTTCAGCAACTTTTCGACCTTTTTGATACA
>NZ_JADEWO010000011.1 GCF_015207605.1 Oculatella sp. LEGE 06141
GGTTAACAAAGAGGAAATACAGCATTGCCGCAACGGCAACATACAGCGGGTAATCGACATAGAACCGCATACTGGGCTGAATGATGATAGGGCACAATGCCAAAAAGAGAGCTGCAAATGCGCCACCGGTCATACCTGCAATTCGTTTGGCTGCTAAATAGACAAAGCCCAGCGTTACCCACCAGCTTGCCCACGACACCAGGCGAAAAATGGTTGCACTTGGCCCCAACAGCAGCGTGAATGGCAGCACTAGCAGCCGAAACGCAGGTGGTCTGGGTCGATCTTCTTGCACTAACACCCGAAGCAATTCACCCAGACCACCCCGACGAAATGCCGCAACATCCTGGTAAGACTGGTTCACATACCGGGCTTCATCCCAATTGCTGGCATAGGGATGATCGAGAATCCAAAACACTGCTGCGACTGTGATGATACAGGCAACCGAACAAGTGAAAATAAGCCAAAATTTGCCTTCGCAGGCTTTAAGAATATGTTGAAGGAGCGATCGCCTTTCGGGCTGGTTAAGTGAGTCTGTGGTGTAATTCATGTGGTCGCCTGCACGACAAACTAAATGAACGTATTAACGTGTGGCGTCCCTTCAACTTCAGATGAAGGGACGATCACGAACGAATAGACTATTTGCGGCATTACACAACGAACAGGGAAAACCTCAAGGATTGGCCGTTTGTTACCTGTAATGCTTCTACGAGTTTGAGTATCTGCCTACTGAAGATTTTTGGATGGCATAGACACTTTGAGCGAAGGCAAACCATGTCCTGCGTTTTTAGGCTCGATACTCATCAAGATACTCATCAGGGAAACGAACGTACGACCAATACTATATTTGCGTACTGATGATGAAGGTACCTTAGGCAATCTGGGAACGCCAGTAGTTTTCTGGAAGCTTCTTGAAAACTTAATAGTAAGGACGTTCGTATACAGAGCGGCTTAAACCGAGCCACGGTCAGGGTTGGCTGAGTTGAACCCCTTGAATATCAACGATTGCAGGTTTATTGAGATTGGTTGACATTCGACATTCATTAGCGGTTTGAGAGAGGGAACAAAACTGTCATCAACCTATCGGGTTGGATAAAAATACCGTTAGGTACGTCGGTTTATTGTCTTTATTGCAAACAGTAAAAGCTAAAACCTTCAGTTTGCCGTTCACATTCTCAACAAGATTTGAATTCTTCGAACTTCTCCATTGCTGTTTTGGTTAAATGAACCCAGCTTTAAACGGAAGTAATGCAGTCGGTGAAGCTGTTTGCCTGACCTGAAGAGGCACGTCAAATTAGGATGAAATCTATCTGAAGACCGTTGGCAAAATTTGCGTTAGTAGAATACACGTGTCATCTGCTGCAAAGAGGCTATTCGAGGGGATTGGCCCCTACTTTGTTTCAGCAAGCAAGCTTGCTGAGCGGTAACATTTTTAGCTCAAAACTTGTCTTCATTCAGTAGGTTTTACGGTCGTTCTTTGATGGTATATTTGAAAGCTTTATCCAAAATTTACACAGGCTTTCGGCATCTTCGACAAGTCTTAACCCCTATTGCTAAGAGAACCACTTAACGTATGCAGTAGTTGTGGTTTTACAATACAGAAAATTTGCCTAAACGACGGCTGAAACACGCCTCTTAGTGGCTAATTCGACTGACTGCACCACAACTTCTAGCTGATTCAAAAGTGGGTTAGTTTTATGGGCACTGGAGTGCATGGTCTTAGTTCAATGCAACTTAACAAACTAGAAGCGGCTGTCTTAGCGCTTTGTAGAAGCATCCCGCTATCGCTCGGTAGAAAGGTGCGCCGTTTGGCCTATCGCATGATTCTGGGACGGGTGGGTCGCTCGGTGCAAATTGACCTGGGTGTTGATTTTACTTGCGGTTTGGGAATTGAACTGGGCAACAACGTTCGTATTGAGCGGGATGCTAGACTTCGGTGTTTTGGTCTAGGAAGCAAAATCTGCTTGCGGGATCATTCAACGCTCGATCGTGGAGTCGATATTAAAACCCACCAGACTGGAGCGATCGAGATTGGCAGCTACAGTTATATCGGTCCCTACACCTGCCTTTCTGGCGACTACATCAAGATTGGGAATAACTGTTTGATTGCGTCTCACTCCAGCATTTACGCCAACAATCACAACTTTGCCGATGTCACCATTCCGATTCGAGACCAAGGAAACTCCTACAAAGGAATCGTCATTGAGGATGACTGCTGGTTAGGATCAGGCGTTAGAGTACTGGATGGTGTCACGATTGGCAAAGGCAGTGTTGTTGGTGCAGGAGCTGTGGTGACAAAATCCATTCCCCCTTACTCAATCGCGGTGGGTGTTCCGGCAAAAGTGATCTCGCGGCGAGAGGTACCCCCCAACGAGGTTGCAGAACTTTCTGCCAACTACTTAATGAATTGACTGTCGTGAACGGATTCAACTGGTGTTTATCTCCAAGACCATGAAGCCTCAAAACTTTGAAGAAAAAGTTGTCTGGTATTACCTGATTGGTACATACGTGCTGTATTTCCTGGGGGCACAGTATGTGGTTGCACCCATCTTTGCCTGGGGAATGTTAGCTTATACCGGCAAACGCCTCTGGCAGCAATCCGACGAAACGCCTGTGGAAGAAAGAATCCGAGTTCCAGTCACGGTCTGGATATGGATTTTTGGAATGGCACTGGTGGCGATCGCTTTGCTGGTAGGCCACTACACCCTGGATATGGGCACGACTCGAACGATCAAATCCTTCGTCAACTTTTTCATGAGAAGTTGGGCGCTCCTGGCGATTTTCCCGTTGATTGGCTGTCTCAATATCCGTCCGCAACTGCTCTGCCGCGCTATTTGCATTCTGGCGCTTCAAACCTTGGTGCTCATTCCGATCGCCTATGCCCTGGGTGCAGCAGGTGTGGCTATGCCGCTGTATGTTTCCACTATCATGGCGAAAATTGGTGGCACAGGCTTGACGTACTACTCCATCAATCTTTATACCCTTGGTGAAGGTGCCCCGCGTTTATATCTGTTTGCACCCTGGGCACCGGCATTGGCCTTTGTGGGATGCGTTCACTTCTTTCTGGCAACCCAGGAGACCGATAAGAAGTGGCAATGGATCGGGATGCTTGCTAACGCGATCGCAATTTGGGGATCTGGCTCTCGTTTAGGGTTGCTCTGTCTGGTGGTGCTGCCGATCGCCAAAATCGTTTTAGCAAACATGATCAGACCCAGTATGCAAATTGCCCTGGGAACGGCCAGTTTTGTGGCTGGAGTGTTTAGCTATCAGCTACTAACGCTGGCCGACAACTTTATCATTTACTTCCGCAGCCAGCGAGCCAGTTCTTCTCGAGTCAGAGATGTGCTGCAACGCATGGCCTACTACCAATGGAAAACGGATGCACCCATTTGGGGACATGCCATTAAAGCCGAAAAAGGCCCGAAGGTCGTTCAGGAAATGCCAATTGGTAGCCACCACACCTGGTTTGGCGCACTATATACCCACGGTATTGTCGGCTTTTTAGGCTTAGCCATTCCAATGGCAGTCACCTTTGTTGTGCTGCTGATCAAGTCTCAATCCAGTAAGCTGGCTCAAACGGCGCTAGCTGTGTTTCTGGTGTTTATTGCCTTTTCCATGGGGGAAAACATTGAAAACTTGGCTTATATCACCTGGCCTGGCCTGGTTTTGCTTGGCATGGCTCTAAAGGAGCGAGTGAAGTTTGACTTTGCCAAATTGGGCTAAGGCTAGGGACGTTGGCTAAATCAGCATTGGTTCAGGCTGATGGCTGTTATTACTTAAACATTCTGCATAACAATTATGGGGTTCTCGAATCCAGTTAGTTGGATTGAAAAGAAGCTACAAAGCAAGTTCCTCCGCAATCTGGGATGGTTAGGCAGTGCCGAAATTTTCATCCGCGTCTTTCGTTTGGCAACCACGGTTGTCATTGCCCGCTATCTCAGCGAAACCGAGTATGGCTTAGGGGCGATCGTTCTCACCATCCATGAGTTTACGTCCGCCTTTACCCGCCTTGGTATTGCCGCTCAAGTGATTCAGGCAGACGAGAAAGACCTTGAAGAACTCAGCAATTCGGCATACTACCTCAACTGGATCGTTTTTATTGGTCTCTTTGTACTTCAGTCGGCTGCATCTTTCCCAATCTCCTGGTTCTATCAAGACAGTCGCTTGATCTTACCGATCTGTGCATCGGCCTTGATCTACTTGATGGTTCCTGTTTCTACGATTCAAGCGGCTTATATTCATCGAGAGAATCGGCTGAAGGTAACAGCCCTCAACAACTCGATTCAGCTTACGGCCAGTAACTTGATGTCGGCTTTGCTGGCATTCATGGGGTTTGGTTTGTGGGCGCTGGTGCTGCCCAGGGTTTGTTCTACGCCAATTTGGGTTTATACCTATTACACTAATCACCCCTGGCGACCGACGCGGGGCTTTACAACTAAACGATGGGGAGAAATCTCTCGATTCACTAAGAATTACCTTGGAGTTCAATTACTCCATACGATGAGAGAATATCTTGACTATTTAATTGTGGGTCGGTTCGTCGGGATTAGAGAGCTAGGAATCTATTATTTTGCCTTTAATGCTGGCTTAGGAATTAGTTTAAGTATTACGAAAGCAATTACGAGTGCTCTATTACCGCACCTGTGCGAAGCGCTGCCCAACCGCGAAAATTTCAGGAAGCGTTATTTTTCTAGCCTCCGCACGATCGCGTTCATTATTATTCCATTCGTCTTGCTGCAATCAACGATGGCTCCCTTTTATGTGCCCATCGTTTTTGGAGCCAAATGGGTCGAGGGAATTCCGGTTCTCATTCTAATTTGCTTGTCTGCAATTCCTCGTCCGTTTATTGAAGCAGCCGGTCAACTGCACGTTGCTAACGGTCGTCCAGATATTGTTCTGCGGTGGGACTTAATATTTACCGTTGTCTTTGCCCTCGGTCTCCTGTTTGGTGTGCAATGGGGTGTACTGGGTGTGGCGATCGCCGTGTTGCTTATCCATATAATCTACATGCCGATCTACGTTCTCTGGACGACGCGGTTTGTGTTCTCCAACAAAGGAGAAGAAACCAGAATTCAAGATCCGGTGGCAACCACCAGAGCGCTATTTAATCCCATCCAGATTCAGAATGCCGGAAGCGGTGGATATCGTCCTCGTTGGGGGTCTGGAGGATACTACAGTCCACAGCGGGGGTTCTTTGATTCGGTCGTTTGGCGAGCGTTTATCGCGATGGGTGTTATTTCAGCAGGCATTGTGACGATTGTAATGATGCCCAGAGCGATTGATCTGGTCTTGCCCCGAATTGGGGGAATGCTGCCCCAGTCGGCAGTTGTTTCATCCCCTGCCCCATCATCGGCTCCTGCAACGCCCCGTCCACTTGCCTCGGTAACGGCCAGCCCCACACCGCTGGCGCTCAGTCCGTTGCCTTCTCCTGCGCCGTTGCCGTCCTACACCTCAGACCCAACGCCAGAACTGACCCCGCCGCTGACACCCACTACGGTACCGTCTGCGGCTCCACGGGTATGCCCAGAAGCCACCCTATCGCCATTGTCGTCTGCCGATCCAGACTATGTTTATCCAGACGGTACGCAATATTACGGCCCTATCGAGGCTGGATTGCCTTCTACGGGGCAAGTAACAATGGTGTTTCCTAGCGGAAATCGCTATGACGGCGACCTGCAAGACGGTCGGCGAAACGGCTGCGGTACGCTGACCTTTACCAACGGCAGACGCTATTCGGGTCAGTTCCAGAATGATCTGTTCAACGGCTGGGGTGAGTGGAGGTTGGAAAGCGGTAATCGCTATATCGGTGAGTTTAAGGACAACAAATGCGACGGCATCGGCACGTTCATTTTCTCAGATGGCTCATCTAAGAGCGGTAATTGGCAAAACGGCATCCTTGCCGATGGTAATTTAACGTGCGATCGCTAATGCTTCCTCTGTACAATCATCCCGGCTTACTATTAGCAACGGTTGCTTATGGCTGACTTTCTGCGGTATTCCATCATGGTTTTGCTCCAGATCTCGGGGAGTATGAGTTGGTTAGTTGGAATAGCCGAAATCCCTTAGACGTTGCCGCATAAACTTCAGCAAGCCTGCATCTTCACTTATGTTGTTTAGCCAGATGAATGTGTCTTAATTATGGAAACCGTTTCTGTTATCGTTCCAGTCTACAAGGTCGAAAAGCACATCGAAGTCACCATTCGTTCGGTTCTGCAACAAACGTACCAAAACTTCGAGCTGATCATTGTAGATGACGGATCGCCCGATCGCAGCGTTGAAATTTGTCAGGAATTTGACGATCCACGCATTAAGATCATTCGTCAGGAAAATCGCGGTGCCAACGCCGCTCGCAACGAAGGCATCCGCCAATCAAAAGGAACCTATATTGCCTTTTTGGATGGAGATGATTTATGGCTGGCTGATAAGTTGCGTCAGCACGTTGAGCATCTAAAGCAGTCCCCTGAGGTTGGAGTTAGCTTCAGCCGCTCTGCCTTTATTGATGAGGAAGGCAGCCCGATGGGAATCTATCAGCTTCCCCGGCTAACGGATATCACCATTGCTCACTTACTCTGCCGCAATCCCATCAGCAACGGTTCTTGTGCTGTGATTCGCAGACAGGTGTTTGAAGACATTAAGTTTCAAGATGATGTGTACGGCACGACGCAAGATTTTTATTGGGATGAGCGGCTACAAGGCTCACAGGATTTAGACTGCTGGTTTCGCATTGCACTGCAAACTCACTGGAAAATGGAGGGCATTCCCGAATCGTTGACGCTTTATCGGGTGAACTCAAGCGGTATTTCGGCCAACTTGCTCAAGAAACAAGAATCCTGGGAGCAGGTCATCGAAAAAACTCGCGCTTATGCTCCAGAGGTGGTTGCCAAGTGGGAGAACCCGGCCAGGGCATATCACTTGCGCTACCTGGCGCGTCGGGCAGTGACGTTGCGCGACGGAGCAGTGGCTACACAGCTTTTTCATGAAGCGGTGAGAACCCATTGGCGCATGGTGCTAGAGGAGCCTCGTCGCACGGTCATTACTGGTGCAGCCAGCTACCTGCTTCGGCTGTTGCCCCGGCAGTTTTACTCGCAACTGGAGACAGCCGGGTTAAAGGCCACCGGAGCCACCCAAAAACGACGGATTCAACAAGACTCGGTCTAGGCTGTGTTTGCCCCATTGCCGGGTTAACCCGCAGGCTTTAAGCCGACAGATTGGGGACTTCTCAGCCAATGCGGCACGCCAGAAACGGAGGTGGCTTGAGTGACGATTAGCGCTTTAACCCCTCTGAGAGCAGCCACGATAGCTATACACACGAATCGTTTGAACGTCCAAATTTATTGAGGGTACTACAATGCCAGCGGTTTCTATCATTGTTCCGGCTTATAATGCTGAGCGCACGATCGTTGAAACGATTGAATCGTTGCAACAGCAAACCTTCTCAGATTTTGAACTCATTATTATCAACGACGGTTCCACCGACAAAACCGTTGAAGTGGTAGAAGCCATTCCAGATCCGCGCATCAAGCTTTTTTCCTATGAAAACGGCGGGTTGCCCGTTGCTAGAAATCGCGGTATTGAGCGAGCCACTGGCGAATTTATTACCTTTATTGATGCCGATGACCTGTGGACACCCGATAAGATCGCGTCTCAAGTGGAAGCACTGCGTGCCAACCCGGAGGCGGGTGTTGCCTACAGTTGGACGGCGTTTATTAATGAAAACAGCGAATACCTCTACGCCTGGGAACCGCTGCACTACCAAGGTAATGTTTATCGCGATCTGCTGTACCACAACTTCATTTCTAGCGGTTCAAATATTATGGCGCGACGCCACTATATTGAAGCTGCTGGTGAATTTGACCCAACTTTAAAGTCGGTGGAAGATTGGGATTATTACATTCGTCTGGCTGCCCTGTGCCCGTTTGTAGTCGTGCCTCAATATCAGATTCTTTACCGCCGCACGTCACAGTCGATGACTACGAAGGTCGATGTGATGGAAAAATACAACCTAATTGTGATCAATCGTGCCTTTGACGCGGCTCCAGAGGCGCTGAAACCTCTGAGAAATCGCACGCTGGCAAACACTTACCGTTTCTTAGCTCAAATTTGTTTAGCCAACAGCACCGATCGCCAGGGACCCAAAAAGGCCGCCGAGAAGCTGTTTCAGTCTATTCAGTTTGATCCAAAGACGTTGCTAGAGCGGAAAACCCAACGCATTGCACTGAAAATTGCTTTGATGGGTTTGCTTCCCTTCCAGACCGCCAGCCATCTGTCAACGTTGTTCGCCAGAGTGTTTCCAGCCAACTCGGTTAAGCGTTTGGCGATGATTGGTCAAACTCCATCTGACTCCTGATATCTTGCCTCTCTCGACTTGAGCCTTGGCCGCAACTTACAGCAGTTCTCAATCGAGTCAGCCACAGTCTCGCCAAGATGGGTGTGGGATGTAGGGTTTAAGGCGTGGTGAATGCAACTGAAAATGGCTGTAAGAGGGTGTTTGAACGGTATCAAATGTCTCTGTAGGGGCGTGGCATTCGGCAGATAGCTTCTGGAACCGAGCCAGATGTTTTGGCCGAAGCTAGCCCTTACACGGCGGGGGCTACAAGTCAGGCTTTCAAATCATCTGCAGAGACGATTAGCTACTTGCGATCGCAACGATTGCACTCAAAGCAGTTTTCCACATCTACTGATACGGGACTGGTTTTTACCAGTCCCGTGTTTTTAGGTAGGTGCCCGCTCGATATTGGTGAAGAAACTGATGAACTTTATAGGCCAATCCCGCCATCAGCCAGTGCTTTTGACGAGAACTTTAACTTAGAAGCCGAATTCGTCAAAGTATTGATGAAGCTGGTAGTAAATTTAACTACGCTGTTTTTGAACAGCCTACAATACCGTACATACAGAGCAGTCGCTATCTCGGTAGAGACTGCATGTAACCATCAACTGAATCGTTCATTAGCAATAACAGTTACATGAACGGCAAGTCAGGTGATTTTATGTTAATTCCTATTGTTTGATTAGTATCAACGATCGCTGCAAAAAACCATTCTATCTTGGGGTTCATTGACAGTCTTTCGACTTAACTAATCGCCATTTAGGTGTAAAGGAAAGTAGGCACATTTGTAGCCTGTAGTGTTAATCAACATTCAACCGCTAACTCCATCATCAACTAGTTACTGGTTGAACTGTACATTCACCTCGTCTGCTAGCGTGCTGCATAGATCCGAAAATAGTGGGTCTACAACAGTGGGTCTATTTCGATACGACTGCCCCAGGGTTTAACCCAAAGGTAAGGTAATAAGGCTGAACAGCAGGGACAAATCAACGCTGCGCTCCCTGGCAATACAAGTGGTCTTGTTTTTTCTGTTAACTCTCTCTACAAACAGGAAATTGGTTTCAAAGATGGCAAACGTATCTGTTGTGATTCCGGTCTACAATGCCGAGAAATATATTGCTGCAACGGTTCAGTCAGTTCTCAATCAAACCTACACCGATTTTGAACTGCTAATTGTAGACGATGGGGCGATCGATCGCAGTATTGAACTTTGTCAGCAGTTTGCTGACCCTAGAATTAAAATCATTCATCAGCCGAATCGAGGTGTCTCTGCGGCTAGAAATGCTGGAATTCGTGAAGCTAAAGGTCGCTATATTGCCTTCCTGGATGGAGACGATTTGTGGACAGCCGATAAGTTAGAAAAGCACGTTCAGCATTTAGAATCATCCCCCAACGTTGGCGTTAGCTTTTGTCGGTCGGCTTTCATTGATGAAGCCGGAAAGCCGCTGGATATCTATCAAATGCCTCAATTGAAAGGCATTACACCCGCCAAGATTCTGTGTCGCAACCCCATTGGCAACGGTTCAGCCCCTGTTATTCGGCGAGACGCGCTTGAGGGAATTAAATATCAATCTCGACGCTATGGTTCCTTAGAGAGCGCCTATTTTGATGAAGAGCTGCATCACATGGAGGATGTAGAATGCTGGCTCCGGATCTCGCTGAAGACACCGTGGCAAACTGAAGGACTTCCTGAACCGCTGACGCAGTACCGGGTCAACCTGAAGGGAGCTTCAACCAACGTTGCGAAGCAGCTTGCTTCCCTGGACACCATGTTGGCAAAGACCAGCACCTATGCGCCTAAACTGGTTACCCGCTGGGGAAGCCTGGCCAGAGCGTATGAATTGAGATTCCTATCACGCCGAGTCGTGACGCTACGTGATGGTAAAGCAGCGATGAAGTTGTGCCATCAAGCCTTGGCAACCTGCCCAAAAATATTGTTTGATGAACCTCGTCGGACTCTATTGACCTTAGCGGCTGCCTACTCGCTTTGTCTGCTGCCTCAGTCTTTCTATCGCCAGTTGGAAATGGTTGCCCTGAAGATGACAGGAGCGGCTCAAAAGCGGCGCATCCAAGAGCAGGTCAAGCAAGCCTAGCGTGTCCAAGTCCCGGTAAATGTTGCAACTTTGGGTGTTGACCTATGACCAATGTTTCAGTCGTCATTCCGGTATATAACGTTGAGCGCTATATTGCCCTCACGGTGCAGTCTGTACTCAACCAAACCTATACGGATTTTGAGTTGTTGATTGTGGATGATGGTTCACCCGATCGCAGCTCTGACATTTGCCAGCAGTTCGACGACCCACGAATTAAACTAATTCAGCAACAGAACCGGGGCCTGGCTGGTGCCAGAAATACTGGAATTCGTCATGCACAGGGGCAATACATCGCCTTTTTAGATGGGGATGACCTGTGGCTACCTGAGCAGCTTGAGAAACAAATTGCCCACCTGGAGCGATCGCCAGACGTAGGCGTGAGTTTTTGCCGCTCCGAGTTTATGAATGAGGTGGGCGATCGCCTGGGCACCTACACCATGCCCCAGCTCACCAACATTGATGTTCCCTGTTTGCTGCGCGGTAGTCCAATTAGTAACGGTTCTGCTGTGGTGGTTCGCCGCCAGGTATTTGATGCCATTCAATTTGAAGCCAACCTGCACGGCACAACCGAAGTCTTCTATTTCGATGAACAGTTTCGGCGATCGGAAGATATCGAGTGTTGGTTGCGGATTGCCATTCAAACCACCTGGAAAATTGAAGGCATTCCGGAGGCGTTAACGCTGTATCGGGTCAACTCTGGAGGGCTGTCGGCCAGCTTCTTTAAACAGCTCGCATCGTGGGAACAGGTGCTAGAAAAGATGCGCTCCTACGCTCCAGAACAGGTGGCGCAATATGAATCGCTGGCAATGGCGTATCAATATCGTTACCTGGCTCGCAGTGCGGTTCGCATGGGAGATGGACGAGTCGCGTTTGACTTGATTCACCGGGCGTTGTTTGTCTATTGGCACATTGTTTTAGAAGAGCCACGCCGCACAATCCTGACGTGGGCAGCGGCTTGTATGCTGCGGCTTTTGCCCTCCGCTGTTTACAGCAGCCTCTCAGGTTTGGCTACTAAGCGAGTCGGTGCCCGACAAAAGCGTCAGATTTTACGAGATCAGGCTGAACAATCTGCGTAATTACATCGTCATGAGCAGTGGCTCGGCTTCAATGTGTTGATCTTAGAGCGGACTTATGATTGATTGGTTGGCGATCGCAACCCCCATTGTGACGGGCTTGGTGATTGTGGTGATTGGCTTAGTGGTGTCCAGGTTAGCCTCCACAGCAATGGCTCGGCTCCACTATCATCGTTCTTTTGGGCATTTCTTTGGCGTTGCCGTGATGACATTGGCGACAGTCATTGCACTGCAACAATGTGGGATCAGTGATAGTATTTCGCTCCACGCCAATTTATTGGCAGCGCGATCGCATCAATCGGATGTGGTTCTGGGGCAAAAAACGGTGGCGATTGGGGGAGGGGGCTATGTAACCGGCGTATACCTCCATCCGAAACAGCGCGATTTGGTTTACATCAAAACGGATGTTGGTGGCTACTATCGCTGGAATTCGCGCAACCAGAGCTGGATTCCGATTACCGACCATTTTCCGCTGGAGCAAAGCAATTACTATTCTGGGGAAGCGCTAGCCCTCGACCCCAACGATGCTAACGTCATTTACATCGCTGCCGGAACCTACACGGCCGACTGGTGGGACAAAAAGGGCGCTGTCTTTAAGTCGAGCGATCGTGGCGAAACCTGGACAAAGCTTAACTTAGAGCTAAAGATGGGCGGCAATGAAGGGATGCGCTGGGCTGGCGAGCGGCTCGCGGTTAGCCCTTCAAACTCCAACGTGGTGCTGTTTGGTTCTCGTTTAGACGGGCTGTGGAAATCGACCAACGCCGGACAGAGTTGGGCCAAGGTGTCATTTCCGGCACAGCTAGACGACGAAATTGGTATCTCATCACTTGTGTTCGATCGGCAAACGGTTGGACTGGTCTATGCCGCTGCTCACGACGATGGCATTTATCGGTCTACGGATAATGGCACCACCTGGAGCAAAGTGGCAGACAGCCCTGCCAGCGTCAGACGGATGGCTGTTTCTGGTGATGGTGTGCTGTATGCAACCCACGAGGCGGGCGTTAGTAAATACAGCAACCAGACCTGGAGCAATGTAACGCCTGAAGGCAAGCCTGATACGTTCAACGCGATTAGCATCGATCCGGGTAACTCCAATCATCTCCTGGTTAGCACAGGCGAGACCGACTCAACTCAAATTTATCAATCCAGAGATGGCGGTAGAACCTGGGTTGAAACAGAACGGAGGTTAAATAACACCGTTTCCTGGTGGGCGGGTCTGATGTTGAAGCAGCCGTGGATTGCGGCGATCGAATTTGACCCTAATGTATCGGGTCGAGTCTGGCTAACCGATTGGTACGGCATTTGGCGTACAGACAATATCCAATCAAATCCGGTGTCCTGGACAAATTATCAGCAAGGGCATGAAGAAATCGTTGTGTTTACCATGGTGGCTCCTCGCAGCGGCTCACTCCTGGTTTCTGGTGCAGCGGATATTGGCGGGTTTAATCACGATAACGGCTTAGATACTTTTCCCTCGAAATCGTTTGATGAAACAGGAGTCGTCTTTCAAGACACCTATGCCATCGCCTACAGTGAGTCCGATCCGTCGCGCATGGTGCGAGTTAGCGGCAATCGCTGGAATTCAACCTATGGCGGCGGCACGTCAACCGATGGCGGCAAAACCTGGCAAGCCTTTGGCTCGTTCCCCAGTTCCGAGATGCCCTTGCGAGTTGCGGTTTCTGCCACCGATCCCGATCGCTTCGTCGTCACGATGAGCGGCGAAAAGGCATTGTGGACTGCCGATGGCGGCACCTCCTGGACTGTAGTTGAGGGCTTACCTGAGGGCTTTGGTGGTCCCTGGAACTGGTCACAGCCCCTTGCCGCCGATCCGGTCGATGGCAATGCATTTTATTACTACAGCCGCAAAAAGTTGTATCGCAGCAACGATGGCGGTGAGTCGTTCCGTGTGGTTGAAAGCAATCTGCCGCAAGCAGATTGGTTTGCTCTTAAAACCATTCCAGGACGCGAAGGCGAGATGTGGCTCAGCCTGGATGATGAGGGTCTATACCGTTCCCAAAATGCGGGTGAAAGTTTCTTCCGAGTGGACAGTGTGGAACAGGCTCACCTGTTTGCATTTGGCAAAGCGCCCGCTCGAAGCAGCACCCCAGCACTGTATTTATATGGCCGCGTTGCGGGTCAGGACGACGGCATCTTCCGTTCGCTGGATTGGGGTGAAACCTGGGAGGCAATTGGCGACCCAGATCGACCCATTGGCAATGAACCCAAAATTATGGAAGCCAGTCAGCAGGTTTATGGGTTGGTGTTTGTGGGGACGAGAGGCCGGGGCATTTATTACGGTACCGATACTACGTCAGAAGCACGTGCGAATGATGCGCTCACCGGGATGGCGATCGCTGGCCGAGCGTCCTAAATCGCGTACTACAAACGATCGCTGCAACCACCGATCGAACCCATCATAATGGGGAACAAAGGATGAGCGACCGTGTACTGTGCGGCGATTGTCAATGCAAAGAATATCTCCCGTGGTTAGCTTGACCCGACGATAGACAGCGGCGATCGCCTCTTTTAATGCAACCAGGGCAGCATCAGCCTCTGGGGTAATCGCCATCATCAAATCTTCGTCATAGTTCAAGAACGGATCGGTGCGGTTGCCGTACAGAACGGGCAACACGGGACCATTCCCCTTAATTGTCTGCACATTGCCAAACGAATAATCAATCCCGGTACGATAGAGTGGCTGAAACAGTAAGTCTCGCTCGGCATCGGCCAGCAGCGGCAGCGCATGGGACACGCTTGCATACGTTGTTTCAGCGACGCGATCGTGGTCAGGACGCAGACAATAGAGCAGTAAATACTCAGGCGGATAGGGATGAAAGACCGTCTCGCGATGAAACTGTAACCGGGTTTGTGAACTGGTAGACGACTGCAACTGCTCGCTGCCTTTAATTGGCACCAGGTTCTGAAACAGATCGCCATTTTTTTCTTGAATATACGACACCAGATGCCCCAGCCGACTACCAATCATCGCCAGACAGCGTTCGCTGACATAGGTTGTCTTCTCGGTGGAGCGTAGCGCATCCGGGGGGGTGTGGATGCGATCGAGTTCTGGATCAATGGGCAATCCGTGGAGCAGCAAAACCCCTTCTTGATTCGATCGCACCTGAAACTCTAACAACGCCCGACGAATGAAGCGCGGCATTTCATCAGCTCGCATCTCACAGTCAAACAGGAACTCTTCCGTATTCTCGTAGGGATTGGAGCCAGAGGCGAGAAACAGTGTAGTGGCATTCTCGTCCAGGTTGCTACAATCAGCAATTTGAATGGCGGGCAGGGTGGACGTCGCAGTAGCCTGTTGCATAATGGGTTCCTCGACGCTTGATCAACATCTAAGCACCCACAATCCTAGCGTTTGCACACAATTGGCGTGGTTAATACGATACGAATTGCAGCAATTGCGAACAGGCTTGGACGTTGCTCGAAGCGAGACGAAGGAAAAGATGCAGAAAACTGGTGCGCCGCAGCATTGTCATAACGCACCAGTTTGCAGGGAGTACTGTTCTAACGGTACTTACACCGCAGGCGCTTACATCTTGCCTTTCTGCATCACTTCTTGCAAATGCCGACGAAGTTCTTGAGCCTGTTCCATATCAGATTGCTTCAACTGTTGAAACAAGTTGGCGCAGGGTTCCGACCCCATGTCTTGAGCGTCTTTGATATAAGTATCGTAAGCTTTAACTGCTTCTGCTTTGTTTTGCAACGCTGTTAACAGGTCATACTCCAGGTTGCTCATTGCTCTAGAATTAGCTGTGCTAACCATTGTTTAGCTCTCCATTTATTTCAAACGTCACTCTTCAACCTTGGCTCAGGTGCCCTAACGATTCATCTGCCCGAAAGCGTAGGCAAAATGCGGTTGAGATCGGTCACAGAGAGGATTACGGCAGAAACGCGATCGACCAGTTTAACTAGGGGCACCTTCGGAACGGTTATGACCAAACCAAATCAAATCGATCAAATCACGGCGATGATCCTGGCCGGGGGACACAGTTCCCGCATGGGGCAAGACAAAGCGCTCATTTCAGTGCAGGGCACACCCATGATTCAACGGGTGTACCAGATTGCCGACCAGTGTGCGGTGCAGGTTTATGTGGTCACACCCTGGATTGCCCGATATCGCGAGCTGTTGCCGTCCCACTGTCGGTTTGTGCAAGAAGCCCCCTTACCCGATGGCATTGAAATGAATGGCCCCTTGGTTGGTTTTGCTCAGGGATTGATGCAGGTGGAAACAGAATGGGTGCTGCTACTCGCCTGCGACTTGCCGCGATTACAGGTTGACGTTTTGCATAGCTGGATGACGCAGCTATCAACCGTACCCGATGAGGCGATCGCGTTTTTGCCCAGTCGATCGGTGGGTTGGGAACCGTTATGTGGCTTTTATCGGAAACGGTGTATGCCACTGCTATGGGAGTTTGTTGAAGAAGGAGGGCGATCGTTTCAACGCTGGCTATCAAAGCATCCAGTTCAGACGTTGCCGCTACCCGATCCAGACATGCTGTTTAACTGCAATACACCAGACGATCTGTCCACGGTGAAAGCCATGCCGATCGATTAGGAGGTTGGCACGCTTCGCCTCAACCGGGCTGTTAGAGCAGATGAGTATTATTTGTGTAAGAAATGTGTAATAATTAAGTGACATTTTCATAGCAGCAAGCTTACAATTTCAATAGGATTATATATGTAGCGCTGAGCTGGTCTATGACCAGTTAGACATTAGGCTATTGGCATCTGTTGCATCATCTTCAGGCGTTTAATTTAGCAATGGGTTATTAAGTTAACCCCACTCAAACTAGTACCCCCACGATGTTGGCTCTCAAAAAGGACAGAATCATATGACAGGCTCAAAGGGCAAAAGGCGGTTGCATTTAGATCTAACCGCAGACGCTTATCGGTTGTTACAAAAACTAGCAGATAAGTCCGGCCAGAACAGAGCCAGTGTGTGGCGGACTGGCTTAGCGCTACATGACCCGGTGGCAACAGCAACCCACTCCAAGCAAAACTTGACAGTCGTGGAGCAGAACATCCTCTAGCCCAAATGGAGGATAAAAAGCAGTAAAGCTACGCCAAAATTTGTTGCTTTAAAGCTGATCTTCTGTGTCTTCCAACCCATTTATCTGAAGTGGTACCTCTGTACTGATTTTTTGGTATAAACAGAGAAGGCTTCAGGACATGCAAGGTTATCAGCCCGTCTCATTTGCCTGTTGCCCATGCTGTGACGGCGAAGGAGCAAGGAGGCTGGATGCCAAAGTCGCGCAAACTGGAGCAAGAACTGGCTACGCTAGGCCAGGTGCGATCGCACCCCACCTCCGAAGAAGCGATCGCCCTCCTGAAACAGGTGCTTAACAGCAGATATGCCGTTGCGGTGGCGCAGGCGGCCAAAATGATTGGCGATGCAGAATTGTCCTTGCTCGCGCCTGCACTGGCCGCCGCGTTTCAGCGGTTGATGGTGAATCCGGTTGAAACAGACGCAGGCTGCACCGCCAAACACCGCATTGCCGAAGCCCTTTACCGCATGGGGTACAGCGATGAGTCTGTATTTTTGCGCGGCATTCGCCATGTTCAACTGGAACCCGTGTGGGGCGGTAAGGAAGATACTGCCGTGAGTCTGCGCGGGGTTTGTGCCCTGGGGCTGGTTCGGATGAATTATCCAGATGTGTTGAATGAGTTGGCTGATTTGCTTGCCGACCCGATACCGCTCGCTAGAGCCGCTGCTGCCAAAGCGATCGCCTACAACGGTTACACCCAGGGAGTGCCGCTGTTGCGGCTGAAAGTGCGAACGGGCGATCGCGACCCGCAGGTGCTTTCCGATTGCTTTATGGCGCTGTTGCAACTTGCGCCCCAGTCGTCTGTGGCGATCGTGGCTGAATTTCTGGAGGCTGACGATCGCCACATCGCGGAACTGGCTGCGCTGGCGCTGGGAGAATCCCGCCTGGAGGCTGCATTTGAGGTGTTGCATCAGTGGTGGCAGCGATCGCCCCAGCCCGAACAGCGGCAAACGGCGTTAGTGGCGATCGCCATGCTGCGTCAGGATGCTGCCGTGGCGTTTCTGCTGTCATTGATTGAGACAGGAACCGGGCTAGATGCGCGCGCTAGCGTTGCGGCTCTGGAACTGTATCGTCAGGATGATAGCCTGTGGCAACGGGTACGGGCTGCCGCGACCCATCGCGAGGATGCGTCGCTAATGTCCCTCGTTTCTACAATGCCTTGACCAGCGAATCGTCATAGAGCATAGCTGGATCAATGGGTTGGTCAATTAACTCCATTTCCTCGCTCGTCTGAATCGCAAACTCAAGGCTGTCGATCACATTGAGTGAATCATCAGGATTGAACACAATGGTTTTGTTTTCTTCTAGATTGAAGATGCGAACCGTCTCCAATAAACTCGGCACTTCTGCCGCCGCAACGCCTAACTTTTTGCCAATAATTTCAGAGGCTTCGTCTGGATTATCGCGGACAAACTGCACCCCTTTGTCGATCGCCCGTAAGTAGGCCAAAATTTCAGACTGGCGGTCTCGAATGGTCGCTTCGTTTGCCACTAACCCCACCGGAATAAGGTTGGTGTTGCGGGACGTAAACACAATCTCGCCCTGTCCCTCCTGCGCGGCGCTACTGAGATATGGCTCATAGGTGACGGCAACATCAATTTGCCGACTGGCAAACGCAGTAGCTGCTTCGGCAGCGGTCATATTCAGCAGCGTGACATCGCTTTCGCTCAGACCTCCATCCTGCAAATATCGGTGCAACAACAACATCTGAAGCGGTAAGTTTTCCCAGGCAATTTGTTTTCCCTTCAGGTCTTGGGGTTGAGTAATATTCCGTGCCAAGATCCCATCTGCGCCATCGGAATAGTCGGACAGCATAATCAACCGCAGGGAAGGATCGCGCCCGGCGATCGTGATCATATCTGGAACGCCTGTCCAGGCTAAATCCAACCGACCCGCCAGCAACGCCGTATTCACATCGGTGGCAACCTGAAAGTAATTATCTTGAACTGTAATGTCTTCTTCGGCAAACCAATCTTTATCAACCGCCACATAGTGAGCCGCAAATCCGGGCCAGGGGGATGATGCCACAATTAATGGCCTGGAACTGGCCTGGGGCGTTTGGTTGGAGGGTGACTGATTGCAGGCAAACAGCACTCCTATAGTAATGGTGCTCAGCAGCAAAAACCGAATCATTCGGCGAGCGGTAATCAGCATAACTCTCTTTAAAGGATGAACAAGCTTAACGGCATCAACAGAGGCATCGTCAGAGTAGAGCGCTGCAAGCGCCCAGGTTGCAAGGGCTAAACGCCCGGCATAGAGTTGACGATTATTTACATAATCCGATTTGCCGCTGGAAAATAGTCACTCCCGACACTAAACCAGTGCGACTTGAAGAAACGTCTCGTTTGTTGCAGAAGCGATCGCCCAGCGGTGATTAAACTCGAAATGCCGAGCAGACGTATGGCCTATGTTGGTGACAAAGCAACCTGTCTTAAAGCGGTTTTGGTATCCTGTTTTGCCGTTAGAGCAGCTATCCGAGCAGCCTCAATCCTTTCAACTGTTGGGTCAGCACATTGCAATATGGCTCGATGAGCAGGGTCAACCCGCCGCCGTAGAAGACCGCTGCTGCCACCGAACCGCGCAACTGTCTAAGGGAACGGTGGTAGACGGTAACATTAAATGCCCCTATCACGGCTGGACGTTTGACGCGACAGGAACCTGTGTCCGCGTCCCCCAAATTCCTGATAGTTCTGTTCCAGCGACTTACCGAGTCAAGAGTTTTCGTTGCGCGCAGCGGTACGGCTATGTGTGGGTCTGTTTAGGTGAACCGCTGGCCGAGATTCCGCTATTACCGGAAGCAGACGATCCTCACTTTCGCCTGATTCCCGAATTTTATGAACCGTGGAACTGCGCCGGACTGCGAGTGATGGAGAATGAGTTTGATACGGCTCATCCCACCTTTGTGCATCCCAAAAGCTTTGGCAGTCCCGACCATCCCACACCAGAGGTCATGGAGATTGTAGAAACCGCTCGCGGTATTCATCTGCGTGCCGTGTTGGGAGTCGTCAACCCGCCGTTGCAACAGCAAAATCTTAAAATGGCGCAAACGGGCACGGTTCGCACAATGGATATGGATTGGTTTATGCCGTTTACCTGCAAATTACGCATTGCCTATCCCAATGGATTGGTGCATATCATTGTGAACACAGCAACGCCGATCAACGACTCCTCCTCTCAAATTGTGCAATTCTGCTTGCGGAACGATACCGAAGCAGAGACAAAAGCGATCGATGTGGTTGCGTTCGATCGCCAGGTCACTTTAGAAGATAAGGCCATTTTAGAAACCACAGAATGGGATGTTCCGCTGGGGGTAAGCCACGAACAGCACATGCTAACCGATAAGCCTGGAATCATGATGCGGCGCAAGTTGCTGTCGCTGTTGAAAGCCCATGATGAGGTAGAACACACTCAAGCCAAGAGCAAGGAAGGCGTTCTGATCTAGCTAGGCCGTTCCTGCTCTGTCATTCATTGGTCATGTATTGATTATGTATTGGTCATTGGTTCGTTGTTCAAATGAACCAGTGGTACGTGGATTCTGCTTGAGCCTGCTAGCTGCTAACGTCCTGGTTGACCAGAGGCCATCTGCGATCGTCCAGCTAACGCCGCTTCAATTTCATTCAACTGAACTGGCGTGTTAGCATCCCCTGGCACATCTACCACTACTAAATATCCCTGTAGGCGTTCTCCACTGAGTGTGGACAGCGTGTTGAGAATAGTTGGCATGTCGGCCTGTTGTAACCGTCCTGCCGCGTCATACCGCTCAAGGGCAGAGAGACAGCCAATGGTTGGATTCCACTCCCCGGCGGTGGGATAACGGCTGTTGTTGGTAAAGAAGCCCGGATCTTCGCCACTGCCATGAATGCGGAACAAGCTGCGACCCGCTCGCCCTGCCCAATAGCTTTGCTGCACCGGAGCGTAATTCCGCCAGGATGGGGGCAACAAAGATTGATACGCGGCAACGCCTCCAGTCCATCCTGGCTGTCCGGGCAAAAACTCTTGCACCCCCGCTTCATAGGGCAAAAAAAGCTTAACCAGCGAAAAGGCACCATACGCTCTGAATGTAGCAGGGTCAGCCGGACGAGTGCCCTCAATACGATAGATGCCCTGCGGCGTTTGGCCGCGCGTAAAGTTCCACGAGAGTTCGTGCAGCGATCGCAACAACAGCGGCACTGACCACAATTGCCCTCCCTGGCGCACAAACTCGCCGTTTCCGTCCTTCAAAACGGTTTGACATAGCACGCCTCGATTGGAACGGCACAACACATACATCTGCAATTGGCCGGGGGCAATCGTCCACTCCAGCAAGTCTTGCAAGGGTGGCATGACAGATGGGCGATCGAGTTCTGCTATCTCGCGCAAGGTGGAATACAGATAAACGTTTTCCTGCCAGTTGGCGAAGCGCTGACGAATGCGATCGCTGATCTGCTGCCGCTGCTCTGGGGGCATTCCTGTTTTTACCAGAGCCGAAAGCGCCATCGCAACCCATTCTGGATTGGGGCTACGTTCTGCCGTTTGCAGAAATTGTTGACCCACCGCCGCATACTGACTGGGATTACTGAAATAAAGCTGAGTGCCAATCTGCATGGCCATATCTACGGTTTGCCGCTGTCCGTTCGATAAGCCAGGTTGACCTGTTAATGACACAATGTGAGCGATCGCCTCGGCTACATAATCTGCCTGGGGTTCAACGATCGCTGTTGTCCACAGAATATTGCGCCAGTGGCTCACGTTAGCCTCGCTTACCGGAAAGCGAGCCACGTCATAATTTTCAGGACGAACTTGACGAACCTGCTGTTGCCGCTGCTCTTCTCTGGATGCTGCCGTTGCTTGGGCAACGGTTGTTTGGGCGATCGCAGGAGCCGCCGCCCAACTGCTTATCGCTAACAGGGCGGGCAACACAAGCCGATTGAGCCGATCAACGCGTAGAGTTGAAGCGTCAAGACGCATGGTTTCGTAGACTGACTAAAAAGAGTTAGACCTTAGAATAACAGCCAATTGCAACGAAAACTACAGCGGTTGCAGTGCGGTTGAGCGCCGTTTCTTACCCCCTGAGCCTTAGCTATTTCTGTGACCCAAGGGCTAAGAGTGGGTAAATTTCGACGTTTGCATACCTCCTCTCGATGTAAATCCCCTGCGAGGGTACTGCGATCGAGCTACGGAATCCTCACAATAGATACATGTAGATGAAGGGATTCTTCACATACCATCGGAACGCATCTCAGCCTGGATGCGTTCCGTCTCTAATTCGATGCAAGGTTTAGGGTGTTACTGCCGTTGGCGAGTTGGGTTGTAGGAGAACCAGCGAAAAGCTGCTCCCATGTCTGGTCTGCTTCAGCCACGTTCGCGAGTTGATATTGCTCTATGCGGTTTGAGTGGATTGCTGACCCGATCGCCGCGCCGTACACCAGTGACCCTGGATTTTTAGACTATGGCACTTGCCACCCGCTCTCATTCTCCCTCCTGCCCTCGGACTAAAACCGCTACCAACCGCGATCGCACCTGCTCGTCACCATTGGCTGACCCAAACGCAACGGTGCCTGGAGGCGATCGTCAGTCCATCGAGCCTTCCACAGTCCGCAGACAGAAGTACCAGCGATACAACAAACAGCACCGCCGCCTGAGATGGCGGGTCAAACGGCAATGGCACGTGTGGCTACGTTACATCCATCAACCACTGGTTTTGCACGATGCTCAAGTTGAGCTATGCCTGAAGCTGGTCTATTTGGGGTGTATTCTGGCTCTGCTTAGCAGTTGGTTTTAGCAAACTTAAAATATATCGAGATTAATCTAACGACATACATTTTTCCTACCTAAGGGTGAGTAGGGGTAAAAGTGACCTGAGTAAGTTAAAAGTAGAACCGTTATTAAAATGTCATGTATACGTTGCGTTTTCGGCTCAAACTTTGGACATTGAATCATCTACCTTTGCTACCCAACGTCAGACGCCTGTATCAAGCGCAACATCTAAAGCGGTGTTGGAGAATTAGCGATTCCTGGAGCTATCATCCAGAGCAAAGCTGATAGTTCAATGTTGGAATCACTACGACCCAACAGCGCTGGCAGCTATGCTTCCGACCGGACGCAACAAGAAATAGCGGGTAAGACCTTGTAGTTTTACCCACCTTCTGTAGGAATGCCTGGGTGTGTCTAACGATAGTCTCATTCCTGTAGAACATCCCGCTAACGGTAGAGCTGAAACCGTAAACGTGAAATTGAGGGGCGTTGAGCAAATTCATATCGTGGTTGGGCAATGCCCTATTTGCAGCTATCCATTTGCAGCTATCAATGAGCCATACTATTCGCCCCTCAAGGAAACTGAGTGACTAACGCTGTTGAGGGGGGAGTGGCGATCGCCCAATCAGGTTCATGGCCAATCAGGTTGATAGCCAATCAGGTTGATGGGAAGAGGCGGCTTGAAATGGACTCCGTCGTTTAACACGGGCAATATTCAATTACCGACGAACGCACATGAGTCAGCCTATTACAATAACAAAGGCGGTCGTTGTGCAACCTAAAATTGTTTAACCAAAAAATTATATTGCCAATCTCTTAGGAGCAGTACATCGTGCGCTTTGTGTCTGACCCATCCATCTCCGTTAAAATCCGCAAAATGAAACAGCGGGTAAAGTGGCGCGATCCTCTAATTGTTCAACGGGACATTGACCAGACGCAGCTCAAACTAGACGATGGTTCAGATGATTCTCCAGAATTTTCGTTTCTGGTGATTGGCGATACAGGGTCAGGATCATCTCAGCACCAAAATCCGCAACGGCGAGTGGCTGAGCAAATGCTGCCTCATTTGGACACCTGCCGATTTGTATTACACACCGGAGATGTCATCTATCTGGTGGGGTCAAGCGAATATTATGCTGAGAACTTTATTAAGCCTTACAGAGAATTCCTGGTAGGTGGCGATCGCCCCAAACAGATTCGCTACGACCAAATGCTGTTTAAGCTCCCAACGCTCCCGGTACCCGGCAACCACGACTACTACGATTTACCGCTACTGCAAGGCTTTTTGACCGGAATTACGCTTCCAGTGCGGCGCTTACTCAAGTTTCAGTTGGATTTTGACATGGGTTGGCACGGCTCGTTTCAGGGGAAAGCTTACGCTCAGGCGTTCCTGGACTGCCTCTATCACCTCCGAAACCCGGACGAATTCACCCGCCATCTCGACCAACATTACACAGCCATCAGCGATACAGGTCGATGCTTGCGCTATGAGCCAGGTGTGTTCACACGGTTGCCGAATCGGTACTACAGCTTTCGTTATGGTGGCATTGACTTTTTTGCGCTCGATTCCAACACGTTTAACGCACCTCAACCGCTCCCAAAAACGCGGGAGGGAAATCGCCGTCGTCGTGCCTTGGAGCAGCAGCGCGACCAGTTGGAACAAGAGAAACTGCAACTACTAGAACGCTCTGCTACCTTAAACCCTGATGAACCAGAGGATGCCGAGCATCTGTATGACATCAACACCAAGATAGAACAGCTTGATGAAGTGGCGATCGACATCCAGAAACAGCTTGATACCCACGAACCGCCTGTCATTGACCTGGAACAGTTAGATTGGTTGAAGCAACGGCTAACTGACTCCTGGCATAACTCTGAGGTGCGCGGACGGGTGATTTATTTTCATCATCCGCCCTATGTGACGGAATCAACGAAATGGCACCAGGCACAAACCATTATGGTGCGTCATCATCTGCGCCAGGTGTTTGATCAGGTCGCGGCAGCCGTGGGTTCATTGGCAGACGATCGCTCCATCGTGGATCTGGTGCTAAACGGCCATGCCCACTGTTTAGAACACCTCCGCACTCTGGATACGGGTCATGCGGATTCCCATATGGATTGGATTGTTTGTGGCGGTAGCGGCTACAGTTTGCGGCGGCAGCGGCAAGAAGGGCCTGAACTAACAGAACGGTTCACAGACAAAACGGGCGAGTATGAACGTCCTGTAGCGCGGTCGCAGCTTTACATTGGCCGCAGCGGTCATGGTTCTACGAAACGTCGGCCTTATTCCTTTATCCGGATTGACGTACAACCAGGAACCCCACCCAAGTTTGTTGTTCAGCCGTTTGTGGTAGAGCGATCGCAGCACGCGTGGAACTTCGATCAGCCCAAACCGTTTGTGATCTAAACGGCCACGGTATCCCAGTCGGCCTTTTCTGGTGACGCTCAAATTCTCTTAACCCCCCAATCTCCCAGTGCTGGGTTTCGACCTGAGCGCTCAGCCGAATGAGGACTTTGAATGATTTGAAGTCTTCTTTTGGGGGATTAAGGGGCAAATTGCAGCACCTTATTGAACAGGGAATGGGCACAGTAGCTTGCAATGGGGCTATTGATTAGGGAGAGCTACAGTGTCAGGGCTTTAAATTTCCGCCCTTTCCCGCCTGCCGGGGAGGAGGTGCTTTACTGCATACATAGCGTACTTAAATCAATGCGCCGACCGCTGGAATCAACCACACGGCAACTGCGATCGATTGACTCTACGGTTTGGGGTCGTTCATGTTGAATGTAGATGTAACCACTGGGCAGCGATCGCATTGCAACCACTGATTCCAGTGCCCCTTCAAAGTCGAGCGGAGCAGAGCGTGAATATTCAATCGTCGGTGCATCAACCGTCATGGCAATGCCCTCGCACCCCGGAATGTCATCCACTTTTGCTCTCACGGCACGCCAATCTTGAAGCTGATGATGAAACCACACCAGTTCTTCTCGATATTCGGGTGTGATATCGGAACTGCCAATTAATGGGCCGATCGCCTTGATGGACGCATTCCAGTCGTTGCGACAAACGGGTTCTTTAATAGCCGGATCAAGGTCAGGAATAGTGGCAGCAAACCCTTTATCAGCCAAACCAAATCCTTCTGCACCCAATAATGCGGGAGTTAATAGCGCAAGAGAACCAACTGTTTTAAGCATTTAGCGATACCGAACCGTTTATCATTCTTTTTCAGCCGATTTCGAGCCTATCCGGTCGCCCCAGGACAGATTTGCATCAGCAATGGTTGTCGGTAACGCTGCGACTATTTAGTTAGGTGATGATTGCTGTTCTCACGCAAGCCTGTGGTAGTCTTCTTGATCGCTACTGGCCTGTAGCTGGATGGTACTGGCTTAAGCGACTCTCCAGTTCTCAGATGCCCGAATTCATTGAGGAGCTAGGAGCGCAAATTTCCTGGTTGTTTCACTTCATAGCTGGAGGGATTGAAACCGAGTGCGATCGCCCAACTGCTCTATGAGTGGGTTAAATGCTAACGGCAATGGAAACCGCTCCAAAAATGACTCTGCCGACCAATGAATTGGAATCCAATGAGTATCGATCGCCTGAATCAGGTGTTCCCAGTTCGTTGGTCTTGGGCGAGGCTGTCCATACACAAACAGTGTTTCCGACCCAATCCCCCGATAGAAATCTCGCATCCGCAAATCAATACGTTCTGTTTCATCCTTTAAATGAGGAAAGGCAACTCCTCGACCCTGGGTTCGAAAATAAACACAGGGAATGCGGTAGGTTTCTGCTAACACTAACCCATGTAAACTGGTGCTGGCGATTCGCTTGCAGGCTGTTATTTCATGCAACTTCTCTTCAAGCGCATCAAACGAAGGTCGAGTAATAGTTGTAATAATACGCACTTGTGATGCTAATGCATCTGGAATGTGATATCTCAAAAACCTCTCGTTTACCGTTGAGCGATCGGTGCCTCCATTCAATTCCGACAGATGAACAATGATGCCAAGTTCATACTTTTTTTCTGGGGCAGGTGGAACAATGGCAGGTAAGAACCAAACCGGATCGCCATAAACATCGGGGATATCCAGCCCTTGTTGCTGAAACAGTTGAGCGCTTAAAGGTCCCCGTAATGCGTGTACACAGTAATGAGTCTGAACCAGACGATTCCAATGTTGAGAGGGTGGCTTGAGCAACGGTCTGGCTCTTGCTCCGGTTCCCCACAGGTGAATTGTGCCATGTTTCACTTGATGCCCAATGGAACCAACGCAGGTTAATCTTTCTGTTCGGGCATCAAAGTGATGATGCATGACGGGCAACCCCGATAAAGCACTGACAATGACCGGACTGAGCGCATCTCCTAAATTGGCAAAGGGAACTGTTGCCGTCGTTGCAGCCCAGGATAGAGGCACAACAAGGGCAGGACGTTCACCATGCACCTGGCTAGTTTGTTCTCGTCGTTGCTGGATAAATACATTTGTGTGGCGGGTCACAAGGCGGTCTTTTAAACCTGTTCCAAGTCTGACTAAGCGATTCAGGCAAGGACGACTGCTCCAGGGATGACGATGAGTGAGTAATGAAGTTAGGTTCATTCAATTTGCAGGATAGCTCCTCACCGCAAGCAGGTAAGGCTGATGACGAACGCGATCGTACTACTATACATCGGTAAATCGACCAACATACCGTAGTTTAAAAATGCTCCCACAGGCTATCAGAAAAATCAATAGAACTGACGCACAGGATGTGTGCTTAATCGTCTTGCGTTTACTCAGTCATCAGATCACATTGAACTGGCACCCTGGAAACTCAAAGATTGTAGATGTAGTCACTTCTCTCAGGCTTCGAAAGGCTCGGATGACACATTCTGACAACTCAGGAGAGTTCTTATGCGCCCAACACAACCTGGTTTTGAAGTCATTCTCTTTATCCAATCCACCTTTGGGCTACTTGGATTTTTGCTTCTGATTGCGCTACTGTAGCTTGGGATGCTTGTGCTAGTGAAATGCTAGATGATCCGATTGTGCAAGTCTCTGTATATCCTGGTTGGATTGTAGGGGTCAGTGGCACCAGAACAGATGGCTATTCCTGCTGGGTCGTTGGTTCTGACTGTGTGGCTCTCAATGATGGCAGACGGTATGAAACCAGTCATGATGCCATGCTGGTAGGGCGTGCCTTTGTTGAACGACACCTCTAACGTGGAGACAGGATACAAAAACAGCCGGAACCAATTCTGCGATCGCCGAGCCGATGCCATCAGGTGGGCGAACAAGCGGATTGCGAACAGGTGCATTGCTAACTAGAAGGAATAAACGGGTTATTGAACCACCTGCTGTGGGGCAACGGCACTGCAATGCCCTTGCAACATTCATGCCTGCATTCAGCCAGATTCAATTTGGTACGTTCGTCATGGAGAGAAGGGCGATCGCTTGATTCGCCTGTTCACTTACAGCCATTTTCATTTGCATTCACACGCCCCAAGCCCCACACCCATCTTGGCGAGACTGTGGCTGACTCGATTGAGAACTGCTGTAATTCGCCTTTTCAAACGTTGTGCTTCACTGTTTCAAGTCAGGTGAGCGATTACTGTTGCGATTACACAACGTCCAACCGTTTCAGGCGTTATGGCATGGTTCTGTAAAGCGATCTCATGCCGTTTGAGCGACTGAGAGGCTTAAACATCCCTTTACGTCACTCAACGCAGATTGGTCGCTGGCATCAAGCGCAGGGTAGACAGAGGCGACGGGCTTTCTGTACGATCGCCATACCGTCCTGGGTTACCGTTTGGCTCTAAAGATGCTGAAGTTTCCTCAAATGCCAAAGAAACGGCGAAATTGAAGCACAGGTTCGCTGAGAATGGTTCGGGCATGGCTCAGGCAGGAGCGATCGCTCGAGTGCGATCGCCCAACCGTAAACATGCATCCAATCCCCAGCGAAGCACGTACTTCAAAGCGAGCGTATCAAGATCAGGCTGCACCAGCTCGATTGTTAAATAGCGGGCAGATTCGTTTGCAGCAGGCTGATTACGGAGCTAGAGGATGTTTTAGCGGTGCTGAGTATCGCATCGAACCGCCCCCTTTTCTGGCTTTCCGCAGGTGCTAAGCCCCCCATATTGGGGAACTTCTGAGCCACTTCTGTTTCAAAGTCCCCGTTCGGCTGAGCGCTCACGTCGAAGCCAGAATTGGGGGATGTGGGGGGCAATGCAGCCCATTTGCTACGTTTTAAACGTCCTTTAACCTTAGAGGGTGTCTGAGAATAGCTCAACATTCTAAATTAGCCCCCTAAATCCCCCAAGATTGGGGGACTTTGAAACAGAATTGATTCGGAAGTCTCCCAATCTTGGGGGATTAGGGGGCGGTTCGAGTTGGAGCTTAGCACTTTTAAGACATCCTCTTAGGGGGGAGGGGGCGAACGTAGCCCATTTGCTAGATCTCAAACCTCCTTTAATCTTGGGGGTAGGGGCAAATTCAGCCCATTCGCTACGTTTTAGGTCACGTTCAAGTTAGCCATTGCTAAACCGCGAAATAGACCAGTAGATTCTGCTAAGGCGATCGCCAGGGGAGCGCTCTTCAAACCGATTCAACTCTGCACCTCATTGAATAGTGACACCGATGTCTATGCCCATGCCGTCAATGTCTCCAGAAGAATTGCAGCTATTAATCGCAGGTTATGTCCTCAGCGATCTTGACCCAGAGGAGGCAGCCGCGTTTGAACAACTCTTGGCCGCCAATCCGGCGATCGCTGAGGACGTTGCCCAAATGCAGAATGCATTAGAGGTGTCCTATGCTTCACCTGAAGTCATTCCCCCTGCCCACTTACGGGCTGACATTCTCAATCAAATTAGCTCGATGGCAGCCGAAACGGCGCGTCGCCCTGCATCAACTCGACCATTCCATAGACGGTCGTTTTCATGGCGTAGCCTGGTGGAAGTTGCTGCCGCCGGATTAGTCGTCGCGCTAGGAGTCAACAATTACCGCTTGTCGCAAGCGCTACAAACCGCGCAGTCTCAAACGATGCCGCAATACGCTACGACCACCTATGTCCTGGATGCAACTCAGGGCGACAGTGTCGCGTCTGCTGTGGTCACGGTTGATCCAAATAACCTGGAAGCCACATTAACAGCCGAGAACTTGCCGCCATTGCCGCCGGGTCAGGTGTATGTGTTGTGGACGGTCTTACAACAAGATGCCCCTTTTACCGTGGATGAGAAAGCGGCTATCTTAACGGGCGTGTTTCAAGTCGATAGCCAGGGAAGCGCCTCTAAAACGATCGCCGTTCCTCCGGTTTATCGAGTAGGCGGAGTGGTTAGCAGGGTTGCGGTGACAATAGAAGATGCCAACGCACCTCAAAGACATGCTGGCTCGCCAATTATGGTTACTGACTTGTGATGGCAGCGAGTGGGTAGGGGTGTTGCACTACAGCGATCGCTGCCTCGCTCCCCAAAACTGGCTCCCAAAAACTTGCTCCCAAAAAAGAGGGGAAGGACTGTTGCTCCTTCCCCCTCTTTCTCACAGGATTAACTTGAGACGATTACGGGTGCGATCGCATCCTTAACCAGCCAGTTGCTTCACCTTATTCATGATGCCAACTGGATCAAGACCCTGGTGAGGGAACTGTTCCCACAGACCGCCGCAGCCTTCTTTGTGAACCCCAAGGTAAGCGTACTTTGGCGTGAAGCCTCGCTCCAGCAACCAGCTACCGAAGCGGCTACCCAGACCCGTGCGACGGTTGAGCGATTCTGCCACCAGGACAAAGGGTGCGGCTCCAATCTTAGCCATCATCTCTTCATCGATAACATTGAGGGTGGGCTTGTTGATTAAACCCACATCCAGACCGTCTTGTCTGAGGCGATCGACCGCATCAACCGCGCGATACAGCGTATCTCCAAAGCTAACGACGTACCCAGCCGAACCTTCACGCACCACCTCATCTTTTCCTGGAACAAAGGTATACCCTTCGCCAAAGAAACTGTTGCCGTTGGCATCAAGAATGTTAGGAACCTTAGAACGGGTCGAGAAGATAAACCGCAAACCCGGATCGAAGAACACAGCTTTAACACAGGCCGTCATCTGAGCGGCATCAGCCGGATAATACAGCCGCGTCTCGTAGCCGTCGTCTAAGCCGTTGTCGGCAAAGAAGTTGTTGATGCCAAAGTGGCAGGTGTTGTCTGCCATGTCATCCACCCCAGAATGGGAGAAATGGCAGAGCAGATTGGAATAGTTCAACCGTGCCATTGTAATTTCCGAGATGCACATCTCCAGGAAGGCGCTAAAGGTGCCAAAGATACCCTGCTTGCCCTTATCCATGCCAAAACCAGCCGCAGCAGAGATGTTCCCCCGCTCCATGATGCCAGAGTTAACGAAAATGTCTGGATACGCTTCTCGAATCGTTTTTAGTCCACAGGAGCCTTCCAGGTCGCTGTCAATGCACATGACCTTTTCTTTGCGCTCGGCTTCGCTCATGCTGCTTAGCACCGAGACAACCGCCTCACCAAAGACGTTGCGGTTTGAACCCAGTTTGTCGCCAGAGCCGATGTAGGCATAGTCGGGCTTGGGCTTTTTGATGCTCTTGAGGTAATCCACCGCTGCCGTTTGCCCACGGGACTGAAGATAGGCGATCGCCACCTCCACAGAAATTACGTCATGGCCGTGGGTTGACCCTTCCAACCCTTCAATGCCAACACACATCTTGCGCTTGTTGATCAATGCCACAGGCCCATCAGTTGTGACGGCTTCACACAGGCGACGGTACAGATCGTCGATGTCCTCAGGATCGCCTTCATTGACGTTGACTCCATGACCCGTCAGCGTTTTGCTCACGCTAAACCCAGGCAGATAGTCAGAAGGGTGACCCGCGATCGTGACATCGTTATCGTCAATCAACAGCTTGACATTCAGGTTTTGGGCAACCGCCAGACGAGCGGCCTCTGCATCGTTCCCTTCCTGCTGCGATCCATCCGAACCGAGACAGAACACCACCTTATCTGGATTCGCCATTGCCACCCCGTTAACATAGGGCCACATGTGACCCAGGCGACCAGAGCTAAATTTGATTCCGGGAGTTAAACCCAACTCAGGATGTCCTGGTAATTCGGAATGGGCTTCACGGTAGCGAGCCAACCGCTCGACAGGCAGTTCGCCCCGCAGTGCTGCCATCAAGTACTGAGTGGCGACACGATGTCCGGCTTCATCAAAAAAGATTGGCACAAACTTATCGGGTGCTGCACGGAAGAAAGCGTCTAAGATAACGACCTCTGGCACAGTGTCATATGGACCGCCAGTGTGCCCACCTACACCTCTAGCTGCTCCTGTCGCGGTGAAGAACACGATCGCATCCCGACAAAGCTGAATATTTGCTTTGAGTGCATCCCGTTCTTCCGCCGTTAGCGTTGGCTTATTGGGGTCCAGTGCTAACGGCTTATAAGCGCCAAGATCAATGGGGAAGGTTTGTGTGGCAATAGTCATGGTTATGTTTCCTGAGAACGATGAGCCGACATAAACAAGACCGTCATACGGGGCGGTCTACTTCTAAACAATAAGGGGATGATTAATAAGAAGGTGCAACAAATCTTTAACCCCACCTTACACCTAGAGCGATGCATTTGAATATAGCGTCGGGACTGATGTTGACTTAAACGGGAGGGTTAAAGCAAGGAGCCGTTGAAGCTGATACTGAGCGGGTAGTGCAATCGTTTGGTGAAACCGCATAACAGTTTGCTGAGTTCGCTTAAAGCTGCTTAATCTGCTCACATCTGAGGAGTCTCAGTCTGGTGTTGCAGTCTGATCCTACCGTTCGATCGTCACCATCGTTAGCGTTGCGAACAAAATAGAACGTAAACAGCTTCAGCGTCGATTAAAGATTTCAATAAACTGAGTATAAATGCTTATTGGCTTTGTTGCCAAGTGGTAAATAGGAAGACTAGGGGAGGAGTGGCGGCATCTGTTGACCATTAACTATCTTACAGGTGCTTCGCCAAAGTGGGTTGATATGGAAACAGCCAGAGCTTGAATGCTTTGGCTGTTTTACCAGGCTAGAAGAAACGTTGAGTTAGCTAGCGTGAGCCAGTTGTTGAGATACAAAATCCCAGTTGACGACGCTATCTAGAAAGGCTTGCTCGTAGTCGGGACGGCGATTCTGGTAGTCGAGATAGTAAGCATGTTCCCAAACATCCATCGTGAGCAGAGGGGTTTGACCCTGAGCCAGTGGGTTCACAGCATTGGGCGTTTTGGTCACTTTCAACGTACCGTTGTCTAGAACTAACCACGCCCAACCGCTGCCAAATTGGGTTGTCCCGGCAGTCTTAAATTCTTCTTTGAATTTATCAAAACTGCCAAAGTCAGCGTTCATTTTGTCGGCCAGTGCGCCAGTTGGGGTACCGCCGCCAGACGGTTTCATGGAATTCCAGTAAAAGGTGTGATTCCAGGCTTGGGCTGCGTTGTTGAAGATACCGCTCTTTGCGGAGTCGTTATAGGTCGCTTTGATCACCTCTTCAATGGAGAGATCGGCCAGGTCAGTACCCTGAACTAGCTCGTTGAATTTGTTGACATAAGCCGCATGGTGCTTATCGTGGTGAAACTTGAGGGTATCTGCCGAAATGTAAGGTGCTAGTGCGTCGTAGTCGTAGGGCAAGCTTGGAAGTTCATAGGTCATGGTGTTCGTCCTCTTAATGGATCAGTTAAATTCAGCAGAGAATGTGCGGCAAGCCATCGATTTTGCAACCTGCTTACTGGTAGGCTCAGGCGGCCATCCACATACCATTGGTGAATCGCATACAGAACGAATGACCAATGATGGATCGGGACGGATCAAAATAGTATGTTTGCTCCCGCCTGAGCGTACCAGGCACAGTGCAATGTCAGCCGCCAGCAATGTATTCCCTCAATTTGAGCTTGGAGTTAAGCTCGGGGAAGGGTTACGATAGACAAATTTATCACAACTTTTGACAGAATTTTGTATAGAAAAGATGGGGGCTGTGAGAAGACTGTTAAGCCCGATGAGGTGTGAGAGCGAATGAGGCAATTTTGATGGGTTTTGATGGGATGGTTTTGAGTTTTGAATGTTGAGCGAGGACAACTGCTGAGACCTGCAACCGTGATATGACGCGACCCTCAATTGATAGCTTGACCCGCAACGGTTCCGAAGTTATGATGCAAGCAAGTGTTTGTATGTCAATCATGTTCACACCGCAGCCATCTCTTCATTTTCATTCCAGCCTATTACCAGGTCTGGGGCTGCTCCTGCGCCTTGGGCGCAACTAACTTGATTACGAACCCAACCTATTTTTAAGCTTTGAATACTGTGTCTCACTCGGATGAATTTTGAGTAGGGCGATTCAGACTGAGAGGATGTCTGAACAGTATAAATGTGCTGCCTTGTCCCCTTAAAGCCCCCAATGCCGGGAGGTTTTGAGACAGAAGTGGGTTGAGGTTTCAAGTATTTTTTTAGCCTTTGATGGCAGATCGGCAGATAGTTACGGTTCCAACCGTTCAAAATATCAGTTCACTATTGTTTTTGGAGATTCCTATGCGACTACCTACCGCATTTGAGGCATTGCTACGACTAATGACGGGTTGTCAGGCTTGGTGTTTACAGTCGCCTGATAACCCCATATTGATTGACTGCTCATTGATTACTGTGCCTCGTTTTTACCGAATACAAAGGAGTAAACGATCGTGTTGAAGCATCCCGCTCAGAAATATCGTGCATTTGCCCCAGTTCAATTGTTCGATCGCACCTGGCCGAATCAAATCATTAAACAGCCGCCAATTTGGTTAAGTACAGACTTGCGAGATGGGAATCAAGCTCTGATTGAACCCATGAACAGTCAACGCAAGCTGCAAATGTTTAAGCGGTTAGTCGAGATTGGGTTTAAGGAGATTGAAGTTGCATTTCCTTCCGCATCGCAAACTGATTTTGATTTTGTACGATACCTGATTGAACAAGATTTGATTCCCGATGATGTCACGATTCAGGTATTGACACCCGCCAGAGAACCGCTGATTCGGCGCACATTTGCAGCATTGCACGGAGTAAAACGGGCGATCGTCCATCTATACAACGCCACGTCTCCTGTTTTTCGCCGCACCGTGTTTGGCCTAACGCAGGCAGAAACCATCTGCCTTGCTACTTCCAATGCACGGTTGTTCAATGAACTGGCAGCAAACCAACCCGATGCAGACTGGCGGTTTCAATATTCCCCGGAAACCTTCACGGCAACTGAACTGGAGTTTGCCAAAGACATTTGCGATGCGGTGCTGGATGTGTGGCAACCGACTCCTGAACGTAAAGCAATTATCAATCTTCCTGCGACGGTAGAAGTGGCAACTCCTAACGTGTTTGCCGATCAGGTGGAATGGATGCATCGACAGTTGGCACGACGGGACAGCATCATTTTGAGCGTGCATCCCCACAACGATCGCGGCTGTGCGATCGCAGCGGCAGAGCTAGCTCAGATGGCCGGAGCCGACCGAGTTGAGGGCTGTTTATTTGGCAATGGTGAGCGCACGGGCAATGTAGATCTGGTGACGTTAGCGCTTAATTTGTATACCCAGGGGATTGATCCAGGGTTGGATTTCTCTAATATCAATGATATTGCTCGCGTCATTGAAGCCTGTACTCAACTACCCATTCATCCACGCCATCCCTACGTTGGTGATTTGGTGTTTACCGCTTTTTCGGGGTCGCATCAGGACGCTATTAAAAAAGGATTTGCAGCACAACAGCCCGATGCCATTTGGGATGTTCCCTATTTGCCCATAGACCCGGCAGATGTAGGGCGTACCTATGAGTCGGTGGTGCGGGTTAATAGCCAGTCTGGCAAAGGTGGAATTGCCTTCCTGCTCGAACGGGATTATGGTTTGGTGTTGCCTCGTCGGTTGCAGATTGAGTTTAGTCAGGTCGTGCAACACGCAATGGATCGGCAGGGGCAGGAGATGTCGTCTGCCGATTTATGGCAACTATTCGAGCAGGAATATTTGCAAGCCTGCGCTCCCTGTCAATACCTGGCGCATCATGTCATTACCGAGCGGCAGGATAGGCAAAAGCAATGTATTGTGGCAATGATGCAGATGCATGAAACAACAGTGACCGTTCGTGGAGAAGGAAGAACGGCGATCGCGGCGTTGCTCAATGGATTGGGTTGCGAATGGCAGGTCGTTCATCATGAAGAGCGATCGCGTGATTCAACCCACGGAAATGAAGCGATCGTCTTCGTGGAACTAACCGAGTCGAGGCTGGAAGGCTCGACTCATGGGGTTGGCATTCATGCTGATCTAACCACGGCTTCATTGTTAGCTGTTCTCAGCGCTGTTAACCAGGGATTGAGCCGTGTTGATGCTTCAACGCAGTCCAGCATGGTGCAAACGATTGAAGCACAGACTACTGTGCCGCTGCTTGGCGTGAGCTAACCAGCCAAATTGTTACCGTGATTTCGGCGTTGCTAATTTGATGGGTGAATGGCGTAGGGGCATGGCATTGCTCCCCCAGCAGGCGTTGAAACAACCCATTTATCCCTCTTCAGCAACGCCGGATGTTGCATATCTCTATTAGAATGCGTGTGAAATAGAACGGGTTAAAAGCATCGGGTACCTTCAAATCTCGTAGTGCCAGAAGGGACTTTGCTCAGGAACAACTGTAATAGAGCGTCGCTGGCGATGAATTAAGCCTCGTTTCTCAAAGTCATTGAGCATTCGTGTCACCGTTACACGAGTGGCACCAATGAGTTCGGCCAGTTCTTGATGCGTCAAGCGAAAATCAATCCGTCGTCCGGTGTGGCTATCCTGCCCAAACCGCTTGGCTAACCAGTTTAGCGCCCGCAGCAGGGATACTTCGGTTTGAGAGCAATGCAAAATTTCGAGCAGTTCCCCTGATTGCCGGATGTGTTCGATCAGGGCATTTGTTTCTTGATGCCACTGATCGGGAGATAAGGGGATCGCTTTTACATCGGTGAGGCATTCCGCATGGTAGGGCGTTGTAACTCTGGAGAGAGCTTTACCCAACACATCGCCTGCTCCCCAAAACCCCAACGTTACCAGGCAACCGTCTTCCAGCCAGGTAAAGGTTCGGACGATTCCAGATTCAATGCGCCACATCTGTTCAGCTTGTAACGGAAGCTGAGTCCGGCGGCTAAACGTTCGATACGTTGGCTCGGTCGATCGAAGTACGTTGAGCAATGGAAGAGCCATATGCAGGAGAGCCTAAGTCATGAAACAACAAAGTTATCTAGCGTTAAAGCAGATCAACGGTCGTAAGCGATGCGTTGGAGCAGAAATTACCGACGATTGGCGATCGCGTCAGTCATCACTGAATCTGTTGCTGTTTGACAACGGCAAACTGAGCTACCATCCTTCGTCTTGAGCATCGGAATCATGCCAAACTTCCAGATCTAAATCATTGAGATACAGCAAGGCACCGCGAATTTGTTCACCTGTTCCCTTTAGTTCTAAATCAAACCAACCGTCATCTATGGCATTGGCACTGAGTAGAGCCGCTGTAATATTAACCGTTAGCTCATGGTGGGTAATTAGGTTAGAAATAATCGGCTCTCGATGATATTCTTTGGGGATGCGAATTCGGATTCGAGTCTGGGTGTGTCGGCTGTCATCGATTGTGGTAGCCATGTTTGCCTCCAAAGTAACCGATCTAGATGGGGTCGTGATAGTCAATTGCGTTTCAATGTGCTGGAAAACCCTAAACGTTAGCTATCTTTGATTCGAGTTTTACGCTCTAGAATTTCTTTGAGGATGAGGGTTACTACCGCCAGACCTGCCAACAGCACCGCCGCCGAGTAAGCCGACTGAGTTTGATACTGTTTGTAGGCATCTTCTACATATAGGGGAAGCGTTTGGGTGCGGCCAGCAATATTGCCAGAGACAACGGCGATCGCGCCAAATTCGCCCATCGCTCTGGCGTTAGTGAGGATGATGCCGTAAAGTAATCCCCACCGAATCGAGGGCAGGGTAACCCGCCAAAAGGTTTGCCATTCGTTTGCCCCCAGCGTCTTTGCGGCCTCTTCCTGATCGCGCCCCATTTCCTCTAATACTGGAATGACTTCGCGAGCCACAAACGGCAGAGTCACAAATGCAGTGGCTAGCACCATTCCAGGAATCGCAAAAATGACTCTAATGTTATTGGCTTCCAGCAGGGGGCCAAACCAGCCGTTGCGGCCATACAGCAACACGATCATGAGGCCAGCCACCACCGGAGAAACCGAAAACGGCAGATCAATGATGCTCAGCAGCAGGGTGCGTCCGGGAAAGCGGTTACGGGCGATCGCCCAGGCGGCACAAAGACCAAACACCGTGTTCAGCGGGACGGTGATCGCAGCCATTAGAAGGGTTAGTTTGATCGCGTTTAAAAACGGTCGTCGCGTCAAAGTAGTCAAAAAGCCATCAATGCCGCCATCAAACGCCTGGACAAACACATTGGCAGCAGGAATAAACAGCACCAGCGCGAGGTATAGCACCACTCCAATGATGAGAACAGGTTTAACCCACGCTTGCGATCGCGTGGTGGGTGCCGTACTGGGATTGGGTGGAGAGGCTTGCACCGATTCAGTCAATTGAGACGTTCTAAACGTCATAACGCCGCCCCCATGCTTGCAGAATATTAATAATCAACAGCACCACCAATGAAGCTACTAGCAAAACGGTACCAATCACCGTTGCGCCTGCATAGTCGTACTGTTCCAGCCGTTGAAAGACCAATACGGGTGCAATTAAATCTTTAAACGGAATATTAGAGGCCACAATAACCACTGAGCCATACTCGCCCACCGCTCGCGCAAAGCCGAGGGCAATTCCCGTTAACACGGCAGGCAACAGCGGCGGCAACACGACTCGCCAAAACGTTTGCCAGCGGCTTGCCCCCAAACACCAGGCGGCTTCTTCTAGCTCTGGCTCCAGGTCTTGCAGCACAGGCTGCACTGTGCGAACCACAAAGGGTAACGAGATGAAAATCATGGCAACCCCAACTCCCAACCGCGAAAACGAAACGGTGATGCCCAACGGTGCCAGCAATGAACCAATCCAACCATTGCTGCTATATACACTGGCTATCGTTAGGCCAGCGACCGCTGTCGGTAAAGCAAAGGGTAGATCAACGGCAGCATCAATAATGCGCTTAAAGGGAAAGGTATATCGCACCAGGACCCAGGCAACAACTAGCCCTGCAACCCCATTGATGCCCGAGGCAATGAGAGCCGTGACAAATGTAACGTTGTACGTTGAGAGCGCCACCGGATCGGTGGCAATCCGCCAAATATCTGCCGGAGCTAAGGTGCTGGCCTTCAAAATCATGGCAGCCGTTGGTAGAAACAGCATCACAATCAGGTAAGCCCAGGTGATGCGCCACGGCCATGATACGTGTGTCACTCGATCTAAACCGTTATGCCAGGTTGACGGCGATCGCGTCAGGGTTGGGTTGGTCATTCATGTCTCCCGCAATGCTGGGAACTAAAGTGAATGCTGAGAAGGTGGGCGATCGCCCCACGAACCTGGCGGCTAGACGGGTGCAGGTTCCAGGGCGATCGCCCTTACGCTAACTACTTGCTGGCTTGAATCTTGTCAAAGATCGCCCCATCATCAAAGAACTTTTGCTGCACAGTATCCCAGCCACCCAGGTCTTGCACCGTAAATAAATCGTCGATCACCGGGAACTGGTCGGCATATTGTTGTGCCACTGCCTCATCAGATGGACGGAACCCAACCTTGGCAAATTCTTCCTGCGCTTCTGGGGTAAACAAAAACTGGACAAACGCCTCTGCGGCTTCTCGCGTCCCATGCTTATCGACGTTGGTATCCACCACAGTAATTGGGTTATCGATCGAGATATTCACATCGGTTGGGATGACGTATGGCAACTCTTGCCCATTTAACCTGGCCAAAATGACTTCGTTCTCATAGTTAATTAGCACATCTCCCTGCCCCTGTTTAAAGAAGACATCCGTTGCTTCTCGCGCATCCTTGGGCAGGATGGGCACATTACTGTAGACCTTGTTGACATAGTCCTGAGCGGCGGTTTCGTTGCCACCTTTCTCTGTAATTGCGCCCCACAGCACCATAAAGTTCCACCGTGCCCCACCGGAGGTTTTGGGGTTGGCCGTGATCACGCTGACATCGTCCTTCGTTAAGTCTTCCCATCCCTGGATGCCCTTAGGGTTGCCATCGCGCGTCACCAGAGCCGCCACAGAGGAATGTACAATTGAGCCGTTGGGTGCTTCTTCTTCCCAACCGGATTCAATTAATCCAGCTTCTTCAATTTTCTGGGTATCAAGCGCCAGGGCAAGTGCCACCACGTCTGCTTCGAGGCCATCAATTACCGCACGGGTTTGAGAGCCAGAACCGCCATAACTCTGGTCAAAGATCACTTCCTGCCCGTTGTGGTCTTGCTTCCATTGCTCAACAAACTTAGGAATGATCTGCTCGTAAGCGGCCTGGGTGACGGCGTAGGAAACCAACGTCATTTCGATTGGATCAGACGTGTTTCCAGCTTGTGTTGCAGAGGATGTCGTTGAATTGTCGGTGCAAGCCGTCGCTGCGGCACTCAGCCCTAGACCCAGAATAAACAAAGCAACCCAGCGTTTCCAGCCAAGTGAGCGCTTGAAAAAAGAGAGCATACCAGCCTTCCAGAAAAACTACGGTAAACCGATCAACATAGGAGATTAATATCTAAAAATAGACAATACTGTATCTATCGGAAAAAGTACAGTATTCCGATAAACAAGCTGTGGTTTGCTGTGGTTTATAATATTGCCGAGCTGTGAGCCGCTGCTTTTTCCTTTTGGGCGTTGCTCATCAAGCTATCTGGTTTTACCTGGCATAGCTGGCATAAAGTTATAGATAGGGTAGCACCCTGCTGAGCGGACCATTTCGTTGCGTTGTGAACCACTTTATTTCTCTTTTGCAATTGGGCAGGTTAAAACGGCTGACGTTCCGCAATCTGGGGCAACCATCTAGCAAGTTAGGGTTTCTGGCGATCGCAATCGCGGCGACACTGTGGGCGATCGCCGCGATTGTGGCAAGCGGCCTGTTTCAGGCGGGTGTTGGCCCGTTCGAGCTGGCACTATCGCGCGCCATGATTGCGGCGGTGGGGTTAGCGGTGGTGGGGCAGGTTTGGCGATCGCCTCATCGGTTATTGGATGGCCGCATTTTGCTGTTGGGCTTATCGCTGGCACTGGTTACAGCCAGTTATTATGTGGCGATCGATCGGCTCTCTGTGGCGGTAGCCATTGTCATTCAGTACACGGCTCCGGCGATCGTAGTTGTCATCAAAGCCTTGAACACCCGGCAACTTCCTGCCCCAATGACAGTCATTGCTGTGGTTGCAGCCTTATCGGGCGTGGCATTTGTGTCTGGATTAGGAACCAGTCAGTTGCAGCTAGACGGACTGGGGCTGATTGCGGCTGGGTTAAGCGCTATATTTTTTACAAGCTATACCTTGTTTAGCGAAGCGGTGGTGGATACCTATGGTGCTACGGGAGTTATGTTTCGTGGCTTTATCGTGTCTAGTTTATTTTGGCTGGCGTTTCAAGTGACGCAGGGGTTTCCAACGGCGGTTTTCCTGCCCGCAAACCTGCCAGGGATTGTTTTTGTTGGCATTGGCGGGACGCTGGTTCCGTTTAGTTTGCTGTGTTGGGGTATTCAACAGGTTCGGGCAGAACGGGGGGCGATCGCCGCAACGTTAGAGCCAGTGTTTGCAGCCGTGTTGGCCTGGATCTGGCTGGGGCAAACCCTGAGCGTGTTGCAGATGGTGGGTGGCGGGTTAGTATTAGCGGCGGTCGTATCTCTACAGCTTCAGCAGGCGTGGAACGGAGCAAAAATAAAGAGTTAAGCCGTGATTGGCAAACTGCGCCATTCCTTAAAATAAAGGTTTCCTGAATGAATCATCGAACAAATCAACCGCCAGGGGTTCCTTGTTATTGGATGATGGCTGTGTTGACCTGCCTCTTTGCAGGCTGTGCGGGAGTGCCGGAGAGCGCTGCACCCCAGCCGTCTCCGTCAGCGGCGATCGCTCCAGCCGAGAGTCCTGTTGTGTTGCCGTCTGAAGGTGACACAAGCGCATCCGTACCAGATGCGCTTGCGCCAATTCCATTACCCCAATCTGAAGCGGATCTCTGGAGGTTGCTTCAGCAAGCCGATCGGGGGTATGTGGTGCTGATGCGGCACGCCCTAGCACCGGGAACGGGCGATCCGTCTAACTTTCAGTTGCAAGATTGTTCTACCCAGCGCAATTTATCCAGCGAAGGGCAGGCTCAGGCCAGAGAAACGGGAAATGCGTTCCGCCAGCGACAAATTCCCGTGGTGAAGGTGCTGTCGAGCCAGTGGTGTCGCTGTTTGGAAACGGCAGAGCTGATGCAGTTGGGGGCAGTGGAGCCGTTTGCCCCACTCAATTCATTTTTCCGTGACCCCACCACAGAGGCCGAGCAAACGGCGCAGGTGCGGCAGGCGATTATAGAGAATCGGTTAAGCCCCGGTGTCACAATTATGGTGACGCATCAGGTCAATGTAACCGCCATTAGCGACATCTTTCCACAATCGGGAGAGATGATCGTGCTACATGCTAGCGACCCAGACCAGGTTGAAGTGATTGGACGGTTGCCAGCTATATGATGTGGCTGATGATGCGGCTCAACTCTGAGTTCAATGTTCAATAGTGTTCATTGCCCCTTACCACCAACGCCCCAGGTTGAAGTACCAGAAACTCTGCTTAGGAGGAGTGGGCAGCGATCGCTCTCGTAATGCCGTCCAGGTCGTTGGATTCACAATTCCAGTTGGGGTGAGGTGATACTTGTGCTGAAAGGTTGCGATCGCTTGATGGGTCTCTTCATTAAAGATGCCGTTGCGTTGCACATTGTATCCATGTACCTTTAACAATCCCTGCAACTCGTACACATCTGCCCCGGTATACCCCTGCCTCAGGGTTCGAGTACCCGCTTGAACGGTGGTTCTGAGCGCTGCCCAAGTTTTCGCGCCTACAATGCCATCCACTTTAATGTGGTGTTGACGTTGATAGAGCCTTACGGCGGTTTCAGTTCTGCTGCCAAAGTCTCCATCCAATCGCAGCGTAAACCCATGCGCGTTGAGTAATTCTTGTAGCTCAATTACAGCGGCACCGGTGTCCCAGGGGCACAGTTCTTGTCCGGCTACAACCATATCGCTAAGAAAAGTCTCAGGCTTCGGAGTGGGATTCATTGCCATATCTGCTGCGAGCGATCGCTTCTTTACATAATATCTAAGTTTTGGGTGTCACTCAGCCCTTTTCAGCCATCCTCTAACAGTGACCTGACTCAACAACGTAGCAACGAGGATCATCCCAGCCCCCAGCAGCCCCCGAAGTCCTAATCTCTCTCCCAGCCACCATAGCGAAAAAAATGAGGCGAATACGGGTTCAAGGGTATAAACCACTGCTGTTTCAGTGGCAGAGATGCGCCGTTGGGCAATGGCCTGACTCCAGGTTGTGGCTGCCGTTGCAAATAGCCCCAGATAAAGGATGGCTCCAACGTTGGCAGTGATGGCATGGCGTTGCTCGATCAGATCAGGCACGGCCCAACCCATGCCTAAAAGTGCAATCGTCATGATCTGCACGGCTGTAATTTCAAGCGAATGATGCCGGGGGGCGATCGCTTCTAACAGCAAGATGTAGACGGCATAGGTTACCGCACACCCCAAACTCCACAGGTCGCCAATGACCAGGGTGCCTCCTTCCCAGGACATAATGCCAACGCCGACTAACGCTAACCCAGCCGCCATAATAATTTTGCTGGCGATCGATCGTCCCAATACCGAACCCAATAGCGGCACCAAAATGACATTAAGGCTGGTAATGAACGCGGCTCGATTCGAAGAGGTGGTTTCCAGCGCAATCACTTGAGTCATGTAAGCGGCAAATGACACAATGCCCAAGGTTGCGCCCTCCCGCAGCAAACGGCGGTTTACCCGGCGGCAAAATGGGATAAATGCTAGGGCAGCAATAAAGAAGCGAGTGCTAACCAGCGTAATGGGCGATAGTGTGCCAACGGTATCTTTTAACAGTGGAAAGGTCGATCCCCAAATTAGCGTTGCGCCAATGAGAAGTAGCAGGCTCCAATAGTATGAGGCAGATTTTGCGGTGGTCATGCACCCAGGCCATCAGTTTTAGCAATGCCCTGTCAGCCTATCGGCTTATGCAGGCATTAGCAAGTAATTATTAATGATGTACTCGAGTCTAAACTGCTGATACCTCTACATCCATTGAGCCATTCTCACTGTCCGATCGTTGCTAATGATAGTAGGCTGATGATAGAAGGTAACCGGATTAAACTCTGCCTGGAGAAGCAAACAGAATGATAGTTCTAGAACGCGACCAGGATGGTTTGGCACGCTGGGGCATAGGTAAGGGTATTACAGCGGTTAATGAACCCCTCGGTGATTATAGTGTGATGGGTGAGCCGCTATCTGCTACGGGGGTGGCTGTCTTGTAGCCACGGGCAAACAAGCGCCTGACCATTGGTTCAAAAAAGGAAAGCGGCAATGTATCATAATCGGGGTCAAACGCTCGCTGATCCCACTGTTCGCAAAAATCAACGGTGATCTGATAGGCCGGGTGATCGCGATACCGATCGCGTTCGTTGCGATCGCGTCCGTAGAAGTGGAAGTAGTAATAGCCCTGAAACAACCCGTGGTGTTTCACCAGCCAGTAATGATTTTCAGAAACGTAAGGACGCAAGATAGCAGCAGCCAGTTCAGAATGATTTTCTAACGCCAGCGTATCGCCGATGTCATGTAACAGAGCGACCACCACCATCTCTTCCTCTGCACCGTCGCGGTAGGCACGGGTAGCGCTTTGCAGAGAATGCTGATAGCGATCGATTGGGAACGCACCGCCTATTCCCGCTAAATCTCGTAAGAGTTTCAGCACATTTTCAACCACCATTGGTTTCAGCGCTTCATCCTCTTGATCAAGAAGCTGCCAGTCGGCGGCAGTTCCCTGATCCATACGTGTAAAGCCGACTGTTGGCTTGATCATGATCGAACTCCAGGGAATATTCATTTACATTTCAATGACGGTAAGACGAATCTTCCCGGTCGAGCATTCGGATCAGGGCTGACCACTCTAGCTGACCAAAGTTGACATCATCAATGTTTTGCTGAGCCGCAGAATGCTCACAGACATCGGGGGATGGAATGATGAGTGGCGCACCGGAAGACTGAGCCGTAATTTGCACCTCACACGAACGATTGAGATAGAACATGAGGCTAAAGGCTTCCGGGATCGTACGTCCAGCCGTTAATAGTCCGTGATTCCTCATGATCATTACCTTTTTGTCACCCAGGTCATTGACCAAGCGCGATCGCTCGTCTAAATCCAGAGAAACCCCTTCATAGTCGTGATAGGCCACACGGTTATAAAACTGTAGGGCAAATTGTGAAATCGGCAGCAAACCGCACTCCAACGCCGAGACAGCCATACCGTATCGGGTGTGGGTATGCACCACGCAGAATAAGTCCTCGCGTGCGCTATGAATGGCGCTGTGGATTACAAACCCGGCAGGGTTCACAGGCCACTCGCTTTCGCCCACAATATTTCCGTCCAGATCCACTTTCACCAGGCTGGAAGCCGTTACTTCACGAAACAGCAGTCCATAGGGATTAATTAAGAAATGGTTCTCTGGCCCCGGCAACCGCACTGAAATATGCGTATAAATCAAATCAGACATTTGAAACTTATCAATTAGCCGATAAGCGGCGGCTAGCTGAATACGTAACTCCCGCTCACTCAGGCTCAGCTCAACCTCAGGAGAATAGGATTGCAGAGCGAGATCGATTTTTTGCACCATGATTGATCAGCGTTGATGTTGATAGTTGATGTTGATATAAGGATAGAAGCAATAGCAACCATTGACACACTGAGATTGAGTTAACAGCCTGGGAAATGGGCGATCGATCGTTGCTTAACAGTTAACGGTTCACAGTATAAAATTCTGTACTCAATAAACGCAGTTCTTTGAGTGGAATTCATGTTAAACCTGTTCCGTAAAAGGCAGGATTGCTGCGATAAACCATTGAAGATTGGACTATGGTTTTGACATCGCCTGATTTAAGTATTCATATCAATGGAACACACGCACAACGTTCAGATCGCATTATTCTGGCTGGCTATTACTCCAGGGTTTGTGCGTGTCGTGTAAATATTTTGCCGTCAGCATTGTGATTTCTAGCGGTCTGCTCTGCCAGCGAGCCATCCCCTGAACAAATGGCGGCTACCAGTTGCTCATGCTCTACCGTTAACACCGTTAAATCGGGAAAAAGAGTATCGCAGTAGGCAATATACAGGTGAATTTGTTGTTCGATTAGCTTGTATTGATCTTGTAACCGCTGATGACCAGAACATTGCACGATCGCTTTGTGTAAGGAGAAATCGGCATCAGTAATTTGCTTTAAATCTCCTTCTACAACAGCATCAGATAAATGCTGAAGTGCCTGGTTGAGAATGGTGATCTGCTCTGGCGAGATTGATTCAGCCACGAGTCGAGCTGCAAACCCTTCTAAAACATTTCTCAACGTGTACAGCTCCCATGTGTCGTGCAGGGTCAGTGTAGTTACCGTCCAACCCTTGTGCAATACCTGGGTAACTAATCCTTCGTGCGTCAGTTGGTGTAATGCAGCTCGAATAGTGCCCCGACTCAGGTTAAGCTGCTCTGCTAAGCGTGTTTCTATCAGGCGGAATCCTGGAGGGAAATGCCCGCTCAGAATTTGCATTCTAAGTGCATCAGCAGCTTGATCGTCAAGGCTACGCGGCACGATCTCCAGTACAAACTTGTCATTCATATCTGTCACCTTGTGTTTCATTACCCTGGTTAGTATCACCACAAGCGTTCTTCTTCAGCATACGGTCTAACAATCAACTGTCAACAGTTTATGGTTTTGTGCTTCTAAACACAGTCGCCACTATCACTTTCCTTTAAATCTGAATTACTACGGTTTGTCCATTGATGAAATTTATCTTCAACAATGAGAGTTCACCAGAATGGCACTGAGTTAGAGCTGGTGAGCGATGTTTCCGTTAGGGGACATCAAGCACTCGTATATCGAACTCCAGCCATCCAGAGCGGTTGCTATCAATGCCGTTTGCGGCCTTCTTGAAGTTAAAGATCTGCTTCAAACAGACGTGTAGGACGTTCTGCGGCCTGTAGAAGTCAACGAATTGAATCTCTCAATGCTCCCGGGCAGCCCTTGCTGACAAGAGGCCGCTCACATTGTGGATTATGCCAGAGGATACCAAGCAATGATTAGCCCATCGCCACCCCCGTCTTCTGTCACCGATATTGAAACCTATCTCGCCACCTGGAAACCACAACCAATCGAACAGGCGCAATCGTTTCCGGCACAGATGTACACCTCTGAAACCGTGTATCGGCTGGAGCAGGAACGCATCTTCAATAAAGCGTGGCTCTATGCGGGGCACATCAGTCAGCTAGAGCAACCTGGCTCCTATTTCACCCTTACCCTTGCAGAGCAGCCTCTAGTCATTGTGATGGATGCAGAAGGGCAGTTGCGAGGGTTTTTCAATGTTTGCCCGCATCGAGCCGGGCCAGTGGCGATCGCACAGGGCACCTGTACTCGCTTAACCTGTCAATATCATGCCTGGACGTTTGACCTTCACGGCGAATTGAAAGCGGTTCCGCATATGGAATCTGCTCAGAACTTTAATTGGTCACATTATGCGCTGAAGCCCATCCAGGTAGACACATGGGGGCCGTTTATCTTTGTCAATCTTGATCCCAACGGTGAACCGTTAGCGGCTCAGTTGGGCAAGCTACCTGACCTGTTTCAACGCTACAACTTCTCTAAACTGGCGAAAGTTCACAGTGAAGATTATTATGTCGATGTGAATTGGAAGCTATATGTTGAAAACAGTTCGGAAAGCTACCACGTTGCAATGGTTCATCCGTCTCTGGATCTGTTCCGCAACATTCATCACATTGAGCTAGAGACTCAGCACCATTCTTATCTTGAGTATTTTCCGTTTTTGCCCAACAACGAGTCTCATTACCTCACACCGGGGCTGTTCATTACGGGGTTGAACGATCGCGAACTGAATGGATCGTCTGTCGCTCTGGTTTATCCAAATTTCGTGCTGGTGGTTTGTCCTAATTTCGTGCTGGCTCGCATGATTGATCCTCAGGGGCTAAGCAAGACGCATATTCGGTTTGACTGGCTGGTTCCCGATACCGATGCTGCTAGATCTCCAGCCAACTTAACCTCGGTGGTTGGGCTGTACGACAAGGTGGTTAATGAAGATTTGCAGATGCTTGCCACAGTTCAACAGGGAATGCGATCGCTCAGCTATTTACCGGGGCGGCTCTCTCCCCTGTTAGAAGTGGGAACCCATCGGTTTCAGGAGATCATCATGGAATATCTTCGCTAACTGAAACGTTTAATTACAACGTTACGCATGGATGGGGATGGCAGATTGGATTATATCCTCGCCCCCAACGCTGTTAATTCTGATTAAGGAGTCATGAACAATGGAACGTCGCTTCCGCAACGGTTGGGGATTGAATAGGGTCATTCGTTTATTGATTTTGATGGTTCTCACCTGTTCGGTGGCGATCGCGTGTAGCAGCAATACAGGCAGCACAGGTGCGGGAGACCTACCCAGCGAAATCACGGTCGCCACCGAAGATGACTATCCGCCCTTTGACTTTCAGCAAGAGGGCAAGCATGTGGGATATAACCAGGACTTGTTGGAATTGCTCACCAGAGATGCGCCCTTCCAGGTGAAGCAAGAAGTGTTGCCCTGGCAGGGTATTCTGGCTGGGGTGGCATCTGGTAAATACGATGCCACCAGTGCATCGGTCACCATTTTGGAAGAACGAGCCAGTGCCGTTGACTTCACCATGCCCACCACTGAATTGACTAACTTCTTTCTCAAGCGCAAAGGAGATAGTGCAATCAATACTGTTCAAGACTTTGCCAATAAGAACATTGCAGTGCAGCAAGGTGGTGCAACGGCTCAACTTCTGGAGGATGTGGTTAAGCCAGAGTTAGAGAAAAGTGGCGCAACCCTGGGAAACGTGGCAGAGTATGGGTCGTTTGCCGATGCCTACACTGATTTAACGAACAAGCGAGTCGATATTGTAATCAACAATATTGTGGCACTGTCGCAGGTGGTGCAGGCCAAGCCCGACCTCTATGAGTTGGGAGAGCAGGTTGGGCCAACGCTCTACGCGGCTCTGGGGGTGAACAAGAACAATAAGCCACTGCTGGATTTCTTTAACACCCAACTTGCCAAATACAAGGCCAGTGGCGAAATTCAGGCATTGCAGTCCAAGTGGCTTAATGTCTCGTTTGACAATTTGCCCGATGAACCACTATTACCCGATGGCACGTCTTTGTCCGAATCATGACGTTAGTTTCGTTGATTTGTATAGGAGACGGTTAAGTTGATTGAACTCCGGCTTTTACTTGAGAGCGCGTTGATTACCTGTTTCGTTTCTCTGGCAGGGTTTTCGTTAGGGATTCCCCTGGGATTGCTAGTCGCAGTTACCCGACTCAAGCGGCTTCCTGTTATTACTTCTGTGTTAGCTGTGTATGTCAGCTTCATTCGCAGTTTGCCATTGTTGTTGTTCATCATGCTGTTCTACTTCGGTTTACCGACCTTAGGCATTGATCTCAATCCCTATGTTGCTGGTATTCTGGCGCTGGCTTTGAATAATGCCGCTTTTGCTAGCGAAATTTGGCGAGGGGCGATCGCCAATTTTGCACTCGATCAAATTGAAGCGGCAAAAGCCTACGGCATGACCGAGCAGCAAACCTTCTGGCGCATTACACTGCCGCAAATATGGCGAGCCAGTATTCCTCCTATTACCAGCGAAATTACGCTGCTGGTAAAAGCGAGTCCGGCGATCGGCATCATTGGCATTGACGATTTAACCCGTCGAGCCAGTACCCTTGCTGCCAGCAACTACGAACCAGTGCGAATGCTCACCATTGCCACCCTTTTCTATGTAATTATCATTTTGGCGATCACGCAAATTGGTCGTATGGTCGATCGGCGCAGTCAACGTCAGTATGAACTGGTGTAAAGTGCTATGAATCTTCGCTTTGAGGTGATCTGGAATCAGTTACCCATGTTTGCAAACGGTCTGTGGAATACCGTTTGGATCTGTGTTGTGGGGATGTTGCTATCGCTAATGGCTGGAATCATTCTGGTACTGCCGTTGATTTCCAGGCGGCGATCGCTGCAATTACCGGCTGAACTATTTGTTGATGTTGGTCGCGCTATACCCTTTTTGATGCTGGTCTATCTGGTTTTTTATGGGCTACCGTCGTTTGGGCTGGTTTTAGATCGATGGACAACGGCGATCGTTTGCCTAGTGCTTTACAACACTGCCTACATTGCTGAGATTCTCCGGTCGGCGTGGGCTAACATTCCTCGGGGTCAACTGGAAGCAGGTCGAGCTTTTGGCTTTACGGGAATGGGTTTGCTGCGGCGAATTACACTGCCGCAAATTATGATTGCAGCGGCACCTGTATTAGGCAACCAATTGATTCAAATCATTAAAGACTCTGCCTTTTTGGCAATCATTACCGTGCCCGAACTCACCCATGCTGCCAGAACGGTTCAGGCTAACCATTTTGTTCCGTTTGAATCATTTATCTTTGCTGCATTGATGTATTGGGGGTTGTGTCTACTGATTGAAGCTGGAATTAAACAGGTTGAACAAGTGAGAGCCGTCTATGCTAAATACTGAGATCGACACAGATACTATTCCGGCTGTTCACTTGCTGTACTTATGTAAAAAATTTGGCAGGCACGAGGTGCTGACCGATATTAATTTGAAAGTGGTGCCGGGTGAAACGGTTTGTTTGTTGGGGCCTAGCGGCTCTGGCAAATCGACGCTGCTGCGCTGCATTAACTTTCTAGAAACATCCGACTTTGGCGAAATTTTCCTGCACGGCACTCGCGTGGCTTACGGTCGCTCGGCTGGGAAAAAAGGACTCACCGAAGCAGAACTGGCAAAGCTGCGAACTCGCGTTAGTATGGTGTTTCAGCACTTTAACCTTTGGCCGCACATGACGGTGCTAGGCAACATCGTTGAAGCGCCAATTCATGTGCAGAAACGTCCCCGTGCCCAGGTTATTGCCGAAGCAGAAGCACTGCTCTTAAAGGTGGGGCTGCTCGACAAGCGAGATGTGTATCCGTCGCGGCTGTCGGGTGGGCAGAAACAGCGGGTGGCGATCGCCCGAGCGCTGGCTATGAAATCGGACGTGATTTTGTTTGATGAACCCACCAGTTCCCTTGATCCAGAACTGGTGGGTGAGGTGCTATCCGTCATCAAGCAATTGGCTGAAGACGGCATGACCATGATCATTGCCACCCACGAAATGGATTTTGCTCGTGAGGTGGCCAGCCGTGTCGTTTTCCTCGATGGTGGACGAGTACTGGAAAGCGGAGAACCTAAAGCCTTTTTCCGCAGACCCACCACGGAACGGGCACGCCAGTTTTTAGAACGATATGTCCGATAACAGTTGAATAGGCTAGAGGATTAACCAGTGAGCCAAAACGCGTCTCCTCAGCAGACCGATGGTCAGATCCTATCTGACGAAATTGTGCCGCCCGGAGCACCGTGGGGTCGGGTGATTCCCAGGGGAAGTATTCTCAGGATCATTGACTTGGAGGGGTGTCAGGCGGTTGATTTTCTGTGCTACAACGCCGCCGATCCATCTGAACGGTATAATGCAGCCGACACGATGAAGATTCAGGGCAACATCTTTTTAGCAAAAGGAACAAAGCTTTATTCGGGTCTGGGGCGGGTTCTGTTTACGGTCATTGAAGATACCTGTGGCAACCATGACACGATCGCCGGATGCTGTAGTGCCGAGAGCAATGTCGTCCGCTATGGAAAAACGAATACGCCCAATTGTCGTGACAACTTCTTGCAGATCTTGGGCGAGTTTGGTCTTGGCAAAAAAGACATTGTTTCTAACGTCAATTTTTTCATGAGTGTACCCGTTCATCCAGATGGGGCAATGGCGGTATCGGATGGCGTTTCTAAACCGGGCGACTATGTTGATTTGCAGGCGGAGATGGACGTGTTGGCAACGATTTCGAACTGCCCTCAAATCTACAATCCGGCCAATGCCTATAACCCAACCCCCATTCGCGTCCTGGTGATACAGCCTTACAGCAGTTCTCAATCGGGTAAGCCACAGTCTCGCCAAGATGGGTGTGGGGTGTAGGGTTTGAGGTGTGGTGAACGCAAATGAAAATGGCTGTAAGTTGAATGGCACTGGTTTCCGAAATGTCAGATCCCCGAACTTTTCATCGGGGGGGTGGTTCCTTGATAATTACTTACCGATTAGAAGTTGGCTCCTGTCCTGGCTCATCCGTTGATGGTTTGGCTGCTTTAGCCGTTCGTTGCGACACCACCTTCGCTGGAACGCCAACGGCAATCGAGTAGGGTGGAATATCTGTTGTGACAATGGCTCCTGCTCCAATTACACTACCTTTGCCAATCGTGACACCATCCACTACTCTAACGCCACTGCCCAACCAGCAATCGTCTTCAATCACGATTCCTTTGTAGCGGCTTGCCTGGTCTTGGCTGGAATAGGAGCGATCGCCAGCGGTGTAATGCTCGGTATACAGGCTGGAATGGGACGCAATTAAACAGGAATGACCAATTTGGATAAAGTCACCCGACAAACAGGTGTAAGGGCCAATATACGTCTGTTCACCAATGGTAATTTTGCCGCTGCCATGAGTTGTGATTTCAACACTGCGATCGAGGCTGGCATTGTTCTGAATGTGAATGGTACTGTTGTCACCACAGCACTGAATACGAGCATTCTGCCCTATTTTAATTTGGCTACCAAACCTGATTCCACTCGCATGGATCAAGTCAACATCATTCTCAATTTGAACGGATTGACCCATCTCAGCCAGAATGGCACGATACGTGATTGCTCGAATTTTTCTCCCAATTGAGAGGGGCAAATTTTTGCACAATGCCAGTAGAAGCGCTTCTTTCCAATTCGAGCGGGAGGCGTTGAGTCGATCGGCAGGAACGGGAGGCGAGTTGCGATCGGAACGTTTAATCATCTGAACCTGGCCTGCTAATGGTGTTCGTCTCCATTGGTGCAACCACACTGTCAGCACAGCATGGGCGATCGCCCAAGACAAACCATGCAACTACAGCAATGCAGTTGTCACGGCGATCGCGGTACTCGGTGCTGAGCAATCATTCGATCGCACCCAGGTACGCTCTAAATCAATTAGCCACGCAGCAAACATAGTAAATCCTTAGGTTGCTCTACGATTTCACAGCAGCAATGGTTGAAGGGTTTATTTTACTCAGGCAGACGAACCACACGGAGCGTAGCATGGCTTGCCAGGTAAAGCTGCTGACACGAACAGAGAGCAAGCGTTATGGCGGACAATGATGGTTGAGCATCAACGGAAGATAACGCGCCTTTATGTTGCAGGTAAAATCCACAATAATGCAGTTTCTATGTGTACAGATACTTAGGCATTTAGAACTTTCTTCATTAATAGCATTTGTGGCTTAATTCAACAAGACGAGCAGACAGGTCTTTGTACTACTCGCCGTACTATCTTGCAGGCCACACGTTCCTGAACCACAGTTTAAATTTGCCTCACCCCCAAATTTGAGAGGGGAGATAGACTTTCCCAAACTTAAGTAATGTAAGAGACTGGTAGATGGTCGCAGGGTATGCCTTTACAGATATTAGGCTACACATAGACGTTCAAAGCATCTTACAGCCATTTTTATTTGCATTCACCACACACCACACACCAAACCCTACACCCCACCCCATCTTGGCGAGACTGTGGCTTACTCAATTGAGAACTGCTGTAAGAGACGATGCAGTGGCGAGGGGGATGGTAAGGGGAGGGGAGGTGGGCTAAGACGATTACCCTTGCTCACTCTCCGGCTCTTCTACTCTCTCCATCACATTTAGAGACTTCCCCAACCATTAGATCTGCCCTTTGGCACCTTTCAAATAATCTTCAGTCAATTTATTCTTCCTCTTCCTCCTCTTCCTCCTCTTCCTCCTCTTCCTCCTCTTCCTCCTCTTCTTCCTCTTCTTCCTCTTCTTCCTCTTCTTCCTCTTCTTCCTCTTCTTCCTCTTCTTCCTCTTCTTCCTCCTCCTCCTCTTCCTCCTCTTCCTCTTCCTCCTCTTCCTCTTCCTCTTCTTCCTCTTCTTCCTCTTCTTCCTCTTCTTCCTCTTCTTCCTCCTCTTCCTCCTCTTCCTCTTCTTCCTCCTCTTCCTCTTCAGCACTATCGAGGCTAAAGGAATAATCTTCATCCATTGCGTACTCCTGACAGAGCGCATCTAGCGCTTCCAGAAAATCATCAGGGTCTTCAATGGTCAAATCAAAGTTTTGGATAGTGACTGTGAAGCTGCCCTCTTCTTCCTCTTCTTCATAGTCGAAGTAATACTCTTCCTCACTCTCAACATACTCCAAACACAACGCTTCTAACGCTTCAACGAAGCCTTCTGAGTCCTCAGTACAGATGTAAAAGTCGTAGAGTAATAACGATTCATCATCTGCAAAGAAAGACTCTTCGTCTTCCCACACCTCAGTGCTAAAGTCTAAATCATTCACAGCTTTGATGATCCAGGAGTCGTGCCCGTTGTAGTCCTGGTGCATCACATAATCATAGGGAACATAACAATAGCCTCGATCGCCCCAAGCCGCCCCCCATGAATTGCGGACAATGAACATACGGTCTTTATCTGAGTAGCCAACGCAAAGCATGGCATGCCATCCGTGGGTTTCGCGCACGTTATCTGACCTTTTGGGTAACGGCACCCGACCCCGATTGCTGGTGGCACTATCAAATGACTCAAAGGTGTTGAGGGCAAAGGCGATCGGGTAGCCCTCTGCCAGGGTATGCCGCCACAAATCTAAGTCTGTTTCAATGAACTCAGATTCCGTGATTTTGAAGTTTGCAGCGTGTTCGTAGGAATTGGCATCGGGTTCTGCACAGAGCAACTCTTCATCATTGGGCCAGAGTTCCTCAGAACATGCGCCGTGTTCAATGAGGCTCTCGATCGCACAATACATCTGCGTTCCGTTGTCTTCGTTTTGGCACTCTGCCAGTGCCCGAGCGTTGTAGTAAACAAACAAACGGCTGACATCGCCAGAGTAGCCCAAATCTCGCTTTGCCAGGTACTCATACGCCCCAACAAACGCATTGGCAACACAGCTATTTCCAACCTGTTCCTCAACATCGGTCATGTAGTGTCGTAAATCCACTCTGGGGGGTAATTCCGCTTTATGGAAACGCCCAACGTGATGTTTTTTTGTATGTTCCGGTCGCCGACCTGCCTGATAGCCACCAATCCGATGCTTGCGGTTCTGCACGTGTCTTCCCTTGTTTGCAACCTATGCGTATGGGATTAGCGTTCCCAGGTTGGAAATGGTTATCTCAGGTCAAAGGTAGGAGCAGAGGGGCGATCGCCCCCGACAGAATTGGGGTTGCGAACTTGTCTTCAATCGTTTTGACCATCACAACCATTGCACCAATGGAGAGCGACATAAAAATGTCTTAAAACAATCTCTACATTAACTGGCAGCTTAACTCAAAGAACTTGAGTGGTCTAAACTGAATTGAAATCGCAGAATGAAGACACCGGACGGAAAGACCGCTCAACCCCCTTCGCGAGCAATCAGGTCATTCACACGCTTGAGCCAGGATTGCTGAAATTTAGTGATGTATCATTGCTCCAGCAAGCATTGATCGTCAGCGATCGATCGCGGCTACAGTCGTCTTTACCGATCCGAACTCGATACAGATCAGGACACTCTCAGCCCAATTTATATAGGAGTCCTATGAGCACAATCACGACTAAGGATGGTACGCAAATCTACTACAAAGACTGGGGTACAGGAAAGCCCATTGTCTTCAGCCACGGCTGGCCGTTAAGCGCAGATGCCTGGGAGTCGCAGATGTTTTTTCTCGCCTCCCACGGCTATCGCTGCATTGCTCACGATCGTCGCGGTCATGGGCGATCGAGCCAACCGTGGCACGGCAATGATATGGACACCTATGCTGACGATCTAGCAGAACTTTTCGAGGCGCTAGATCTCAAGGATGCAGTTGTGATTGGACACTCTACCGGAGGGGGCGAAGTGGCACGCTTCATCGGACGACACGGCACTGAACGCGTGTCCAAGGCAGTGTTAATGGGTGCGGTGCCGCCGATCATGCTCAAAACAGAGGCAAATCCAGGTGGGCTACCCATTGAGGTCTTTGATGGCTTTCGTGAGTCGTTTTTGGCTGACCGATCGCAGTTCTTCCTGGATGTCGCTAGCGGCCCATTCTTTGGCTTTAACCGACCGGGTGCCAAAGTCTCCCAGGGGTTAATCTATTCCTGGTGGATGCAGGGCATGATGGCTGGACATAAAAATGCCTACGACTGCATTAAAGCGTTCTCGGAAACAGATTTCACCGAGGATTTGAAAAAGTTCGATGTGCCAACGCTGATTATTCATGGTGATGACGATCAAATTGTGCCAATTGCTGCTTCTGCTCTCCTGTCTGCGAAGCTGGTCAAGGATTCAACCTTGAAGATCTATCCCGGCGGGTCGCATAGCCTCGGCGACACCAGCAAAGAGCAGCTCAACGCAGATTTGCTGGACTTCGTCAAATCCTGACCGGGTGCCTTGAGGTGAGACATCCCTGTTAAAGCTGGCGTTGCTGAATGGACGCATGAATCGTTGGGCAATCATCGCTCTAATCGCTCCCTAAATTTCCCTGCCTTGGAGGACTTTGCCGGTTAGGACGTTTACCTAAAGTTGAGGATTCGGAGCCAATTCATACCGTGATTTAGCAACGCCTTAAAGCTCTGAACGAGTTCATTCTTGTTGGTACAGTTATATCAGCCATCCTTTGAAGCATCGTCTCAAGTATGATCGGACTGTCGGCTCTGGGGACATCAAACCCAGGGGCGATGCAGACGTTAATACTCTCTAACCGTCTCAATGAATCAAGGCTGGCAGTATCGAGAACAAGTCGATCGGGCAGGTGCAGGGCTGAGTGTCCTGGAATATTACACCCAACGATATCGTCACTCCGGCCGTGATGCATGGAACCAGCGAATTGTAGCAGGACAGGTCTGGCTTAATGGAGAGCAAACAACGGCTGAAACGTTCCTGCAAGTAGGGCAATGGCTCACTTACCACCGTCCGCCCTGGAATGAACCAGACGTACCATTATCGTTTCAGGTGCGTTATGAAGACCCAGATTTATTTGTCATTGCCAAGCCCGCTGGCTTGCCCGTGTTGCCGGGAGGCGGTTTTTTAGACCATACGCTATTGCGGCAACTGCAACGGCAGTATCCGCACGATACTCCTTTACCCATCCATCGGTTAGGTCGGGGTACCTCCGGTCTCATGCTGATGGCGCGATCGCCCCTGGCTCGATCTCGACTCAGCCAGCAAATGCGCGATCGCCAAATCCACAAAACCTATCGCGCCCTGGTGCATCGTGGGGAGATGAGCGATCGCTTCACCATCACTCATCCCATTGGCAAAATTCCCCATCCCGACTTGGGCTATGTGTACGGTGCAACGCCCGACGGACTGGCTGCCCATAGCGACTGTCGTGTGCTGCAACGCGATGCAGAAACCACGCTTCTGGAAGTCACCATCCTGACCGGACGACCTCACCAAATCCGCATCCATCTCGCGACGGCTGGATATCCCTTGGTGGGCGATCCGCTGTATCAAATTGGCGGCATTCCTCGACTCCATCCGGCTCGCCCAACCGAACCGTTACCGGTGCCCGGAGACTGTGGTTATCATCTTCATGCCTATCAGTTATCCTTTCGCCATCCCAGTACGGGACAACGGATGAGCCTGACCTGTCCGCCACCACCTCTACTCAGGTGTCGTTCCGATGGTGATGAACCAGAACCAGATTAACCAGATAGTGAATCAACCTTTCTTTCTCAAGCGGCATGATGTGTTTGCCATGTAAAACCTCCTGGCTCAAGATGAAGGAAATTAAAGAGCCAAAAAAAACATGGCAGGTTATCTCTGGGTCGGGCACGGTTAGAACCGGACAGGCTTTGAAATACGCACTGAGGACTGCTGTACCACACTGAATCACTTGACGCACATAAAGCTGAGCCAATTCGGGGAAGCGATCGGACTCAGCAATCATCAGCCGCACAAAGGCAATGTATTCCGCATCATCCATCCGAGCCAGCAAGATTTCGGCCAACCGACGCAACACCCGTTCAGGCATTTCGGCTTCGGGCAACGCACAGCCAAACTCAACCTGAAAGTGACGCATCACCAGCCGTTCAATTAGAGCAACAAACAAACCTTCTTTCCCTTGAAAGTGGTTATAGATCGTGTGCTTAGACACGCCAGCCTGTGCCGCAACCCGATCCATGCTGGTTTCAGCATAGCCATACTGAAGAAAAACCTGAAATGCGCCCTGCAAAATCTGTTCGGGTTTGCAAGATGTTTCAGAATCATCGTTTGTAGAGCGACTCAGCATAGCGTTAACGGTTAACGGTTAAGGGCAAAAATGAGAGGCTGATGGAGACCAGAAGGGCTGAACCCGTTTGAGTTAGGGGCTGCCAGGGGCGATCGCCACCCGCTTGTGAACGTTTGTAGACACTACGAACGGTACGGTGTAGTCTAGGGATAGAAGTGATTGCACTAAACCGTGCAGTTTCGTGCAGTGTTATTGTAATGTATTTCTTGCGACCGTCTCAGCCCCCTGTTTTAACGGCAGCAGTTTTGGTTCCAAACTGCTCACTTCACGCCCCAGCCCCCACCGCCATTTACCAGCCAGACCACTACAGTAGTCAGGTGTCTGTTGCCAGATGTGGCACCCCATGATTTCAGCCATTCGCCGTATACCGTCAACTTCAAGCGAGCCATTAACGTTAGCTCCAAACATAGATAGCACCATAACCATATCAATCCGATTGGACAATCTACGCGTATGAGTGTAAGTAATGCTCAGCGCCCCTGGTCAGGACGGGGGCTTTGGTTAGGACTGGCAGCCCTAATTCTCTTGGGGTTTGGCAGCGTTCTAGCGTTTCGGTTGGTGATAGCGCCGGGTCAAAATCAGGTAGAGGAGGTTGCACCCCCTCCACGGCAGGTCAGCGTTGCAGCACTGGGTCGGCTGGAGCCAGAAGGAGAAGTGGTTAACATCAGCGGTTCCCAGGGCGATCGCATCGGCCAACTGCTGGTGAGGGAGGGAGAATATGTCCAGCAGGGGGACGTTCTGGCTTACCTGGAAAGCTATGGCGAACGGCTGGCAGAGCGAAACTACGCCGCCAGCCAGTTGGCAGAAGCGCAGACTCAAATTGTGGCTGAAACTGAATATGGTAGTGCTCAGGTGCAGGAAGCCCGCACCCGCCTGGGGCAGATTGATCAACCCCAATCGTTTGAGATCCAGGCACAGCAGGCAACGGTGCGCCAGCTAGAGGCAGAACTGTCGCTGGTGCAAACCGATTTAGACCGCTATCAAACCTTGCAGCAAGAAGGAGCCATTTCGCGGCAGGAGTTGGATCAACAAATTACAGAAGTGCGGCGCGTACAGGAAGAGTTGACGAGTGCCAGAGCCAACTTGATTCGGCTGGAAGCTTCGCGAAGTAACGACTTGCGAAATGCTCAGGCTCAGGTGCAGTCGAGTGAAGCCAACCTGACGCGATCGCAGGCGCAAGTCCAGGTCGATTCTGCCGCTCGTAACCTGGAACTGGCAAACGCCAGGTTAGACCGCACCATTATTCGTGCCCCTGCCAGTGGTGAGGTATTAAGAATTTACACTCGGGCGGGAGAAGCGATCGCAGAGGACGGCATTTTAGCGATGGGCAACACACGACAAATGTATGTGGTTGCCGAAGTTTACGAAACAGATGTTGGTTTGGTTAGGCCGGGGCAACGAGCCACAGTGACCAGCCGTAACGGTGCCTTTGACGTTTCCCTCGGCGGAACAGTAGAGCGGATTGGTAGCCAGATCTTCAAAAATAACGTGTTGGATGATGACCCTGCGGCCAATGCGGATGCTCGTGTGGTTGAGGTTAGAATCCGCCTGGATCAAAGTGAACCCGTAGCACAGCTCACTAATTTACAGGTCGATGTCCGGATTGATGTAGATGATTCTGGCACACCCCCAGCCAACCCCACTCCCTCACCGACCGTAACGCCATGAAAACGCCGCTCGCCTGGTTGAACTTACTGCACGAAAAAACTCGCCTGCTGGTGGCGATCGCCGGGGTGGCCTTTGCAGTATTGCTAATTTTCATGAATTTAGGTTTTTTGGGAGCGCTGTCGTTAACGGCAACCCAAATCTATAGCCAGATGAATGCCGAGATTTTTTTGCGATCGCCTCAAACCCTGGAAATTAGCACCACAAAATCCTTTCCCCGTGAACGTCTTTACCAGATTGCGGGAGTGGAAGGTGTGCAGCAAACCATGCCCGTGTATGTTGGCTATCAGCAGTGGCGCAATCCCGAAACTCGGTTCAGCCGTGCCATGTTTGTCTACGGCATCAACCCGCGCGACCCGGTGTTTACGTTACCCGAACTGCAAGCCCCTGAAGCGATCGCCGCACTGCAACGCCCCAACACCGTCTTCATCGATCGGTTGTCTCGTCCTGAGTTTGGCCCCCAAACTACCGGCATTGAAACCGAGTCGGATCGCAGACGGGTTGAAATTGGCGGACAGTTTACCCTGGGAGGCGGGTTTGCTTCAGACGGCACCCTGATTGTCAGCGACCAAAATTTTCTACGGCTGTTTGCTCCTCGTCCTCTCAATCGGATTGATTTGGGGTTAGTGAAACTGCAACCGGGAGCCGATGTCGAGGCGGTAAAGGCAACCGTGCGTCAATTACTCCCCGCCGATGTTACCGTGTTGACGCAGGAGGAAATTATTGGACGCGATCGCGACTTCTGGATTGGCACCACGTCCACCGGATTCATTTTTAGTATGGGAGTAGCGGTGTCCTTCATTGTCGGTACGGTGATTGTTTATCAAATTCTTTACACCGACATTTCCGACCACCTGCCAGAGTATGCCACCTTGAAGGCCATGGGCTATCGCAGCCGTTATTTATTCAAAATTGTGCTGCAAGAGGCCGTGATTCTGGCGGTGATGGGCTATGTTCCTGGCTTGATTCTGTCCTTGGGGCTATATGAACTGACGACTAATGCTACCAGCGGCGGCTTACCGATGGGAATGACGGTGGGTCGCGTTGTCTTTGTGTTGTTGTTAACGGTAAGCATGTGCGCTCTGTCGGGACTCATTTCGGTACGTAAAGTAGTGACGGCTGACCCCGCAGAGGTATTCTCATGAGTCCATTGCGCCGTACTCCCCTGGCCTGGCTGAACCTGACGCACGATCGCCGTCGTTTAGCGACATCATTGGGTGGTGTTGCCTTTGCTGTCTTGCTCATGTTCATGTTTAATGGCTTCAAAAACGCCCTGTACGATAGCCAGGTGCAGCTTTTGCAGCTCTTAAACGCAGACATCATTATTACCAATACTCAGAAATACAACATGTTTGTGCCAGAGGCGTTTGCCCGCCGTCGCCTCTATCAGGCACGGGCGTTTGCTGGCATTACGGCAGCCTATCCGCTCTACATCAATAACGCGAACTGGAAGAATCCTGAAACCAAAGCGACGCGTCCGGTCAGGGTATTGGCCTTCAATCCTCAAGATCCGGTGCTGCTCCTGCCCGACATTCAGGCACAGCTCGACAAGCTCAGAGAACCCAACACGGTTTTAATTGATCTGAAATCTCGTCCAGAGTTAGGAAGCATTACACCGGGGGTTGTCACAGAGTTGGGAGAGCGGCAGGTGCGCGTTGCGGGCAACTACAGCCTGGGAACCGACTTTGCCTCCGGCAACGGCAACCTGGTGATGAGCGACCAAAATTATCTGCGCTTTTTTTCCAACCTGGACCCAGAACTAGAGAGCCGCAACTTAGGCATGGTAGATATTGGCCTGGTGGAAGTGGAGGAAGGTGCCGATCCAGATCGATTGGCTCGTACCCTGAGTCAACGTTTGCCCAAGGATGTGAAGGTGTTAACAAAAGACGCATTCGTGCAGCAGGAACTTAGCTACTGGCAGGACAACACCAATATTGGCTTTGTGTTTACGCTTCTGACCGGAATGGCATTCATTGTCGGCATCATTCTCGTTTACCAGATTCTTTACACCGATGTGGCCGACCATTGGGCGGAATATGCCACCCTCAAAGCGATGGGATACAAAAACATCTTTTTGTTGGGGGTTGTGCTTCAGGAAGCGGTTATCTTGTCTGTGCTGGGCTTCATTCCAGGATTTTGTATCAGCGTTTTGCTGTATAACGCCACGGCGAATGCCACCGGGTTGTTGATGCAAATGACGGTGAGTCGTGCCCTCTCTACCCTGCTCGCCACGTTTATTATGTGCCTGTTTTCGGGAGCGATCGCCGTTCGCAAAGTTCAAGCAACTGACCCAGCAGAGGTATTTGGATGATGGACGCGAACCCTACCCCCCACAACAATCATGCCGCCGCAAACAGCAATGCTGGGGTCGCGATCGCCCAATCTACCCCGGCGGTGGAAACGCACGGCTTAAATTATTACTTTGGTCAGGGTGACCTCCGCAAACAGGTTCTGTTTGACCTTAATCTCACCTTTCCGCGCGGCCAGATTGCCATTATTACCGGGCCATCTGGGTCTGGAAAAACGACTTTTTTGAGCCTGATCGGAGCTTTGCGAACCATTCACGATGGCAGCCTCAAAGTGATGGGACGCGAATTGGTGGGGATGAACAACGCGCAACTGGTGGAAGTGCGGCGCGGCATCGGCTTTATCTTTCAGGCGCACAACCTGTTTGAATCGCTAACAGCGGTGCAAAATGTGGAGATGGCCGTTGAGCTATTGGGTGGCTTTGGGTCTAAACGGGCGCAGGCGATCGCCATGCTAGAACAGCTCGGATTGGGACATCGGGTCACTTACAAGCCCAATTCCCTCTCTGGTGGGCAAAAACAGCGGGTCGCGATCGCCCGTGCCCTCGTCAACCAGCCGCAGCTTATCCTGGCCGATGAACCCACCGCCGCGCTGGATAAGGAATCTGGGCGCGATGTGGTCACGTTGATGCAAACGCTGGCGAAGGAACAGAGTTGCACTATTCTGATGGTCACGCACGATAACCGCATTCTGGATGTTGCCGATCGGATCATTAACTTAGTAGACGGTCGCCTGGAATCCGATACCAGCATGAGGGATTTTGTTACTGCCCATGATCCTAAAACCCTCGATCCGCGCATGTTCATGCTGTAGGGTCATACCGTCAGGCGATGCTAATTTTGGTAAAGCTTTGTAACATATAATCAAATAATGGGCACGCTTTTCTAACGGATCTCAATGGGTTCATCAGCTTCTTATCTGCACTCATGAGCCAACCGAGTTAAAAGCACCAGAACCTACGGCTTAAACCTATGTCTCTTTTCGTCAACAGCGCTCAAGAGCTAACCTATCAACACATTTCAGAGTATCTACGCTCCTCCAGCCTGTTCAAAGACACCATGCAGGCGGCGACCGATGCTCCTACGTTCAACCTGCTTTACCAACCCTCCACGCTGATTGAAGTTGAGGTTTTGCCATGGGAAATTCATCCCTGGCAAGATGCAGAGTTAGCAGTAGTGAAAGCATCCAGCCATATCACCATCGGTAGAACAATGGATGCTGAGGTGATTCAATTTTTGCTGGCTGAAAATAGCAAGATGCGCTTTGGTGCCTTTCAACTGGATGAAGCCGGTCAAGTCCTGTTTGTTCACAGCATTTTGGGTGGCGAAAACATGGATTTGCTGGAGCTAGAAAGCTGTATTTTGTCTGTAGCAGCGATCGCCGCCACCTACGAAGACATTCTCGCAGCAAAATTTAACGGACAGCGGCTGGTTGAACGTCCACTGGTTGAAATTTAACCTGCCGCCACATTAAATCCGCCAGCCATCAGGCGTTGTGGGAGCGATATAGGGATGACAGGGGCATTGCACTGCAATGCCCCTACATGTGTTGGGCTATCAACCAGATTTCTTGACCCTTTTTGAGGGCGATCGCCAATTCACCAGGCAGAAAGTAGTATTCTTTTGCTCAAGCATGAAAGAATCCCTGTAGAGCAAACGTCCTGGTTTCGCAAACTTGGGTTGTTGAAATAATCATATCCCAACACCATAGCAACTCATTGCGGTGTGACCCTGATACGACGTGATGTTGAAAGACACCCAACCATGACGTTTATTCCTTCATCCACTGCATCTATAACGCTATGAAGTTCATTCGACTGATTCTGCTATTTCTGCTGGCATGCAGCTGGGCGATCGTCGGATCGTTTCTCCCCCTTTTGCTGCACAATCAGCCTGTACAGGCCACTCCAGCCTCATCCATGACCACTTCAATGTATCCACAGCCGCTCTCTGCACTGCGACTGGATGTAGAAAGGCTACAGCAAACCCTCGATCGTGAAGACCTTGCAGATGCAATTCGTCAGGTAGAGTTAGGCTGGAAGCAACAATATGAGGATTATTATCAGGGAAACTTAACCAGCCAGGTATTAGGGAGCGATCAAATTGCTCAGAGTCTCAACCAGATAGCGCGGCTTACTGGCAGGCGATCGGCTTTAATCTACGCGATTCCCACCCCAGAGCAGCTAGAGCTGATTTTGCTGCCACCACGCGGCCAACCTGTACATCAGCGCATTTCAGAGGCTAATCGCGAGCGGCTCAACCAAACCGTCGAAACCTTTCGCGCAGGGGTCGTGAATGTTAGTTCCCAGGCATCAGAGTATTTGCCCGTCGCTCAACAGCTTTATCAGTGGATTATTGCCCCACTAGAAGCAGACTTAGAGGCTCAACGAATCGATACGCTGATCTTTTGTCTGGGTACCGGACTCCGCAGCCTGCCGCTGGCGGCCTTACATGACGGTGAACGGTTTCTAATTGAAAAATACAGTTTCGGCATCATTCCTGCCTTTAACCTGCTCGATCGCCAACCAGCAGCGCTTGCGAATACCAGAGTGTTGGCAATGGGTGCCTCCGAGTTTCAGCAAGAAGCCCCGCTTCCTGCCGTTCCGGTGGAGCTTGCGGCCATTACCCAACTTTGGCAAGGAGAAACCTGGCTCAATCAAGAATTTACGATGGAAACGTTGAAGGCGCGGCGATCGTCCTATCCGTTTGGCATCATTCATTTGGCAACCCATGCGGCTTTTGTGGGCGGATCGGTCGATGAGTCGTATATTCAGTTTTGGGATCAACCGTTACATCTCGATCGCCTCAGAGAGTTAAACTTGCGGCTTCCGATTGTGCAATTGCTGGTGTTGAGCGCCTGCCGCACCGCATTAGGTGATCCCAATGCTGAATTGGGATTTGCAGGGTTAGCTGTACAATCTGGAGCCAAGGCCGCCTTAGCCAGCTTATGGTCGGTTAGTGATGCCGGAACGCTAGTGCTAATGATTGATTTTTACAGACAGTTGATGACCGCTCCCATCAAAGCAGATGCTTTACGACAGGCGCAGCTGGCGATGCTGCGTGGGCAGCTTCAGCTACAAAGTTCCCCCATTCTACGGGCGATCGGTCGCAACGATTTACCTGTCGAATTAAGGGAATCTGCCAGCGTCGATCTATCTCACCCCTACTACTGGGCTGCCTTTACCCTAATTGGCAATCCCTGGTGAGTCAAATAGAATGGACGCTGGAGCAGAGCGCTAAGCCCCATTCATAAACCACTACCCTGGGTAGTGGGGTAGCGTGGGGATAGCTATCATCCCCACACGTTGATGATTCATTCGATCGCCCTGGTCATTGCCGCTTAGCCTATATGCCTCTTCTCAAGCCGTAGCCTCTTCTCAAGCTGTAGCATGGGACGAACCAAGGGGGGATTAACCTGGCAGCCATTGTTCTTAGGGCAAACCGTGTTTGGACTCCGCTCAGCACTCGCTCCCGTGTGGGGTGAGCGGAGTCGAACCCCAATCCCTTATGCCAAATCTTTTATTGCCAGGTTAATAGATGCACTGAAGTAGACGCACTGAGATTCGTTAAAGGATATTTCGTACCTCGCTGGTTTGAGTTTGACCCATTACAATATCAAGTGTTGCGATCGTGATACCTTAACCGCCAGCAACGGCTTTCCTTTGGAATCGACAACACGCACCCACAGCAACATTCTGGCAATGAAATGGGTAACACTGTAGCTCTTTTAAGGGAACCGAGCGACAACTTTACCTCAATTGCCAATCAATCTTGAAGAAACATCATCCTACAAATAACTTTTTTTTCCATTTCAGACTTTAATGGAAGTAGTGAGAAATTCTCTCCCGACTATTGAACATCATTACTCAAACAAGGAACGCTCTGAGATGCAAGTTTCACCAACCAATTCCTCCTCTGATCCAACATTGTCGAAGCTGCTGGAAATTGATGCCGATTTAGCGTCTCAAGAGGCTCAACTATTAGCTCAAATAGAGGGCATTGGTGAAAAGCGAAAAAGCCTCCAGTCGGTTGTCAGCATGTTTTCATCTAACAATCATTCTGTAGCGGCAGAGCTAAGTGCAGCGATTGATGCATCAGCTTCAACAGGCAAAGCAGCTTCACCTGTTAACGCTACAGCGAATCATGCATCCGCGGCTGAGACTACTAAAGGCGATCGCAAATCCTCATCCACGTCTCAACAAAGCAAGAAGGCAACTAACACTAGCAAAGGGAAACGGCGAGAGCAAGGGTTACAAGATTACATGCGGCCAGAGTTTGAGAAAAACTCCTTGCCACAGGCTGTATCCACGGTCTTACAACAGCAACCCGATAAAGTGATGGGCATCCCTGAGATGATCGACTCCATCTATGTTGATGAAACACCCAAGGCAATGCGAAGCAAAGCCAGCACCCGAATTGCCAACGCCCTTTCGGCTGGCTTGAAAGAAAACAAGTGGTATCGCGGCAAAACGGGTCGGTATAGCCTTTCTCAAGCTGCCGCCAGAGCTGATCTGTCCTCATAATTCAACCGCTCCTTATCACCTTAACCGTGGAGAATCATTGCGGTCGTTAATGGCTGAAGCAGCCAATTTAATCCCTGGGTGTTGTAGTGTTTGAACGAAGCAATACTGACCAACATGATTCTCCTGCGCGGTAAACCTGGTGGTATGGGTTCCTGTTTCGGGCAGGAATGGCGATCGCCATTTAACCTGTTATCCCTGGCTTACCTTTGCAGCTAAACGCATATTTTGGCTACGAAAGCAGTTAGGATACTGGAAGATGGCAGAACTCAAATAATTTAAAGATGGTAGAGCGTCCAATCAAGAAATCTGAGCGACCCGCTAAGGAGACTACTGACAGTAGTTCCGCTAGCCCTGTTTCCCCATCGCCCAGACCATCGAAACCTACCCGTCGCAGCGATCGGGATAGTGATGACAGTGAAAGTAGAGACAAAGGTGGAGATAGAGGCAGAGGCCGGGATGAAGGCAGAAGCCGGGATGAAGGTAGAGGCCGGGATGAAGGTAGAGGCCGAGGCAAAGGTAGAGGCGGTTCCAGGGAAGATGCCCCCAAAGCGCCTGCTAACCTTGCACTCATGAGAGGGCCGAAGCCAGCCAGAGCCACTCCTGTCGCAGAAGAACCACCGTCCGAGACTGAGCCTGAGACTGAATCTGAGGTGGAGTCTAACGGTGAACCAGATACAGTTTCAGAGAGTGATTCATCGGCGGGCGAGGCAGACAGCGTTCCCAATGCCTCCACGGATAGTTAAGGGCTGGCAACAGTCTCAAACTGCCTATTCTTTCGAGGTTGATGGGTTGACCGTTTGAAGTGAGCCAACGGCAGGTTTTCGTTTAATCCGTCTCGGTTGGCCGCTTAACTCACCCAGAACTAATAGTCTGAGCAAACAGGCCGTCCATTGAACTGGGTTGAACGCCCAACGGCACCATCAGCCCGTTTTAGTAGGCTTTGGCTGCGAACAAGGGCATAAATCTGCCCTGGGGTTGCAGCCTTAACCAGGCCGTATTGGGTTTTCTGCATTCACCTATGAACGAGGGCACTGCGACGCAGTGCCCTCGTTGATGTATTTCTCCATAATGGAACAACGATTGTGTATCGGGCGTAACTACAGGCTTGCGGGCGAATCATGTACCTGACCGTACCTTTTCCTGCAACTCCTTTAGGGGCATACCTCTACAGCAGGGAGTGACGTTTGTAAGTCATACCGACCTTCAGCGATACCTGATCTGGGAACCTGACGTTCTTTCTAAAAAATTGGAGAGAATGGGAAGATATACATCGCTTCTCCCATCAGTAGCTCGATCGCTCCACAAACGGTTAGCCCACTGAGTACTCAATCTCACTCTTATTGCATAAACCTATGACTCGTTCTGCCTGTTTGATTTTCAACCCTGTTGCAGGGCAAGGGGATTCAGAGCAAGATTTAGTAGTAATTCGCTCACTGCTAGAACCCACAATCGATCTGGATGTCCAGTTGACAACCGAAGAAATTGACGCAGGCCAACTGGCTCATGCTGCCGTTGAGCGTGGAGTTGAAGCGATTATTGCCTCCGGTGGGGATGGTACCCTTTCAGCCGCCGCAGAAGCCCTGGTTGGTACCAGTATTCCCTTTGGCATCATCTCTCGCGGAACAGCAAACGCTTTTGCCAATGCGCTCGGGCTACCCGACACGATCGAGGGTGCGTGTCAAACCATTTTGGGCGGCTATACCAAGATTGTTGACGCGGCTTACTGCAACGGCAAACCGATGGTTTTACTGGCGGGTATTGGGTTTGAAGCAGAAGCCGTTGAGCAGGCCGATCGAGATGCTAAAAACCGACTCGGCATGTTGGCTTATGTGATTTCAGGCATTCAGCAGTTGCGGAGGCTGGAGTCGTTTGATGCTGAAATCGAAACCGATGAGCAGGTGATTAAGGTCACGGCTTCTGCCATTACGGTTGCAAATGCGGCTCCCCCCACTTCTATCCTGGCGCAAGGACCGGCTGGCGTTATCTATGATGATGGCTTGCTCGATCTCACTATTGTGGCTCCTGCCAATACAGGAGGAGCGATCGCCGCCTCAATTCACCTCTTACAAACGGCTTTGTCGGGTCACGCCGTTGAACGAGATGACATTGGCTATTTACGGGCAAAGCGGATCAAAGTAACGACCACCCCACCGCAAAAAGTGGCGCTGGATGGAGAACTGATCGGCACCACTCCGATTGAAGTTGAGTGTATTCCTCAAGGGCTAACGGTCTTTACTCCAGGGATGGAAGAGGATACACCTGTCGAAAAACTGGAAGGGCTGCCCAATTTGATCATTGAGCCAAAAAGTTAGCCTGTGAGGTAACTTTCTCGATCGTGTGTAGCGAACTGGCAAATATCACCACATATCAGTAGACCGATGTTGCGATCGCCTTGCCGCAACGGTTGACATAGCGGTTGAACGATCGAGCTGTATCTTTCTCAGGGGATAGTACTATGTCCAGAAGTCGGATAGTGCGATGGAATCAAACCAATAGTTCTCAACCCAGCCAGCGATCTGCATTAATGCAAAGTGTCATTCAAGAAGGGGTGCGTCAGGCACGGCAAAGTGCCGACCAGGCTTACTGGAGCTTTGTGGTCGCTAGTATTATGACCACAGCCAGCACCATCATCGGCCTGGGAGGAGCCGGTTTGTTGCTGGTCGGCAATGCCTCCGAAGGCACCGTTACAACCGCAGTTGGGCTGGCTTCTGGAGTCTATTCTTACCAACTGTCTAAAGAGGCAACCGATCGCCAAAAAGCAGCCAATGACCGTCTCGATCGAATGCTACAGCAGTTAGAAACTGTACTCTAAATCAAGAAAAGAGTGATCGTAATACGATCACTCTTTTTTGGAGACACTATTTGGAGACACTGACGTTGAAAATTGAGTTGGGAATACTGAGCAGCACATTTGATACGTTTAAAACGACCTCCCACGCTCATCCGGTTCATCGTCATCAATCTGCACGTTCTGTCGAATCGCATCATAGAGTTGCCGTAGCTTCTGAAGCGCCCGGTATCCGCGCTGACGAGCCGCGTTCGCATTGAGCGCCGCCTCGTTTGGGTTGGATAACGCTTCGCCAATTTCCTGCCACGCCTGATGCTTCAGCACTCTGGCATGTAAAATTTGGCGATCGTCATAGCTCAACTGCTCTAGAGCGAGCCGCATGGCTTTTCGATCTTCAGCAAAGATCAAATCAGAGAAAACCTCATCACCCGGAGAGAACCCTTCGCCGTCCAACTTGGGTTTGTCTAGTTTGTCTTGTTTGCGCCGTAAATCGCGGATGACATTCAAACAGGTGGATCTCAACCAGGGCAACGGTTTTTCAATGATGGTGCCCAATTCGATTCGCCTGATGCCGATCGCATAGGCTTCAGCCATAATCTCCTTAACTTCATAGGTGCCGTAGAGCCGATGTTGGCGCAGGGTTCGGGTGACACTTGCCAACAGAGAACGGGCATCTGGATTCTCAATATCGAATAGTGCTTGAATCGCAATGTCAAATTTTCGCTTATTGTCACGCTGTCGATTTAATTCCTCAATCACCTCCAGGCACGTTGTTTTAAGCCACGCTAAGTGAATTTCAACCACTGAATCCGCCGTAAGCCAACCTTCGTTGCGGCTACAGGCTTTATCCAGAATGTCATCGACGTTACAGATTTCAGCCAGTTGATACAGTTCCAACGATCGTTGAATAAACGCCTTGAAGGAGTCTATATCAGGATGTTCAGAATCAAAACGAAGTTGAAATTTGCTTGCCATAGGTTCACCCAGATTGAAGAGCAGAGAAGGTTTGCCAACCCGGTATACCGTCGTCCTTAAGTTGCTGAGATTTTTGAAATTCTTTGACAGCCGAGACAGAAAGCTGGCCAAATTCGCCATCAATGGCTCCCTGGTAGAACCCCTGCTTGGTTAACTGTCGTTGTACTTCCTCCCGAAATTGTCTGATAGCCGCCACCGAGCGATCGCCCCAGACACCATCAATCGGACCATCATAAAACCCTTGATCCTGTAAAAGGCGTTGGGTTTCGGAACGGGATTCCTGCTCAAATAACGTCTGCTCTAGGTGCTCTCTCAGCCATGCCTGCTGATCTTTGTACTGCTCGACAAACTGTTCATCCAGCAGGCCAATTCGTTTTCCCCAGATGCGGTCAAACTCATTAATGAGAAAGTTTAGCAGTGAGTCTTGTTCTGCCATGGTGTAAATGGCTTCCAAACAATCCGCATCGTCCTCGCTTAGCTCGCTACAAAGTGCCAGCCTGCGATACTCTTTCAAGGTAGGAATATAGACTTGAAAAGCTTCAATCAACCGATCAATCCAGTCTTCTATCGAAGAATCCATAGCAGTCACTCCTTCAGTCTTATCCAAGCACAGCTTTAGTGAATGAGCGGCTTTCCATCAGCAATGGATGTCTACCCGCTACATACTGTTGTGCCGGAAACCGAGCCAATGTTACTGAAGCGCCGCTGAAATTGTCTGTCGTCTCGTAACACATTGCCGAAATTCCACACATACAAACAAAGGCGAGCAAATTTAGCTCACTGCATGGTAGAAAGAGGTTGAAATGAATGGACTGAATCTGGAAACTCGTCCGTCTAGCGCCACTGTAGAACAGACTATAGCTGGCAACGTCTCTCGGTTCAAATCCAATCGGAATAAGGATAGGGTTCTTCCCCAGCCGAATATTGTGCTGCTAGATGGCGATCGCCTGTCTCCTGGTTTAATTGACGCGTTAGCAGAGGCACAAAACGACTGGATCAGTCTATTGCATCCCGATTGGGAACTAGAAATAGATGATCCCAGGGGCGTGGGTATTGCCGACTCCAACCGAGCTAAAACGCGGGATCACCTTACCGTTCAAGAACTGGTCGCTTTAACCCGCCCGGTACCGTACCAATCCACCACAATCGACCAACAGGTCTATTGGACACACACGCGTTGCTTACAGGTCATTGGCTTTGGTCGATCCAGGCTGGTCGTTAGCTTTAGCCATTATCCACATAAGGGCGATCCGGTAGCATTCCTTACCAATCGGCTAGATTGGTCGCCGCGCAAGGTTATGCTGCACTGGTTACGCTGTTCTTCGCCGAGTGGTCTTTGCTCAAGCCAGGCTCTTTAAAGATGACCCATTGCAAACGGAGAGGGTGGGATTCGAACCCACGGTACCTTTCGGTACACTCGATTTCAAGTCGAGCGCTTTCGACCACTCAGCCACCTCTCCAGGTAATAGTTGCGGATGCGGTTCGCTGTGTTTGGCAAGCTGTACACAGTCACGAGTTTAGCAAACGCAATCAGTCTTTTAGTTTACGCCAAATTGGCTGTCATTGGGCTAGCGTTTTCACTTTTCTATGATATCCAGCGATCGCCGCTTCTCCCGGTTCCGGGTTCCGGTTATTGGTTGAAGACGTGTGGTGACTGCCCAAGGCTGAACCCAACTTCAGCAGCAACCAGCGGATGAGATGGTGCCAGCTCAGAGGGTGATTTAAAGGTGCGGTCGAGCCGCCCCCTTTTCTAGCTTGCCGCAGGTGCTAAGTCCCCAAAGGTTGGAAATTTAGGGGGCGAATGCAGCACATTGGATACTTTTAAAACACCCTTTAAGTAAAATTGAAGCATTATGTACGAATGTAGGGCGATCGCGCCACGCTTGAGCAAATTCTATTCCTGTAGTAAATTTAGTTTAGATGTGTCAATAAACACATTTGGGTGTTTTAAGTAACCGTGTTCCTAGCCGTGCAGTAAGCACATCCAGCGCTATGTTGACCAACCTAGATTTGATGCGAACGTTTGTGCAAAGTTCTCTGCAAAATCAGGACGTGTTGCTGGCAAATCCAGAGCTACAGGCACAGACGGTGTGCAACAACAATCAACTCACCGCTAAGAAGGAAGGCGTGCTGGCCATCGCCAAACTCAAGGAAACACCGCCTCACTTTCTGGTAAAGGCGGGAACATCCAGTTGGGAATGGATGAACCAGGTATTAGCCGAGCACAACTTCTTGCTTACCGGGGAAGCGGATAAAAATTCGTTCTATCAATTTCGTACGTGTCAGGTGCCGCAGGGATATCGGATGCACTGCACCAAGTCAGTGATTCTCTGGCGAGCCTGGTGGAAATACAGCAGACATGCGGCACAATTAGGCATTCCGCTAGATTTGCTTATCCGTACCCGCGCGTCGTGGTATCCCATTCGTGATTTAGTGATCAGCAACGGGGTGCTTTACATCAAAACCCTGGGAACCGAACTGCAAGTCCATGCCGACGACTTAATTACATGGCTGAGTAAAACGAAAGCAACCCCGCAAGAGTTCACTCAGCCCTCTGCCAGACCCGCCCGCTAAATCACGGTTTTTTGCAGCCGTGCGTCCAGCGAGCCGCACAACACCCGTTGCCTTAGCTTGATGCCAGATGGGCAGCCGTGCGATCGCCCTCATACAGTACCGTTTGCTCACTGATTTCAAACTGGGGGTTGAGCCAAACCAGTGAGGCTTTTGTAACGCTGCCCGCCCGTAGCGACACCAGCGAAAAGTTTCGCTGCCGCCCTTCTGCTGTGTCAATAATGCGGGGCACGCTGGCTGCATTAAGATACACCGTCCCAAGGTCAGAATGTACCATCGTGCGATGCTGTTTACTGTGGCGAAGCTGGTGATGCATATGCCCAAAGGTCACCAGCGGAATCGATTTTCCGAGTGCCCGCGTCTGTGCGATCGCCAGAGCTAGGTCAGGATCGCCATGATCGCCGCCAATCGGGTTCCAGTCGCGTCCGCAGGGATCTTCAGCGCGATCGCCCAACCCGGTAGGGCCACAGTGTCCAACAAAAATAACTGTGTTAAAAGCGGCCTGTCGAGCTGCTGCAACAATTTTTGCCGTCGATTCTTCAAAGTTGCTGACGTGATATCGAGTTTGATAAAAGTCCGAATTTTTCCAGACAGAGCCGCCCCAGCTAAAGGGTCGCCCGCCCACTACCGACAACTGTAATTCGGGCACATCCAGCACCCCGTAACCGATGTGAGCTGCTCCCAACAGATCGAGCTGTTGCTGAACTCGATCTTCTAGCCTGTGGTCATAGGGGCTGCGCTTTCTGCCCCAGTCAGAGGCGGTATACCAGGCATCGTGATTGCCCAAGATCGCTGCTTTGGGGATGTTTAAATTGGCGATCGCCCGCACAACGTCCACCGATTCGTTACCAAAATCACCCACTAATACTACTAAATCAACCCCTAAATGATTCAGGGCTGCCTCATCGTCAGCATCCCAACGATCGTGGACATCTCCCACTACCGCCAGGGTGAACGTTTTGTCTAGATGAGGTTGATGGCTGACCATACCTGCTCCCGTGTAATTCCTTTTCCAGGATAGGCAAGCAATCTCAGTTTTTGCAGCAGGTTGACATTGGAGGGAACAATTTCTGTTTCCCTATACCCCACATCTCCTAACCCAATTTAGTTATCTACCTTCTCGATATGGGAGCGAATATCGTTCAAATCAATGTAGCGATCGGTGGCATTTCGCAGCTCTCTGGCAATCATTCCTTCTGTCGAAACAACCGTAATATGAGTGTTTTTGGAGCGCAATAGCTCGATCGCCCGTTCAAAGTCACCATCACCACTAAACAAAATGACCCGGTCATATTGCTCAACGGTATTAAACATGTCTACGACGATTTCAATATCTAAATTTGCCTTTTGAGAATAGCGCCCCGAATTATCGTCATAGTACTCTTTGAGAATTTTAGTGCGAACGGTGTAACCCAGGCTGATTAAGGCATCTCTAAATCCACGCTGGTCTTGAGGGTCTTTTAATCCGGTGTACCAAAAGGCATTGATTAACGTCACCTCAGAATCACTCGTAAAGTAAGACAATACCCGCCTTGGATCAAAGAACCAACCGTTTTTTTGTTGAGCGTAGAACATGTTGTTCCCGTCTACAAATATAGAAAGACGGTTTGAAGTGAACGACATAAAAACTTAGACCTAAAATTTTTAGCGAGGAATTAAACTAAAATCGCCCGAACTAAGCAGGCTGATTTTGCAAGATAGTTACTACTGAATTTTGAGCGACTTGACCATGAATCAAAGTATTCTAGCCTACTAAGATTTTGGGTCTTTTCACTCCTAACACTCTGCAATTGCAAAATGTACCGTGTTGACTGTAGGGGTTGGCTGGTATAAAAGCGACGCTGGTTGTAGCAACACGCTCAACCCGTTAACCGATGGATTTGCTCTACGATCTGCTCTACGACTATAGTTACGAAAAACGCACCCTTTGATGTACTGTACCGATACAGGTATAAATTTCCTGATATTTTCATTCCTATCTGTACTATCTCTAAGAAACTGTAAGTCCAGCTTTGAAAGGGCTACAACTCTACAACGTTGAAATATTTTTAATTATAAATAGTCTCCTTTGTGCCTTCCAAAAATCGGCGTATTTTTTATGTTCAAACTATCACCGCTTTAGGGAGTGTGCCTGTGCAAAAATTACGTCGATCGCCCATGCATCTCGCTCCTACAAGTAAGAACACCAATCGCTCCAACTTCCGGCGTATAGTTTTCCGACCGAAATACCTGCCAGTTCCAGCGACAGCAAGTTAACGCACGCTGTTACGCCAGAACCGCAATACACCAATACTTCCCCTGATTGTTCAAGAGCGCTCCAACGGTGCTGTTGTTCCAGCGGGGGGCGAATGTATCCTTGAGCGTCTGTAACGTCCATCCACGGGTAGTTTGCAGCACCCGGAATGTGGCCGGCGATCGGGTCGATTGGTTCTCGTTCGCCCCGATATCGCTCGGCTTCGCGGGAATCTACCAGAGCCACATTGGGCAGGTCTTTGCGGTCTTTAACTGTTTTAATATCAACCACCCAGTCTGAGCGCACCTGCGGCACAAACTCACCGGACTGCGGCTGTGGAATGGCAGAGGTTACCGGGTATCCTGCGGTTTGCCAGGCGCTAAACCCTCCATCCAACACCGCCACGTGGTCGTAGCCCATATAGCGCAGCAACCACCAAAAGCGAGCCGCAAACGCCAAACGAGAATCATCATAGGCCACCACGACCTTGGGCGTTGCAGCCGTGTTACTAATGCCACAGGCGGCCAGCTTGGCGGCCAGGGTGGGTGGATCGGGTAGGGGGTGCCGCCCGCCGTGGGGTGCTACCGGACTCGACAAATCGCGGTTCAAATCAAAGTAGTAAGCTCCGGGGATGTGAGCCGCTTCGTACTGTTGCCGACCTGAGGTTGGGTCGGCCAGGGCAAACCGACAGTCTGCGATCGCCACCTGTGGATCGCTGAGGTGTTGCACCAGCCACTCGGCAGAAACAATTGAAGTTAAAAGGGTCATGCAAACGTAAAGTGAAAACGAGGTGTGGTAGGTCTGAACAGATATTCTAAAGGGTAGACAATAATAGAGTTGCGTTAGTTGACTCTAGCGATTGCATCTTTTGCGTTTGGCGCGGGTCGTCCGTTGAGCCAGAATACCCTTTATTATTAAGAATTTTCTTCTAAAAGACGTATTGCAGACCGCTATGGACATCGTGCCCACAGCCGAACAGGTTTCCCTTCCACTGGTGTCAGAATTCGTTCCAGAATCAACGGCGGACGGCTCGTTTACCTTCTTTTCGGCTGAATTTGGCGAGTTTTTTCACAATCGCCACGGTGCCTGTCTGGAAGCCAGGTCAATTTATGTAGATGCGATCCGGCTTCCGGAGATGGCGCAACGGTCTACTGTGCGATTGCTAGATGTTTGCTATGGGCTGGGATATAACACGGCAGCAGCCCTGGAAACCATTTGGGCGGTCAACCCCAACTGCCAGGTGGAATGGATCGGCCTAGAACTCAACCCCACTATTCCCAACGCGGCGATCGCCCACAATGTACTGACCTGCTGGCCTGCTGCCATTCAAGCCATTCTAGTGGAACTGGCATCGTCGCATCAGATCAACGGCGATCGCCTTCAGGCGAGGCTGCTGATTGGCGATGCGCGTCAGACGCTGCAACAGGTTCACCACTCTGGGTTCCAAGCCGACGCTATTTTTCTCGACCCGTTTTCTCCGCCTCACTGTCCGCCATTGTGGACGATCGAATTTTTAGGACTACTGGCTCGCTGTTTGCACCCAGATGGCAAACTGGCTACGTACTCCTGTGCAGCAGCCGTCAGAACTGCGCTGCACGCTGCTGGGTTACATATCGGTTCCTTGCCCGGTGTTGGGCGGCAATCTCCTGGAACGATCGCCAGTTTCAACCCAGCCGTTCTGCCTTCTCTATCGCGCAAAGAGCAGGAACATCTACGCACCCGTGCCGCAATCCCCTATCGCGATCCAAGCTTGACCGATTTCGCTGAAACCATCTTGCAGCGCCGACAGGCCGAACAGCAAGGGTGCGGCCTGGAGCCAACCTCACACTGGCGAAAACGGTGGGCAGCAACCCCACCTCATCAGGCCAGCCCGGAGTCTTGCCTGTAACGAATTAAACTGGCGGCTTCAGGAAAAACAGCCGCATTATTGCGTTAAAAGCGGGTTTGTTTAAAGTTCTTAGTATCCGTTTAACCTCGTACAGATTTGGGTTCAATATTCGCAATTTCGCACATTTTTCGAATAGGGATGTTATAAGCAAGGTGGAGAGAACTCCAGCCACGGCTGGAACGTTCTCATGAAGTTTTCCTCACTCTGATTAATTCATCTGAGGCGATCGCAATGCAATTGGACCTGTCTGGCGATCGTCTGTCGATATTGTCGTAAGGAGATTTTATGCAGTACCTGCTCATGGATGCTCATCAACGCTTTATTGGTACCTTTCAAGCAAAACAGCCGATTGCAATCGGGGACACGTTTCAAAGTCCAACAGCGCAAACTTACACAGTGGTCGGGTTAAACTTATCGAGCCGACACAACTCACAGTTACCGTCTCTAACGGTCATTCCGGTTAAAGATTCCTCCCTGCAAGCGTCTTAATCACAACCCGCCCGTTCGGGATGACCCTCATGTTCGACGAACGGTTTAATTAGAGAGGGAGCCACCCGCGTCACTGGCCTCTGTGGGCTATCTCCCTCTCTCAACGAGTATTTAACAGTGCCAAGTTAACAAGTGCCAATAGTAGATTTGAGTCGTTCCCTGTTCTGGCGTGCCGCAGGCGCTCATCTTCAAATTTGGTGAACCTGGCAACAGATCTGGTTCGGAAAGTCCCAAGCCTGGGATATTGCAGGGACGATGCCGCACATTTGACACGGTGCAACCAATCTCTGAGCTTAATCGGGTGCGATCGCCTCTCTGCAAAAACGATGGCTTACGTCTAGTACAGCAGCACCAGGCGGGTTGTCATCTTGGGTCGTTCATCCTCCACTAACCTTGGCCTTGTACCCTAACGCCACCAGCGCTTGCACAATTTTCTGGCTATGGTCGCCCTGAATTTCGATCTCGTTGTCTTTGACGGTTCCCCCGGCACCACACTGAGCCTTAAGCTGCTTCAAGAGAGACGCTAACGTTTCAGGCTTAGATTGAAACCCCGTAATCACCGTCACAGTTTTGCCTTTGCGTCCCTTGCGAGAGGCTTGCACCCTGACATTTTGCTGATTGGGCGGCAGTTCTTGAACGGGACGCTCAAACGCAGACGGATCGGCAGAATTGCCAAACTCCGAATACACTATCCGATTGGCTTTGGCGTTGGTTGTTTTGTCACTCTTGCGTTTCTCAGTCATGTTTAAACGGCTTTAATAATTCAATTTGCTTCAAGACAGGATGAGATCTTTTTATAATGGTGGCTAATTTGTAACGCTCTTTATCATTCTAAAGTTTGTGACACACACTCCCCTTTCTCCTAGCCAGTCGTCCAGCCAATCGTCTAGCAGTAACGTTCCTGCGGACTTTTTAACCCAGCGTCCCGATCCGCTAGGTCGCTTTGGTCGCTTTGGCGGCAAATATGTGCCTGAAACGCTGATGCCCGCGTTAAGCGAACTGGAAACCGCTTTCTATCAGTATCGGGATGAGCCTGAGTTTCAGCAAGAACTTCAGGGTTTGATGCGAGATTATGTCGGCAGACCTAGCCCGCTCTACTTTGCCGAACGGCTAACGCAGCACTATGCCCGCCCCGACGGCAGTGGTGCCCAAATTTATCTGAAACGGGAAGACCTGAACCACACCGGGGCACACAAGATTAACAACGCTCTGGGGCAAGTACTGCTAGCAAAGCGGATGGGCAAGCAGCGCGTTATTGCCGAAACAGGCGCAGGGCAACATGGCGTTGCCACGGCTACGGTTTGCGCTCGCTTTGGGCTAGAGTGCATCATTTATATGGGCGTTCATGACATGGAGCGGCAAGCGCTGAATGTCTTCCGGATGCGGTTAATGGGTGCAGAGGTTCGTCCAGTTGAAGCGGGAACGGGCACTCTCAAGGATGCAACCTCGGAAGCCATCCGAGACTGGGTCACAAACGTTGAAAGCACTCACTACATTCTGGGTTCTGTTGCTGGCCCCCATCCCTATCCCATGATTGTGCGAGATTTTCAGGCGGTGATTGGTGAAGAAACGCGCGGTCAGTGTCAGGAAAAGTGGGGCGGCTTGCCAGATATTTTGCTGGCCTGTGTGGGCGGTGGTTCAAATGCGATCGGCTTATTCCATGAGTTTGTGCCAGAACAAACCGTTCGGATGATTGGCATCGAAGCGGCAGGAGAAGGGGTTGAATCGGACAAGCACGCGGCGACGTTAACCCGTGGCCGAATTGGCGTACTGCACGGTGCGATGAGTTTCTTGCTGCAAGATGATGATGGGCAAGTGATTGAGGCGCATTCGGTGAGTGCGGGGCTTGATTATCCGGGCGTAGGGCCAGAACACAGCTATTTCAAAGAGTCTGGACGGGCGGAGTACTACAGTATTACCGATCGCCAGGCGCTAGATGCATTGCAGCTTCTCTCGCGTCTGGAAGGGATTATTCCGGCCTTGGAAACGGCTCATGCGATCGCCTATCTCGACACACTTTGCCCACAGCTTACGGGCAATCCTACCCTTGTGATTAATTGCTCTGGCCGGGGTGATAAAGACGTTCACACTGTCGCTAAATTCCTGGATCTCAGCTAAATGTAGATGAATGGCCGTCTGGGTTTAGCACTTCTCAGACATCCGTTTAATATTCCAAAGTGAGGGTATTCTCTTCTGCCGTTTGGCGGTCGTTGGAATACCTTCTTTTACAATGGGCTTTTGAATGGGCTGGTGAAATAGCTCAATACGCGGAAACAAGTGCCAATCCTCTTACAGCCATTTTCATTTGCATTCACCACGCCTTAAGCCCTACATCCCACACCCATCTTGGCGAGACTGTGGCTGGCTCGATTGAGAACTGCCGTAAGAAGCTCAGATTTCTGTCATTACAAGAGTAGAGAAATCCTGTGAGAAGGTTTGAAACCAACAGACGACGACGTTCGTCAAATTTCCTAAAATAGCCCAATGGACTTAGAAGACTTTCAAGTATACGATCGCGACCTCTCTGATGCGGAGCTAGCTCATTACATGCAGGCAGACGCGATCGCCGTTGACACTGAAACAATGGGGTTGTTGCCCCATCGCGATCGGCTTTGCCTGGTACAACTCTGTGATCCTCAAAACCGAGCTACAGCCATTCGCATTGAACGAGGGCAAACCCAGGCACCCAACCTCAAACAATTGATGGAAACCGGCAATAGCGTTAAAGTGTTTCACTTTGCCCGGTTCGATCTGGCTACGTTGCGCCATCACCTCAACATTCAGGTTAAGCCTGTGTTTTGCACCAAAATTGCCAGCAAACTAGCTCGCACCTATACCCCTCGCCACGGCTTAAAGGATGTGGTGCAAGAGCTAGAGCAAATCGAACTGGATAAAAGCTCCCAAAGCTCCGATTGGGGAAATGCCGCCAATCTCACCCCGCAACAGTTACGCTATGCCGCTAATGATGTGCGCTATCTGCTGAATATACGGCTGAAGCTAACAGAAATGCTTCAACGGGAAGACCGCTGGGAACTGGCACAGCAATGCTTTGACTGTTTGCCTACAATTGTGTCTTTAGATCTGTTGCAGTATCTCAACGTTTTCGAGCATTGAAGCCGTTAGGTTCGTTTAAGTTGAACCAGGCGGGCGATCGCGTTCACCATCGCCTCTGGTTCAACTGGTTTAGCAATATGCATTTGAAACCCTGCCGTCTTTGCCTGCTGTTGATCAAACTCAGCGGCGTAGGCCGTTAATGCGATCGCTGGGATCTGCCCTCCTGCTTCTGTACTGCGCTGTCGAATCTGCCGGATCAGCATATAACCATCCACATCCGGCATCCCAATGTCGCTCAGCAATAGGTCGGGCACCGATTGGGTTAAAACTTCCAGCGCCTCCTTTGCCGATGCCACAACCACTACCTCTGCATCATATTGCTGCAACACAAATGCAGCAAACTCGCGCGCGTCTGGCTCATCGTCCACAACTAAAACTCGAACGCCCTGTAAGCTCAGCGTTTCAGGCGAGTCCTGCCGCTCCTGCGCCTGTTCTAAGGTGTTAACGGTAAGGGGTAGCCTGACGATAAAGGTCGCTCCCTGGTCTTCCCCGGCGCTACTGGCTGCAACCGTACCACCGTGCAGTTCAATTAAATGACGAACGATCGCCAGTCCTAACCCTAGCCCACCAAACTTGCGTGTCGTTGCGCTGTCGGCCTGGCGGAAATAGGCAAATACATGGGGTAAGAAATCCGGACTAATTCCCTTGCCGCTGTCGGTTACTGTAATTTGGGCGTAGCGTCGAAAGGGTGAAGTGGCGGGTGTTGCAGGTTGAGTGGAGTCGGATCGTTCAGCATTCATCACTGGAACCTCGCAACTCTCCAGCCTTACCTCAACCTGCCCGCCTGGAGGGGTAAACTTAATCGCATTCGACAGCAAATTCCAGAACACTTGCTGCAAGCGATTGGAGTCGCCTAGCACATGCCCATTATGGGGAATAAAGGTGGTGTGAATTTGAATGGATTTTACTTCGGCAGATAGCCGCACCGTCTCGATCGCCGCTGCAATGGTCGAAACAAGATCCACTGGATACACGCTCAAGCTGAGCTTGCCCTGCAAAATCCGAGAGACATCCAGCAAATCTTCAATCAGTTGAGTTTGTAATCTGGCATTTCGCTCGATAATCTCCAGGGCATGAGCCGTTGTCGCTGGATCAAAGGTGCGGCTCCGTAACAGCTTTGCCCACCCCAAAATGGGGTTCAGGGGCGATCGCAACTCATGGGACAGCACCGCGAGAAACTCATCTTTGATGCGGTTGGCTGCTTCGGCAGATTCGCGTGCCGCTTGCTCCCTGGTAAACCATTCTTCGCGTTCCGCTTCAATCCGCTTGCGCTCAGTAATATCTTCTGCAATGCCTGCCGCCCAACAGGCTCCTTCCGGTTCATTTTTAATAGGAAATGCTCGATCGCGAATCCAGCGCACAGAACCATCCGGGCGCAGCACTCGATACTCTAATTCATACCCCTCCTCTAGCACCTGGTTCAGGAAAACGGCACAAATGCGATCGCGATCCTGCGGATGAATAGCCTCAGTCCATTCTGCAATGTTGGCATACAGGCTCTCACACGAGCGTCCCCAAATGTGTTCATAGGCAGGGCTGATATAGAGCATGGTTTGCTCTCGACGGTTCAATATCCAAAGCACATCCTCGATATTCTCTGCAAATTGGCGAAACCGCCGTTCACTCTCGCGTAGTCTTTCCTCGGCCTGTTGCCGTTCACGGAGTGCCGCTTGCTGCTCGGTGATGTCATTAATGAGAACTAATCGGGCGGGTCGTCCAGCAAAGGTTTCTCCACGCGTTGACACTTCCACGTCAATCAGGGTACCGTCCTTCTTTTGGTGTTTCCAAACGCCTTTGTAGTCCGCGTCTTCAGGCAAACTAGAAAATATTCGGGTCAAGACCGGAACGTCTTCCGAAGGGCGAATATCCTGAATGGTCATAGAGAGGAATTCCGACTCGGAATAGCCATAGTGATCAATAGCAGCCTGGTTAACCGACAGGAATGCCAACGTTTTCGCGTCAAACACCCACATGGGTTGCGGGTTACGTTCAAACAGGCGTCGGTATCGGTCTTCGCTCTCTCGTAGCAACGCTTCGGCTCGCTGGCGCTCTCGGCGCTCCTCGGTTTCGCGCAGTGCCCGCTGTACGGCAGGCACCAGTCGTCCTAGCCGTTGCTTCAGCACGTAGTCGATCGCACCGTTTTTGAGCATTTCAACGGCCAATTCTTCGCCCAGCGTTGCCGAAACAAAGACAAACGGCACATCCGGACACCGCGATCGGGCAATGTCTAGCGCTGCAATGCCATCAAATGTGGGCAGGGAGTAATCTGCCAGAATTAAGTCAACTGGGGTTTGTTCAAGGGCGCTGAGAAACTCAGAGCGGGTTTCTACCCGCATCAGTTTGCAGTGAATCCCTCCTTCCACTAACGTTGCATAAATAAGTTCTGCATCCAATGAGCTGTCTTCCAGGAGAAGAAATTGGAGCGGGTCCATATTCATGCCTCTTCACTTACTGCGGACCGAAGAGATCGATCCGGGTGGCGGTTGGTTTACCACCGCCCAAAATAACCCCAGTCCTTTGATGGCCTCCACAAACTCACGAAAATCAACTGGTTTGACAACATACGCATTGGCACCCAGCTCATAACACTTCACCAGGTCGGGTTCCTCTCGTGAAGACGTTAAAACTACTACAGGAAGGAGCTTCATCTGGGTGTCAGATTTGAGGTGAGCCAGAACCTCGGTGCCATCAATTTTGGGTAGCTTCAGATCCAGCAAAACCACAACCGGATGTCCTTCCATCCGCAAGCGATATACCCCTTGTCGGTACAGGTAATCTAGCGCTTCCGCACCGTCCCGTACTACCACCACCTCGTTTGCCAGATTGTTTTGGGATAGTGCAGTTAGAATTAATTCGATATCGTTGGCGCTATCTTCAACTAATAAAATTCGTTTTAATTCCATTCCTTTCCCTTATTTTGCAATTTCGGTAAAGAGAAGTAAAAGGTTGCCCCCTTGCCTACTTCTCCTTTTGCCCAGGTTTGTCCTCCATGACGATGGATGATCCGCCGCACATTGGCTAACCCAATTCCCGTCCCTTCAAACTGGGGATCGCTGTGCAACCGTTGAAAGATGCCAAACAGTTTATGAGTATATTGCTCATCAAAGCCAACGCCATTATCCTGCACAAAGAAGATAACGTCTTGCTCGTTGACGGTGCTACCGATCATAATTTTGGCGCGATCGCATTGACGAGTATATTTAACGGCATTTTCTAGCAGGTTATGCAGCACCAATCGCAGCATAGATGGGTCACCCTGAATCTGCGGTAGAGGTTCAACCTGCCAGCAAACGCTCCGATCATTGATATCCTGCTTGATATCCTGCTGTACCTCCTTCACTAATTGATCCATATCAATGACCGTATGGCGTATTTCTGCCCGTCCCATTCGGGAAAACGCCAGCAAATCATCAATTAACGTACCAGCATGTTTGGTAGTGGCGGCAATGATCTTCAAATAGCGATCGCTGGCTTCATCCAACGGAGCCGATCGCAACTGTTTTTGTAGCAGTTCCACAAAGCCGCTAATATGTCGCAACGGTGCCCGCAAATCGTGCGACACCGAATAAGAGAACGATTCGAGTTCCTGGTTAGCTGCCTCCAGTTGAGCCGTGCGTTCCTTCACTCGGGACTCCAGCGTTTGGTTAAACTGCCGAATTTTGGCTTCAAACTGTTGGCGCTCAGTAATATCAATCGATATTCCGCCCAGTAGCTTTTGCCCTGATTGGGTTTTTAACGGAAATTTCAGAGAGATATAGGAATGTTCGCCGTCATCCAGAAGAACTGTTTCTACCGTCTCAAGCATCTTTCCCGTTGTTAAAACCCGAACATCATTATCATGCCATTGCTGCGTGGGTTGAGTTGGAAAGAGTTCCGCATCCGTTTTACCTATCCAGTCGGCCATGTCGCGTTGAAACAGGGTTTCAATCTGTCGATTGACATACAGATATCGCCCAATCTCATCCTTAATAAACGCCGTAACCGGGCTGTAGCTCATGAACGACTCAAAGAGCGCCTGACTCTCCTTCAATGATTCTTCAGCCTGTTTTCGTTTTGTCACGTCCATGATCATGATCAGCGTGCCCAGGCGTTTGCCTGTGCTGCTCACAATGGGACTGATAGACGCGATCGCCCAAAGCACCGCCCCATCAAAACGGTGAAGCTGAAGATCATGTTGTTTGGCATGACCCTGTTGCCATTGCTCTAAACTGGCTTGAAGCAGAGGGCGAAATGCCTGATCCACAAAGTCTAAACTGGAACGCCCCAGCATCTCTGGAATGGAATAACCCAGCATTTGAGAGATTCGCTGGTTGGCATAATCTATTCGTCCATCAACATCCAATGTCCAAATTCCCTCATTGGCCGTATCAATTAATCGGCGGTAACGGTCTTCACTAAGCTGCAAAAGGGCTAAAGCCGACTCGGCTTGATGTTTGGCGGTGCGTAGCTTTGAGGTGAGGGAGCTAATGAGAAAGGTAACTGCCCAGAAGATAGCCAACCGCAATAGGCTAACCGCACTAGACAAACCTAAGGAGTAGAATGGCGCAATGAAAAAGTATCCTGCGAGTAGGGTAGACAACACCGTTGCAACTAGCCCTGGCTTCATTCCCCCATACCAGGCGCTAATGGTAACGGCAGCAATAAAGAATGCGAAGATGGACTGTGCCAGCAGCGGTCGGAGCAACAGTGTTAAGACCAGGGCGACCGCGACGCTAACCACAGCAACGCCATATCGCTGAAAATCAGTGCGTTTTACGTCCACCATTTCACGTTCTTTACCAGAAACTCAGTAGATGATTGAGTCGTTTTGCTACCCTACGATGGATGCCAAAAATTTAGCATCGATCTTAAGGCTTATTAAAACAAGACATGATCAATCCTGTTTCTACCAGGGATCTGCCGTTGTGCCAATAGTGAATCGTGAAGCTTTTGTGAGGCAAGATTTACGGAAAGTCCCCTGTAGCCAAACGTTCTAGCAAGTTTGGCTACGGTTACTCTGGTCAGCATTACGGGCATTCTACAGATCACACATACTGTAAGGAGCGGCATGCTGGCCAGGATTTGGAGTGCATCCCTTGTCGGAATTGACGCAGTAAAGGTCGGGGTCGAGGTAGATATTGCCGGGGGGTTACCCGGTATTGTAGTGGTTGGGCTACCAGACGTTGCCGTACAAGAGTCAAAAGAACGGGTCAAGGCCGCACTGAAAAACGCAGGCTATGCCTTCCCGATGCGAAAGGTAGTGGTTAACCTTACCCCTGCCGATTTACGCAAAGAGGGTCCCAGTTTTGATTTGCCCATTAGCGTTGGTGTGTTAGCCGCTTCCGAACAGGTGAATACTGATTTGTTAGATCGGTATCTCTTTGCTGGAGAAGTCTCGTTGGACGGTAGCTTGCGTCCAGTTGCCGGGGTGTTGGCGATCGCCGCCGCCGCCCAAAAAATGGGAATTACAGGCTTAGTGGTGCCCGCCGATAATGCCTGTGAAGCCGCCGTGGTTCAGGGGCTAACGGTCTACGGCTTTCAGCATTTGTCAGAAGTGGCAGACTTTCTCAACGATCCCGATCGCTACCAGCCTGTGGAAGTTAATGCGGTGGCAGAACTGGCGCGATCGCCCTTCACCGGGTTGGATCTCAAAGAGGTCAAAGGGCAAGCCCATGCGCGTCGTGCCCTCGAAATTGCTGCTGCCGGGGGACACAACCTCGTTTTTGTTGGCCCTCCCGGCAGCGGCAAAACGATGCTCGCTCGTCGCCTGCCGGGAATTTTGCCGCCTTTGTCCTTTGAAGAAGCGCTGGAAGTAACCCAGATTCATTCCGTTGCAGGGTTGCTAAAAGAGAAAGGCTCGCTCGTTAGCGATCGCCCGTTTCGCAGCCCCCATCATTCCGCCTCTGGCCCATCCCTGGTGGGTGGCGGCAGTTTTCCGCGTCCTGGTGAAATCTCCTTGGCCCATCGAGGCATTTTGTTTCTGGACGAGCTAACGGAGTTTAAGCGGGATGTGTTGGAATTCTTGCGGCAGCCCCTGGAAGACGGGCATGTGACGATCGCCCGCACTCGCCAATCTGTTTCGTTTCCAGCTCAGTTTACGCTGGTTGCCAGTACAAATCCCTGCCCCTGCGGTTATTTTGGTGATTCTATTCAAGCCTGCACCTGCAACCCCCGACAGCGTGAACATTACTGGGCAAGATTATCAGGCCCATTAATGGATCGGATTGATCTACAGGTGGCGGTCAATCGCCTCAAGCCGGAAGAAATCACACAGCAACCCATTGGAGAAGACTCCCTCTCGGTTCGAGAACGAGTACAGCAAGCACGCGATCGAGCCAGATGCCGATTTCAAGATGAACCCCTGCGCTGTAATGCGGAAATGCAAAGTCGCCATCTGCGGAAATGGTGCCCACTCGACGACACAACGCGCCTGTTGCTAGAAAAGGCCATTCGTAAACTAGGACTCTCGGCCAGAGCAACCGATCGCATTCTCAAAGTAGGACGGACGATCGCTGACCTTGCTGGCGATGACAGCCTGCAAGCCCATCACATTGCAGAAGCGATCCAATATCGAACAATCGATCGAATGCAGTAAGTACTATCCGTTTGAACACTACAGCGGGGATCAACCGGGTTCAGCAAGCCGCCAAACCAGCAAAAAAAATCCTCTGCCGATGAGACAGAGGATATGAGAGGGAGGTTAACCTCAAAAGTTGGATGAACAGAACAGCTTTGCCGTTATGCCAGCCATTCCTCAACCGATTCTTCCTTGGTGTTGGTGCGGCGTTCTGGCGTTTCGCGAGTAAACTTCATATGAATGGCTCGGTTTTGCTCGCCATCTGCCGCAACCGCAAAGATGGGATAGTCGATCAAGCCATCCTGGAAGGACATCTGGAACCGGAACGTGCCGTCTGGATTGAGTTTGATCGGCTGACCACCCACATACACCGTGGCATCCGGCTCGGTTGCGCCATAAACGATTAGCTCCGCGTCGGCAACCAGCCAGAACTGACGAGGCCGGATGGGCGGTGCCGAGGCAGAGAAGCCAACCCCAGACATCATGCCAATTCCCGACATGCCGATGCCAGACATGGTGGGTACTGCCCACATGCCCACCCCAGATGGGAAGACGTAAGAACTAACCGACTGCTGCGGCACCTGCTGCATAGAACCATACAGCGACCCGGCAACCCGCTGCGCTTCGGCAGACTGAGCCATGCCAAAGATCTGGTCGTAGATGGGGTTTCCTTCCCCCTGTCCCTGGTAACTAGCCGCTGCCGACATCGCTTCTTTTTGGTGAGGAGGCACCAGTTCCAGGAAGGTCTTGTTTTGCAGTTCTTCTTCCCAGGCAACGGTAATGAACTTGTCTTCAATCCAGTCGGAGGGATAAACGGGCGGAATGCGGACTGGAGCCGATCGCGCCAGGGTAAGCCACCGACCGTCGTAGGCGACATAACCAATTTCAACCACATAGTCGCGATCGCTAACTGGAATGGGCAAGTACCATTCCCGCGCCATTTCATCGCACTCATATTGCTGCAAGCTGTGGGGACGCTGATATTCCAGGTTGATGTCAGTCACATCGTAGAAGCGCAGTGCCAATCGGCTGCCTCCTTGTCGCCGCAGTTCTTCTTTGTGGCTGCTGGGCACATCCCAGTAAGCATAAGCCCACTGAGGATCACGAGGCATCAGCACAATGCGGCTATCACCGTAGCCGTCGGGCAAGTCAGCCAGCCCTTCATCTACGGCTGATAACGACTCAGGAGAAAGATCGTCTTGACCCACATCAAATTTTGCTGCCTCCACTTCTTCTTGCGCCTCCATCTTGCGTTGTGATTCTACGGTGCGTTGCGACTCTACAGATCGGGGTTGACTGGAAGCCAAGCGGGTGCGCTCAATTTCCTGGATGGCGTTCAGCAGTTGCTCTTTCCGCATCCGACTGTAACGAGAAACGCCATATTCGCTGGCAACCTTTCGGAGTTGTCTTAGAGTTAATTCCTCTAAGGGTGGGCGTTCTTTTGCCATGACAATGTCCTCTGGTAGCTTCTACAGAACTTAAATGTTTCCGGCGATACACAATTCAGTGGATCGCCGCCTGAACGTTATGAATACGAAGTTGATTTAAGCAGTCGTGAACAGGGCTTGCGCTTAACCCCCGATCGACCGAATCAATCTAAAACGCTCCCTCAAATGCCTGTACTAGGTTTTTATTTGGGATCGCAGGGATCAAGCGTTAAGTGTATGTTGCAGAAAAGTAACGAAGAGATCAAGGGGGTGTTCAAGCTGATTCTGTAGGGTTTTACGGAATTATGGGATAATCGGGGATCATAATGTCATGATATCTTGACATTAATAATGTAGAGGGATCAAGCCAGCGATCGCACGTTGTCAAAATTCGGTGACACAGCGATCCTGAGGTGCCGCCACCGCGATCTCGTCCAGTATCAGGTAAGCTGCTGTAAGATCAACCAACCGTATGGCGCTCCGCTTACCTGCGGCTCGATGCCAATTTATACAACCCATTTATGGAACCAGCTATGGAACCAACCGCCGCTCCATCCACCAGCCATGCCCATGATGAAACCGCTGCACAGTCGCCTGAACCAACGCCACCTGAAGAGGCTTCTCGCCGCAGCCGCATCATCAGCACAGTGTTGTCCCCTGCCGTGCGGTTGTGGCTGCGATCGCAGGTAGAGCAGGTTGAAGCGTTAGAGTTTCGGATTGAGGGGGGCGATCGCCAACTGCTTTCGGGCCACATTCCCCAGGTCATAATTTCAGCCAGCAAAGCCGTTTATCAAGGGCTGCACCTGAGTCAAGTGCAAATGGTGGGCCGTAATATTCGCGTTAATCTTGGGCAAATGCTGCGGGGTAAGCCGCTGCGGTTGTTGGCGGTGGTGCCGATTCGGGGTGAGGTGGTGATTCAGCAAGCCGACCTGAACGCATCCCTGCACGCGCCAATGCTGGCAACCGCCCTGGCCGAGTTTTTGGCCGAGCTGTTGCGATCGCAGTTGTCTCCCGGTTTAAGCGAATCGTCTGAGCCTCAAAAACTGACCTTGCAAAACCCCAGCGTCACGATCGGCAATCACCGAATCACCCTGGTAGCTGATTTGTTAACGGCGAGTGGGCGCTTAATCCCCGTAGCCATTCGCACCGGAATGCAGGTGATGAACGGGAATTTGCTATGCCTGGAACACCCGCAATGGCTACCGCATCCTCGCGCCAAACGTGGATTGCCCTTAAACGATTTGCACGGATTTCAGGTGGATTTAGGCTCTGATGTGGACTTAGAAGAACTCAGCCTGGAGGACGAGCGCATCATTTGCCGGGGTGGTATTAATGTCATTCCAGTCACCCCTTAGCTGCACCTGAGTTGCCACCGGTCATCGCTTTGAGCCTCAGGATGGCAGCAACGGCAACAACAGCGTCACAAAGTAATAGACCAGTGGTGCAGTAAACACGTAGCTGTCAGCGCGATCGAGAATGCCGCCATGACCGGGAATCAGTTGCCCAGAATCTTTAACGCCTGCGTCTCGTTTCATCATCGATTCGGTGAGATCGCCCAACAGGCTGGCAATTCCAATCATGAGGCCAAGAGCCATTCCGCTCAAGGGTGACCCCGGCCAGTTGAGATACCAGGTACCCGCCATTGCCACAGCAACGCTGCCTAACACGCCAAACACCGCCCCTTCTACGGTTTTCTTGGGGCTAATATCGGACAGCCGAGTGCGGCCAAAAAATTTGCCAAAAATATAGGCACCGATGTCTGCGGCCCAAATACAGCCAAAGGCGAGAAAGGTTGCGGTTAAGCCCATCGGCAAGTTTTGCACGCCAGTCAGCGGAAACGGCCAAAACCCGTCTAAAGGCAAGTTACTGACTTCGACACTGCCCAAGGCCCGCAGGCGTACCCAATAGCTTGGCAGGTAGCCCCCGTAAAACAGACCGAGAATAGACGCAGAGATATCGGCGATCGTGGCAAATTTGGGCTGAAACAGCAGGTAAAAGCAAATAAACGTTCCCGCAACTGGCAACACCGCATCTGCCAGACCGGTTGGAGACAGGGTCGAGATAACGAGCAAAATTTGGCTTACCACCAGCGTCGTTTTACCTGCCGGAGCCATACCTTTGGCACGGGCAAGCTGAAAATACTCTTGCTGCCCCAGATAAATAATGATGCCAAACCCGATGGTGAAGTACCATCCTCCCAGGGTAATCATCCCCAGTGCGAGGGCGATCGCAACGATAGAGCTGAGGATACGAGGCAGCGGCATAGGAAAAGAAAATAGTAAAAACTTAGCCTGAATTAGCCTCAATATTGGGCTTTCACGAAATGGCAATCAACCGTTTAAGTTCAGGTTAAAACTACTTTGGCATACTCTAGCGAATCTATCTCAATTCCGTTGTAATGTTTGGCAAAAGAAGGCGGCTGAGTGGCTTTAAACCGAGCATAACGTTATTCGAATTCAGGTGAATCGGTCAGCCTTATTCCATTTTTTCCCCACTCAACACAAATATGGGATCAACAGCCGCAAAAAGTTGATGATTTCCTCGGGTTTCTAAGCGATTCACAGCAGACTGTACCACTTCAATATTACGCGCCTGGACATCAGCCAGCCCTTCTGAAATAGCGTATAGGCTCTCAAAATTAGCGGCTGTTGCCACAATCCGACCCTTGGGCTGTAGCCGTTGCCAGACCGCTTGCAGAATAGCCTTAAGCGATCGCCCCCCTTCAAGACACACACAATCAGGTGCTTGAATGAGTTGATCAAGACAATCGGGAGCGCTGCCTTCAATGATGTCAACATTTTGAACGGCAAAGCGATCGCAGTTGCGCCGGATGAGTTTCGCCACATCTTCATCCCGTTCGATCGCCACAATCTGCCCGTGGGGACACAACAGCCCCACTTCAACCGGAATAGTGCCTGTACCGGCACCAATATCCCATAGTACCGAGTTGGGGGTCAGCCGCAGATGCGAAATGATCAATAGCCGCACTTCACGTTTGCTCAATGGAATACCGGGCAGTCGCTCAAACAGGTCATCGGGGATGCCAGGAGTGACATAGGGCCAAAGGGAAGAAGGCATAACGAATGGGGAACGAGAGGACAGTTAATCGACGGCTAATAGCGGGCTTGCAATTCCTACCCTATCGAACAGTTTATGCGCTCTCTATCACGCGCAGCGTTTGCAGCTCAGGATCGCTACAGCCCGTGATCATGCCTCCCGCTGCCAGAACCTGCTGCAAATACGCGATCGCCTCTGCATTAATAGTTTCGCCAGGAATCAGGACGGGGATACCGGGCGGGTAGGGACAAACGGTTTCAGTACTGACGCGATCGATCGCGTCTGCAATAGGAACGGTAACGCTGGGAGCAAAGAAGGCAGTACGGGGCGATAGGGCAGAACGGTTTAGGGTGGGAGGCAATGGATAAGGAATCGAGAGGGGCGAGTGACGGAAGTGAAGGTGCAGGGTTTGGCAGGCATGAATGAGGCGATCGATATCGGTAGCGGTGTTGCCGATGCTGATGATGAAGGTCAAATGGTGCAGAGACGGAAGTTCGGCAGTGACACCCAGATGCTGGTGCAACAGCTCATCGGCTTCGAAGCCCGTTAGCCCCAACCCGGTAACATTGACCGTCAGGCGCGTGCGATCGAGTGCAACAAAACCGGGGGTTCGCCCTGCTGCGGTGGGCTGAAACACCGTTAAACCGGGAATGCGGCTCAGGTGGTTTCTGGCGCGATCGGCCAGCTCCAATGTTCTGCTGAGTAAAGAGTAACCCTGAACCGCCATCTGCTGTCGAGCCGCATCTAACGATGCCAGCAGCAAATAACTGGGACTGCTAGACTGCACTAACTGCAAGGCTTGAGCCAGCCGTTCCACCGAAACCCGCGATCCCTGCACATGCAGCATGGCGGCCTGGGTCATGGCGGCCAGCACTTTGTGGATAGATTGCACGCTTAAATCGGCTCCAGCAGCCAACGCAGAAACAGGCAGATCCGGGTGGAAGGCAAAATGAGGGCCGTGCGCTTCGTCCACTAACAGTGGAATGCCGTGCTGATGAACCAGATGGGCGATCGCCGCCACATCTCCACACACTCCGTAATAGGTAGGGGACACCATCAGTACGGCTCTGGCATCAGGGTGTTGCTTGAGCGCAGCAGAAACAGTGTCAGGCGTGAGGCTGTGGGCAATGCCCCAGGTAGCATCGTACTCCGGTTCGACAAAGATGGGGACGGCACCCGAGAGGATCAGGGCAGCGATCGCAGACTGGTGAGCATTACGGGGCAAAATCAGCTTATCGCCAGGACAACAGGTTGCCAGCACCGCCGCTTCAATACCGCAGGTAGACCCATTCACTAAAAACCAGGTTTGCTCTGCGCCAAAGGCATCTGCGGCCAACGACTGTGCCTGTTGAATCACTCCTTGGGGTGTAAACAGGGTGTCTAACTCTGGCAGTTCTGGCAAGTCGGCCTGGAAAACCGTATCGCCCATCAGGTCACGCAAGGGTTGCGGCGTACCCTGTCCTTGCTTGTGTCCTGGAGTATGAAAAGCGGCATTGCGTCGGTTGGCGCAGGCTTGCAGGATAAAGACTAGCGGCGTTTCGAGTTGCGATCGAGAAGCAGACATGGTTGATGGTGTGACCAATCAGCAACAAAAAATGGGGGTTGCTACACCCCCACTTTCCTGAATATTAGGCGCAATCTAGAGGTTAGATCTGAGGCACATACTGTTCTTTCTCAGGAACCTCAGTGTATTCAGCCACGATTTGGCGGAACTCTTCGCCATCAATGGTTTCCTTCTCAATCAGCAGGTCAACCAGGCGATCGATTACGGTGCGGTTTTCGCGCATAATGCGGCAAGCGTCGTCATAGCAATGCTCAACAATGGTGCGAACCTGAGCATCAATCCGAGAAGCGATTTCCTCAGAGTATTCCGAACGGGTCATCCAATCGCGCCCCAGGAACACCTCACCTTGCTGGCTCTCTAGCGAGAGCGGTCCTAAATCGGACATGCCAAAGCGCGTTACCATCTGCCGCGCCATGTTGGTTACTTGCTGTAAGTCGTTTCCGGCTCCAGTCGTCACTTCGGCATCGCCAAAGATAACTTGCTCAGCGGCACGACCTCCCAAAGCACCCGTAATCCGGGCTAAAATTTGGGCGCGAGAAATCAAACCCTGGTCTTCGGCAGGGGTAAACCAGGTTAAACCTTGAGCTTGGCCTCTGGGAATTAGCGTCACTTTCTGAACTGGATCGTGATTCTTCACCAGGGTACCAATAATCGCATGTCCCAGTTCGTGGTAAGCAATCAGGCGCTTGCTCTTGCTGTCCACCAGGGGGGTTCCTTCCATTCCGGCCACCACCCGATCGACCGCATCGTCAATTTCCAGCATGGTAATGCCTTCTTTGCGGCGACGAGCGGTGAGAATCGCGGCTTCGTTGAGTAGGTTAGCCAAATCCGCTCCGGTAAAGCCCGGTGTGCGGCGGGCGATCGCATCCAACGAAACCTCTGGAGCCAGCTTCTTGTTCCGAGCATGAACCTGGAGAACTTCCAACCGACCTTTAATATCGGGTGGATCGACCTGCACCTGACGGTCAAAGCGACCGGGACGCAGCAGGGCAGAATCCAACACATCAGGACGGTTCGTTGCCGCAATGATGATGATGCCTGTGTTGCCCTCAAACCCGTCCATCTCGGTCAGAAGCTGGTTAAGCGTCTGCTCACGCTCATCATTTCCGCCGCCAATCCCCGCACCCCGTTGCCGTCCTACCGCGTCAATCTCATCAATGAAGATGATGCAGGGGGCATTCTCTTTCGCCTTCTTGAACAGGTCGCGCACACGGGAAGCACCGACCCCAACAAACATTTCCACAAATTCTGAACCGGAGATGCTGAAGAAGGGGACACCTGCTTCTCCGGCGATCGCCTTGGCCAGAAGGGTTTTCCCGGTTCCGGGCGGGCCAATTAGCAGCACCCCTTTGGGAATTTTGGCACCCACCGCAGTGAAGCGCTCTGGCTTTTTAAGGAAGGTAACGACTTCCTGCAATTCTTCTTTGGCTTCTTCAATGCCAGCCACATCATCGAACATGACGCCCGTTTTGGCTTCCATCGAGAAGCGAGCTTTGGACTTGCCAAAGTTCATCGCCTGACCTGGCCCACCCGGAACATTGCTCGAGCGGCGGAACAAGAAGAACAATCCACCAATCAACAATACAGGGAAGATTAAGTTACCAAGCAACCCCCAAATTGCACCATCGTTACGGGGTGGATGCACATCGAAGTTAACGTTGTCGCCCCTTAGCCTGGAGATTAGCTCAGGTGCATTGCCGGGTAGGTCAACCCGTAGCCGTTGAACACGATTGTCTAGCTCTGGGTCAACTGCCTCTACGATCGCGGTTCTGCCACCATCAAACAGGTCAACACTCTGGACTCGTCCTTTGTCGAGATAGTCCAAAAAGCGACCATAGGTCATGCGCGTGCTGGCAGTATTGTTACCCATGTTCATCGGAGAGGTGGAAAATGCACCTTGCCAGAAGAAAAACCCGATGACAAGGGCTGGCAATGTCCAGAGAAGGATAACTCTCCAGGAAAGTTTCATAGCTAGCCTCTAAATACAGATACGGTTGTCAAATCCACTAGGGCAAAGAAAGTTGTTGCCTAAATCAGATTTCTGAACGTCGCGAAATTAAACTCTATATAGCCTCAGTGTAAGGCTTACAAAAGTGAATCAGGAGCTAGCGCGGTGGCTAACTCACCTGTTCGATACGCTCACTGGCTCAATAATGAGAGTGAATCTTAATCAAATTTAACTTAATTGTGGAAAAACGGGCAACTAGTCATTAGCAAGACTTGAGTGAACCCGTTGATTTTTCGTGGATTGCTGGTTGTTTCCCAGGCTCAAGACAGTGAAACAAATGAGGTGCCTGGTTAACCAGAATCCTTAAAATGGCTCAAAGGTGGGCGATCGCATCCCTTTGAACCACACCCGCCTGCATTCCGATCCCCAGATTTTTGAAAAACCGGGAATCGGAATCGTTGCGGGTTGCTTATTCCGCTTCAGTGATGCGGACGATGTAAGGATGGTATTTGTCTTCCTGGTAGGAACCGACCCAAATCTCATAGGTACCTGACAACCACTGTCCTGCAATCCCTGGATTTTTGCCGTCATAATCGTCGTTGCACCAACTGCCGCCTGGCCCCCGCACCACCAGCGTGGTGTCTTCGGGGCTTTGCACCGCCAGACTGAGGTAATCGAAGAACTCGGTTAACACCATCGTGTGGTCAGGTTCGGCATCAACAAACCCAGAACAAGGGCCTGTAGCGGTTTCGGCACGACCTGAAATTTCGCTGGCGGGTCGAGAGCCACCACTAATGCCTCGGATGGTGGTGGGGTCGGGGGAAAAATTTGGACTAAGCGTGACGTTTTCAAAAATTGAGAGTAATGGAGCCGGTGATTGCTGCGCCTGAACGGGAGCCTGATTCAACCAGGCGATCGCCAAAAACACGGCAGCGACGGGCAATTTGAGGTTTAAGTTTGACCCTTTGATAGGCATGGTGTGGTTAAGTGACGGATCGATTAGGGAATAAGAAGTCTGGCAAAAATCTGGCAAAGATGGTATTTCAACACAAAACTACCGTTCAGTAAAACTGACTGTACAACGGTTGGCAACTTGTGTTAACAGGTTTTAGCGTTTCAAAAACGGCGATCGACCGCTACCCTGCCAGGTTAGGGTATGTAACAAAAATGACCTGAACCAGCAACGACGGCAGGGCGATCGCTAGAGTTCCCCCGTATCAACAACGTTGAAGCCCAATCGGTCGTTTGAACATCTGCCTAACCGTCTGCCTAACCGTCTGCCTGACTATTTGCCTAATATTTGCCTAACCCTCGGCCTAAGAGGATGTTTGAAACGTGCTGAACGTCACTCGAACCGCCCCCTAAATCCCCCAACATGGGGGACTTTCGAGCCGATTCTCGTTCAAAGTCCCCATTCGGCTGAGCGCTCACGTCGAAGCCAGAATTGGGGGATTTAGGGGGCGAATGCAGGACATTTGCTACTTTTCAAACATCCTCTAACGATGCCCGTCGGCAGCAAACTAACGGCGCTATTTTGCGATCGCCAATGCCTGTTGCAAACGACGTTGATCGATCTGGTGCTGGTTGAGCAACAGCCAGGATTGAATTAAATCGGGCCCCTGCATGTCACCCGTCAGGGCTGCACGCAGCGATCGCATCACTAACCCCTTTTTAACGCTGGCAGTGCTGACTGCGGTTTTAATCATGGTCTGCGCCTCATCTGCCGTCAGCGTTTGAGTCGACGCGAGTGAGTCTAAAATGCTTTGCAGCGCTGCCGCCGTTCCGTCTTGTTGCAGTTGAGCCGTTGCCGTATCGCTAAATCCGACATCGACGATAAACAGATAACGGCTCATCTCCACCGCATCCTCCAAACGCACCAGGCTAGCGCCAATTAAAGCTGCAAGCTGCTCTAGCCAGGGGCGATCGCCCGGATCAAACTCGTAGCCTGCGTTTTGCCAATAGGGAATCAGCAGGTCGGTGAGGCGATCGGCTGGGATATCGTGCAAGTATTGGCTGTTGAGCCAGTTCAACTTATCCCAGTCGAATTTTGCTCCAGCCTTGGTGACGCGATCGAAGCTAAACTGCTCTGCCGCTTCGGCCAGGGTAAACCGCTCTTGAGTGGAATCCGGTGGCGACCAGCCGAGTAGCGTCATGTAGTTGCCCAACGCATCGGCCACGTAACCCATTTTGCGAAAGTCGGAGATGGAGGTAACCCCATCACGCTTCGACAGTTTCTTGCCAGCAGGACTCAAAATCAACGGGGTATGGGCAAATTCTGGTACGGCTGCGCCTAGCGCTTCGTACAGCAAAATTTGTTTAGCCGTATTTGCAACATGGTCTTCACCCCGAATCACATGGGTGATGTTCATATCAACGTCGTCTACCACCACCACAAAGTTGTAGAGGGGCTGACCAATCTCATCAGCCGGGGCGCGACGGGCAATCACCATATCACCACCCAGATCGCTGCCACGCCAGCTCACGGTGCCCCGCACCATATCCTTCCAGGCAATTTCTCGACCGTCCTCAATTTTGAAGCGAATCACAGGCAGCCGCCCTTCTGCTTGAAAGGCCGCTTCCTGGTCGGGCGTTAGGTGGCGGTGGCGGTTATCGTAGCGGGGTGCCTGCCCTCTGGCTTCTTGCGCGGCTCGCATTTCGTCCAGTTCGGCTTCGGAGGTATAACAACGGTAAGCCAGACCGTTGTCAAGCAGGGTTCGGATGGCCTGCTGGTACAGATCCATTCGCTTGGTTTGAAAGAATGGCCCCTCGTCCCAATTCAACCCCAGCCAGGTCAGGCCATCCAGAATGTTTTGGGTAAATTCGGGGCGCGATCGCTCCAGATCGGTATCCTCAATTCGTAAAATGAACTGACCGCCATGATGACGCGCAAACAGCCAGTTAAACACAGCCGTTCGAGCCGTGCCGATGTGCAGATTTCCGGTAGGGCTAGGAGCAATTCGAACGCGAACAGACATAACTGAAATTAGTGATGAGAAGAGGAATAGAGGGAAGCAACAACGCACCTCCAACATCGTCATCTTATCGTAACGGTAACGATACCAACCGAGATGCGCGGCATCTATACCGATGCTGCTATTTCTGGGGTTGTGGTGTTTTTAGAACGGGACTGACGGGGTTCGAACCCGCAACTTCCGCCGTGACAGGGCGGTGCTCTAACCAATTGAACTACAGTCCCCCAAACCGTACCAGCACAGCGACGGTTGAAGTAGCTCGAAGCATTTTACCAGATCATCGCCACCCTTAGAGGATGTTTTAGAAGTATCAAATGTGCTGCATTCGCCTTCTTTTCTGGCTTGCCGCAGGTGCTAAGCCTGCCATTCTGGGGGAGAAACAGATGACTCGGAAGTCCCCAATTTTGGGAATTAGGAGGCGAATGCAGCATGTTTGCCACGGTTCAAGCCGTCTTCTGGAGCGCTGCACGGAACTATCCTGGCGTGAACGGTTCTCTGCTGACTTTTAATTAGCCCTGCCAGAATTGGGGGATTAGCACTTGCAGCAAGCCAGAGAAGGGGGCGGTTCGAGTGGCAATCAGCTTTAAAGCATCCTCTTAGGTGTTCTGCCTTCAAGCTCAAGGGTAGCGATGCTTTAGCGGATGTTCAAGAACGCTCTAACTAAAGTTCTTGAGCGGTTGGACGAAGCAGGATTTCATTAACATCCACTTCTTTAGGCTGCTCCAATGCGTAGGCGATCGCCTGGGCAATGGCTTCCGGTTGAATTGCTATTTTGTAAACTTCACCGATGTTCTGGGCCGCCTGTGGGTCGCTAATGGAGTTGGTCAACTCTGTAGCAACGGCTCCTGGAGAAATGATGGTGCTGCGAATGTGTTCGCCCACTTCCTGCCGGAACCCTTCCGAAATGGCGCGAACGGCAAACTTAGTACCGCAATACACCGCACTGCCAGGAAACACCCGGTGCCCTGCCACGGACGAAAGATTAATAATGTGGCCGCTCTGCGCTTTTTGCATGTGCGGCAGCACGGCAGCAATACCATACAGCACACCCTTGATGTTGATATCGATGGTGCGCTCCCACTCTTCGACTTTGAGTTGCTCTAGCTTCGACAGCGGCATAATGCCAGCATTGTTGATTAAAACGTCAATTTTGCCATATTGCTCTAAGGTAGATTGAGCCAGTGCCTCAACCTGGCTATGCTGTGTCACATCCACCGTTTTGTAGCTGGCAGTGCCTCCGGCAGATTTGATTTCTGAAGCCAGTTTTTCTAACCGTTCCTCGCGGCGGGCAGCCAACATCAGCTTTGCGCCCCGCTCTGCCAACATTCTGGCAGTTGCCTCACCAATTCCACTACTGGCACCCGTAATGATGATGCTCTTCCCAGTAATTTGGCTCATATCGTCTACTTTTTCCTTCAAGTGCATAGGTTAGGGGGGCGATCGCCGTTTCAGTTCAGCGTTCATCCCGTCCCTTAATGCCTTGTAACAGTTCGCAATGGATTTCTGCGTCTTCCAAAGGAGAGGAGAAGTAACTAAATCCAATGAATAATCAGGTGTGCGATGGTTCTAATGAAAACGAGTGGCGCAAAATCGGGCGTTGCTGAATTTGCCCTCAACCGCTCAAGGACTCGTACTGCCATCCGGCTCTGACGAAAAATCGTTTGCCTGAAAGGGCGATCGTCAACTATTGATGTAAAACGGGACTGACGGGGCTCGAACCCGCAACTTCCGCCGTGACAGGGCGGTGCTCTAACCAATTGAACTACAGTCCCTCAAAAGGCGCGATCTCTATTCTGCGGGTAACTTATTGTTTTGTCAAACGTTTTCTAAAACGTTTTGCATAATAGGCACATCAGGAGGTGGCAGAGCCATGATGCGGGAACAGGTGAGCTTTTGGCGAGTGCCAGAAATGGCAAATTTGGAGTTGCTGCAAGCAACGTATATAACGCACTGTTTTACGCGCCATGCCCACGATACCTATGCGATCGGCGTCATTCAGCAGGGGGCAGAAGCATTTGCCTATCGGGGCAGTAACCATGTTGCTCCGGCCAGCCACATTGTGTTGATTAATCCTGGAGAGATGCACACCGGACACGCCGCAACCGAGGCCGGCTGGACATACAGCATGTTTTATCCAGATATATGTTTGTTGCAGCAAGCCGTTCAAGAGATTAGCCAACCGCCGCACGCGCTTCCCTTCTTTACCCAGCCAGTTGTTTACGATCCGTGGCTAACCGAGTTAATGGTGCAACTGCATCGATCGCTGGCTAGGTCTGCCCCAGCCTTAGAGCACGACTCGCGGCTGCTGTGGACGCTCACGCAGTTAATTGCTCGCCATGCCGAGCTGCGGGTCAGGCTGCAACCTGTCGGTTCTGAACCCTGCGCGGTGCAGCAAATTCGAGCCTATCTAGAAGCCCATTACGCTGAGAACGTGTCGCTAGACCAACTGGCGGCGATCGCCAATCTTAGCCCATTTTATTTGTTGCGATCGTTCCGTCGTCAGGTGGGCTTGCCGCCGCACTGCTATCTCAACCAAATTCGGTTAACGCAAGCAAAACGGTTGCTGGCGCTAGAGTATCCCATTTCGCAGGTGGCGCATCTGGTGGGGTTCGCAGATCAAAGCCACCTGACACGGCAGTTTAAGCGCATGTGGGGCGTGACTCCGGGGCAATATCAAAAGAGCAAGAACGTTCAAGACTGACCTGGCAACTGTCTCTTAAATTAAAGGATGGCATTTCTCAAGGGTCGTCATGCAATCAGTGCCGGAATTTTGGCGGGGCAGTCTTCGCGCTACGGGAATTGTGGTTGGGTTTTTCCCAATCGCCATGAGTTTTGGGGCGATCGCCGCCCAGACGGGTGTGTCTCAACTGGCAGCCATGGGTATGTCGGTTTGGGTCTTTGCCGGAGCATCCCAATTTGCGGCAATCGAAGCGGTTCGGCAGGATTTGTCAGCCGTGAGCATTGTTCTAACCATCCTCATTATCAACCTGCGTCATATTCCCATGAGTTTGGCGGCTCAAAAAAATTACAGGCCGTTTGGCAAAGTGAAGCAGTTCATTCTCTCGCACGGCATTGTAGATGAAACGTTTGCCCTGGAACTGTCTGAAGAAACCCATTCCTTTGCTTACTACCTGGGAATGCACCTGTGCTGTTGGGCGGCCTGGGTCATAGGAACCGGGCTGGGCGGTTGGCTGGGAGTTCAGCTACCCGAACAGTGGTTGGCGTTTGCGCTACCTGCTCTATTTCTGTGTTTGTTGTGCAATAGCCTTAAACAGCACTGGAGCCGCGAAATCATGATTGCTTTGGGAGTTGGCATTGCGCTGGTGCTGTTAACCCAGCCCTGGGGCGCAACGGGCGTTCTGCTTTCCATTCTGGCAGTAGCGGCGATCGCCTCTCTGCTTTCTCAGGAAAAACAGTCTGGCGGTACAAAACCATGAGTAGCATTGGATGGGTGATTTTTTGGGGCGGCATTGGCACTTTCCTGATGCGAAGTGCAGGGGTGTGGATTGCGCCTCAATATGTCAATTTTCGCTGGTTAGACTATTTGCCGTTTGCAGTGATTCTGGTTATGGCTGTGGGCAGTGCCTTCAACTTGAGTGACACCGGACAACAAACGCTGGCCGCGATCGCAGCCAGCAGTGCGGTGGTGGTGGCAAATTTTAAAGAGCTGCCGCTGATTGTGTGTATTGCGATCGGGTGTGTTGTATTTGGGGCAATAACCAGCCTGTAGGGTCGCCTGTTAGCGCTAAGTCATGACCTCATCAGCAAAGGTTTGCCAGCGAACAAACTCAAAGGGACCCGCCAAGGCTCCCCAAACATGTTCGTCGGTAGCGGGGTCGCGTCCGCGATCGTGACTGATAAACTGGCGATCGTCGATTTCAAATTCACTGTCGAGATAGGTCGTTTGCCCTTTACGCACCACCATGCAAGCCTTTCCCGGTTCCACATGCCCTTTAAAGCTTTTTCCAGTCCACTCGACGATCATGTTGCACCCCGGCAGTTTCTTCAGTTGCTCTGCCTTGAGGGTTTGCAGCCGTGCCGTTTCCCGTGAAGCGCCATAAAACGCTTCTTCTCCATCCACCAAATAGTTTTCAATGGCTATGTGATTGGCTTCGGGAATCAGCTTAAGTACCCGCACACGATACGGATCGTTCAGCATGTAATCATACGCCTGCTCAACATAGAGACTAATGCCAGAGAGCAAGTCTAACGGCAGCGGGCGCATACAAACGCGAATGTGAGCAAAAAAAGGAGGATTCTCAAAGGCTTGAGATTGATTACTGAAGTCTGCTGCCATCCAACGAGCCAGGGTGGCAACGTCTTGAGAATGAGTCATGAATTGTCAAGCGATAACGGTCTATCCAGCGATAAAAATCATTGTACGAGACTATTGCACGCAACTGTAATGCACAATAATGCACAGAAATGCACAATGCGTTGAGCCAGCCGACCTCATCCACCAGTGCGTCTTACAGCAGTTCTCAATCGAGTCAGCCACAGTCTCGCCAGGATGGGTGTGGGGTGTGGGGTGTGGTGAATGCAAATGGAAATGGCTGTAAGTGGGAGGCGATCGCCCCCGCCTTGTCGGCTGGCCTCATCTCCTCACAGCCCCTTATTCTGTAGATTCATTCTGTAGAGAGACTGGCCACTTGCTTCCGAGCTTTGCGGTTGGCTCGTGTAACGGGGTTTAGCCACCATTCCAGCAAGCCAAATAGCTGCGACGAGAGGATGTTGAGCACCAGGTAAACAATGGCAACCGCCACATAAATTTCAAACGTGCGATAGTTTTGCGCCACCACCAACTGTCCCCGCCGAAACAGTTCTTCGAAGCCAATAACAGCCACCAAACTGGTATCTTTCAGCAAGGTAATAAATTCATTCCCCAACGGTGGAATCATTCGTCGTAACGCCTGCGGAAAGACGATGTATCGCATGGTTTGGGTGGGACCCAGTCCTAACGATTGAGACGCTTCCCATTGTCCCGGTTCAATTGACTGAATGCCCCCTCGCATGATTTCGGCAATATAGGCGGCACTATTCAGGCTCAAGGCAACGACCGCTGCCACTAATTGGCTTAATGCAATCCGAAATCCTAAGCCGTTGGTGAGGGCAGGAATTCCAAAATAAATGATAAAAATCTGCACAAGCAGAGGGGTGCCGCGAAAGAAATCAATATAAGCTCTGGCGGCCCATCTAACTGGGCGGGCAGGCGATAGACGCGCAATGCTAATTAATGAGCCAGCCAACATGCCTAACAATACCGAGAAAGCAGTCAGTTGTAAGGTGACAAGGGCACCCAGGAGCAGATTGGGTAAGGCATCAAGGACAATTTGTAATGAGGAAGCCATAGATAGGTTTAGAAAGATGAGGATATGAAAAGAGCGATCGCGGCTTAATTCATACAAGCAAAGCTTAAAGGATGAGAATAAGGGAAAGGCGCTGGAGCGAATAATCGTCCGCTCAATGAGTTGCCGACTGTTCGCCCCAAGGCATGAGCTGCACCCGCTTCAACCATGATTAAACAATGAATCAGGGCAATAACGGTCACAGACTCATACCTCGATCGCCTGCTGCTCGTTGTGGATACCACACTGCCAGGCCGACTTTAAATGGGAGCCGTTTCGGGCAAATCGGGAGCATCCTCACCAAACCATTTTTGGTGAAGTTCATTATAGGTACCGTCTTCCAGGATGGTGGCTAACCCCTGGTTGATCGCCTCGACGTTAGGAGAGCCTTTGGGAATCGCAATTCCATAAAACTCTTCGGTGATCAATTGACCAATCACTTTAACACCTCCGATGTTACCGCTTTGAACCGCATAAAGCGTGACGGGTGCATCGTTAATAACGGCATCAACATTGCCATTGGCTAATTCTTGCAGCGCCAGCGGCGCAGAGTCAAAGGTACGAATTTGAGCCCCTTCAATCTTGGCAGCTTCGGCTGCACCTGTTGTCCCAATTTGAACTGCAATTCGCTTGTTCTGTAAGTCATCAAAGGAGGTAACTTCCGTATCAGACTCTTGAACCGCGATCGCCAATCCGGCTTTGAAGTAAGGGCGGGAGAAATCGACCGTTTGTGCCCGCTCAGCCGTAATCGTCATGGCACTGATGGCAGCATCAACCGTTCCAGACTGGAGAGCTGGAATAATGCCATCAAAAGGAAGGCTTTGGAATTGCACCGTAAAGCCAGCCGCTTCACCGATCGCATTCATTAAATCAATATCAAACCCTTCGAGTTCCCCCCCAGAGCCTTGAGACTCAAACGGAGGAAACGCAGGTTCAGTCGCCACTCTTAGAGTGGTTGTTTCTGCTCCGGTCGTTCCTTCACCACCAGTAGCCGTTGGTGAGCCGCCCTGGTTAGCACCACAAGCGGCAAATGTAACAACACAGACACAACTGAGTACCCCCAGTAGCATCTGCCGTAAAAATCGAGAACGGGTTAATTTAGCCATACCTCACTCTTTCCCCTCGGTTGGGGTTTAACTTCAATTTCAGACCGTGCTTGAGGTGTTTCAAAAACAGGTAAAAACACGACAACTACAGGTGAAACGCCTGCTGCCAAGTGTTGCTTGTTGAGATGTCATCGGTAGAGTGGGGGCTGAACCTGGGCTGACAAACAAACAAACAAATTCGTTGTGGCACCGCATCAGGTTCACAATCTGCTCATTCTACAGATTTTGAACGATGCCTTTGTGTAGCAATACACTCTATCGTGTTGGAGGAGTATGCTAGCACTACTATGATCATTAGACTGACTCACTACAGTCGTGTTGTTGAGCTTATAAAAACGATACATGATTCTTCAGGATGCCGGATATGAGTGATGCCGTGCCTGCGATTATTTTTGAGCAAGTTGAAAAAAGTTTTGGTCCTTTGCGGGTACTCAATGGCATTGATGGCTGTATCAACGAGGGTGAAGTCGTCGCCATTATTGGTTCTTCTGGCTGCGGTAAAAGTACGCTACTACGCTGCATCAACCGCTTAGAAACAATCAACGGCGGACGGTTGACGGTAAACGGCATGGATTTGTCGAAACCCAACATGGGCATTTCCCAACTGCGTCGGCTCCGGGCAGATGTGGGTATGGTGTTTCAGCAGTTCAACCTGTTTCCCCATATGTCGGTACTCGACAATTTAACGCTGTCTCCGCGTAAGGTTTTAAAGCAGTCTGCTAAAGAGAGTTCACGTACCGCTCGGTTCTATCTAGACAAGGTTGGATTGTCGGAAAAGGCAGATGCTTATCCAGAGCAGCTTTCTGGAGGCCAAAAGCAGCGAGTCGCGATCGCCCGATCGCTGTGCATGAAGCCCAAAATTCTGCTGTTTGATGAGCCGACGAGCGCGCTTGACCCAGAGCTGGTGGGGGAAGTGCTGACCGTGATGCAGCAATTGGCAGAAGAGGGCATGACGATGGTGGTTGTCACCCACGAAATGCAGTTTGCCCGTGAAGTCGCCCATCGCGTTTTATTTCTCAACAAAGGCTGTGTAGAAGAAGAAGGCCCTGCCCGCCAGGTGTTGACCTCTCCTAAAAGCGATCGCTTGAGAACTTTCCTCAGCCGGATGAGCTTTACCAAAGTGTAGGACGCTACCATTCACCCGGCTCAGCGGCACCGTTTAGCAGGGCGAGTCGTCAAAATAAGGAACAAAAAAGAATAGCTCAGGGGCGATCGCCCCTGAGCTTATTTGATCTGGTTCATTGGTATCAGATTACCTGGTTACAATAATTAATACTTGTTATATTACTTAATAGAAGCACAGCATTACATACTTTTACCAATCCCATGCATATCACTCAACGCCTGGCTGCGGTGCTATCTGCGGTCTTACGCCCATCCTTAGCACCCAGTTACACGTCTCAGTCAGCCTGGACCGTTCTCCGCGTCGTTGCGGGTCTGGTGATGATTCACAACGGCCTGGACAAACTAGCGGATATCGAAAGCTTTGCCCAAGCCTATGTCTCGGTCATTGGTTTACCGTTCCCCATTTTCTTTAGCTACGTTGCCGCTTACACAGAACTGCTCGGCGCACCGTTGCTGGCATTGGGGTTGTTTACCCGACCTGCTGCCGCCGGGTTGCTCAGCACTATGCTGGTCGCCATGTATCACCACATCAAAGTGGCAGGGTTTAGCATCCCCTATCTAGAATTATCGATGCTGTATGCATCCTGCTTCCTCTTCTTTACCGTCAACGGTGCCGGTCTATTCTCCATTGATGCACTCCTCTCAGGGTGGCTCAGCGCATCAATGTTTGGACAACAAGAGCAGCAGCGCGACACGCTAGAGTCGTCTTACAAGGTGCGGGAAACCGCGTCTAAGTAATTGGGTGCTTGCTATGACCTGATAGTTCTCAAGAAACCAGCTTACGAGAACCAACAGGCAACGACATAAACAGAGTCCCGTTCACGAAAAAGCTGATGTTTTGAGCTAGTCGCAACTGCGCGACTGGCTCTTTTAATAGCTCGAATGCGCCCACCAAAGCATTCACGGTTTGTGAATCCGGGCAGTTGATTCGCAACATTCCCCAACGGCGATAGACCTTTGCCAATTTCAATGGTCTTAACTGCTGCAACTCAGCGTAGTCTTCACGATAAAAATCTAAGATCAGGTGCGTCAGTTGGGAATACCGATTCATAACCACAATATTGATTTAACTGTTTAACTTGGCGCTACAGGCTCGATGTAGTCTCTGGACTTAGCTTCATCAGCCTTAATACTCCGGCTCTAGCTGAAAGTCCCGTGTCTGCTCGGCTGTGGATCTATTCAAGCGCAGCCAGACCAGAGGTGGGCGAGACTTGCAAGAAGATTTAACGCCCGATTGAGACATGACATAAGCGGTAAAGCCGCGTCAAATTGAGATGTGGTAAGCGATTCAGCATTTCTCCTGTGCCAAAAGATGTAACGGTTTCGCACAATTTCTTGAGGAAACAACACACCTATCCCCGCTCGCAACCGGATTGTTTCTTTACAAATCTTTATGCTGCGTTAAGCTTTAGGGGTACCGTTTTCTGAAGGTTAGATTGACCGTCGTCGTGATTAAAACAAAAGTGTTAGCGCCCGTTGTAGCGATCGCCGTCAGTTTTACCCTATTGGTTATGGCGAGTCTTAGTATCCCTGCTAATGGGGCTGGCGAAATCGGAAGCAATTATTTTATCAAACCAGTGGTAGAAGACCGTGTGCTGGTGGTAGAGCCTAACCTGTTGGGGTTTGTGCGTTCAGGGCTGGCGGTAGATGAGTCGGGTCAAATGTTGTTTAGCTCCCTCAATGAAATTGCAGAGCGGTACATTATCCAATCAACTCAGTTAGTAAAAGTCGAGCGCAATAGCGGTAGGTTGGTGCCCAATTTGTTTGTTTACGTGCAGCCGTCTGATGCCGTCACAGCTTCGATTGAAGCGAGTTCGATCGCCCCTGAGCTTTAGGATTCTAAGCATTGCGGCTACTCTGCGGCAGTGGGGTTGCGTCACTCAACTCCACCTACCAATTAATCGTCCAATTAATAGTCCAAACCGTGCTCGAATGAGCAGCACTCAACGCCCCAGGTTCCCCGGCTCCAGCCTTCTGGTTAGTGAGTTAACTGGTGGCCGCAATAGGCGCAAAAGCGATCGCCCACCTCGACCGATTGCCCACACTGGGAGCAAAACCGTTTAGCAGAAGCGTTTGCCTCAGTTTGAGCTGAAGAGGTATCACCCATTCGCATTTCCATATCGCCCATCCGCATTTGCATTGGGTTCATCTGCATTTCCATGTTGCCCATCTTCATCGGTTCTAAAGGCTTCATTGGCTCCATTGGTTTCTGGCGAGTTGCAGCAGATGGCCTCTCTTCAGCCGCAAGGGAACGTAATGGGACGACTTCGGCCTGCGTCAGTGAGGGCGATCGCGACAACGACTGAATGTGGTTGCCCTGTAATTGCACAAACGATGATCCTTCTGCCGACTCCAACCGCAGCACAAGACCGGATGGGGTCTGAAATAGTGTAGGAGGGGCAGACCAGGCTCCCGTGTTCAGGCCAGATCCCTGGCTCTGCTGCTGACCAACCGATTGGCTGCTCACGGTAATAGTAGTTTGCTGCCCTCTGTTTTCAACCAGGAGCTGCTGACCGTTGCCAAGATTGCAGGTATAGCCGGAGTAAGTGTCTGTCATGATTGGGTGGCCTCAGCCGATGGTAAAGAGTCATTGTGACCACAAACGCCGTGGGTATCCCATTGGAGTTCGGCAATGAGGATCACGGTAACGCTGATGATAATTCCTGTTGTGAGCGGTTTCCAGATGCCAGCAAGCGGCAGTCCCACAATGGCAACCAGATGAATGGCGCTTGCTAACAAAAAGGTGCGCGATCGCATTCCCAATCCTGTACACAAGTATCCCACGGCACTGAGTCCTAGCCACAGTTCGCAGACTTGCGTCAGCATAGCGCCCCATCGCAGAAAGACACCCAGATTCGTGAGCAGCAATCCTACCCCGATTAAGCCAACCCAACTATACAGCACCCAACCGAGCCGCTCGGCGGTGGTGAAATAGCGAGTTAATCTCACCATGCCGACGATGCCTAACATGCTAAGGGCAGAGGAAACAAGAGTTTGAATTGTCCAATTAATCGAAACAAACTGCACCATCATAAATATGAGGGCAGAAATGAATCCCCACAACAAGCAGGCCTGGTCGTGGCGCGTGTAAAACGTTGAATGAATAATTGCCTTACCCAACTGCCAATTGATTCGCCACAGTCCGGGCGTATCTTGAATTTCGAACGCAGATGTTTTTCTGCGAAAGAAGAGCATCTCAGGATTAAAAAAAGTCATCTTAAATTACAGTTGCCGGTGAAGATATTGGGTTTAGGGATATTAAAGTGCTGTCGTTGACTTGACTCAATCAACCCAGCTTGTTTTTAATTTCAAAGTTTCAACTGGGTTCACGCATCAGCATTTGGTTCAGTTCCCAAACGTCGATCGCGTTTATCTGGGTTCTTTGACCATTTCGGCAGATTGGTAACACTATGTAATGAGCCTGGACTGAGGAAACAGTAGCTTCGACTACAGTCAGCATGTCCGCCGAACGACTATTCAATAGGCAATGACCCTATGATTGGGAATCGTGCCGTTTATTGAAAGCTAGTTTTAAAAGTGCAGTTTGAACAATACAATCCGGAAGAGTTTTACGACGAGATGTTTATGGCAAAAGGGCAACCGCGCCCCGATGCCAGTCTGCTGGTTGAACGCATCAGTTCCCTATCCCTGGATGAGCTTCAGCGACGACAGCGAGCAGCGCAAAATGCGCTGTTTCGGATTGGGGTAACGTTTAATGTGTATAGCGACAGCCAGGGCACCGAGCGCATTTTTCCGTTTGATATCATTCCCAGAATTGTGTCTGCCCATGAATGGGCGTGGTTGGAAACCGGATTAAAGCAGCGGATTCAGGCTTTAAATCTATTTCTTTCAGACATTTATGGCGAACAGAAAATTTTAACGGATGGTATTATTCCGGCGGAGTTGATCCACTCGGCTAGCGGCTTTCTAAAGCCCTGTATTGGGTTACAACCACCGCAGGGCATTTGGTGCCACATCACCGGAACCGACCTGGTGCGCGATCGCGACGGGCAATGGTATGTGCTGGAAGATAATCTGCGTTGTCCATCGGGCGTATCCTACGTTTTAGAAAATCGGCGGGTGATGAAAAGCACCTTTCCCCAGGTGTTTAGAACAATGGCGATTCAGCCCGTAGACGACTACCCCAGCCATCTATTTGAAACGCTGCTGAATCTGGCTCCTCCAGGATTACCCGATCCAACCGTGGTGTTGCTCACGCCCGGTATTTACAACTCTGCCTATTTTGAACACTCGTTTCTGGCACAGCAGATGGGGGTGGAACTGGTGGAAGGTCGAGATTTGCTGGTAGCCGATGGCTATGTCCAGATGCGAACGACCAAGGGGTTGCAGCGAGTGGACGTCATTTACCGCCGCATTGATGATGATTTTCTTGACCCAACTGCATTTAGACCCGATTCATTTTTGGGTGTGCCGGGGCTGATGGAGGTGTATCGGGCGGGACGGGTGGCGATCGCCAATGCTCCGGGTACAGGCGTTGCCGATGACAAGGTAATCTATGCCTATGTACCGCAAATGATCCGCTACTACCTCAACGAGGAGCAAATTCTGCCCAACGTCCCTACTTATTTATGTTGGGAGCCAGAGCAGTTGAAGTATGTACTGGCCAATCTCGACAAGCTAGTGGTGAAAGCAGCCAACGAGTCGGGCGGATATGGCATGTTGGTGGGCACTCAGGCCACCCCAGCCGAACGAGAGGATTTTGCAGGACGCATCAAAGCAGCACCACGCAACTACATTGCCCAACCCACGCTTTGCTTATCGCGGGTTCCTACGCTCATTGGCGAAACGTTTGCAGGTTGTCATGTCGATCTGCGGCCTTACATTCTCTATGGCAACGAGATTTATGTGAATCCAGGCGGGCTAACTCGCGTGGCGCTCAAGAAAGGGTCGCTTGTGGTTAACTCGTCCCAGGGAGGGGGAAGTAAAGACACCTGGGTAGTAGCACAAACCAGCGAGGAGCCGGATATCGTTCAGCAACGCTCTAGCCAAACTCAAACCCTTGAGTCCTTTGAGTCCATCGAGTCCATCGAGTAATTGGTGGCTCACTGTCTGCTTGCTAAAGTCGCTGTTCTTTACATTTCACACGGGTCAACATGCTCAGTCGCGTTGCGGATTCAATCTACTGGCTTAATCGATATGTTGAGCGGGCAGAAAATATTGCTCGCTTTGTGGATGTTAATCTTAATCTGTCGCTGGAACTGCCTATTGGAACGGTGCAGCAATGGAAACCGTTGGTGATTACAACGGGCGATCTCGATCTGTTTCGAGAACGGTACGGTGAACCAACGGCGGATAATGTGATTCACTTTCTGGCGTTTGATCCAGATTATCCCAATTCCATTCTGTCGTGTTTGCGGGCGGCTCGCGAAAATGCGCGCTCGATCCGAGAAATTATCTCATCAGAAATGTGGGAGCAGGTGAATGCCTTTCACATGATGGTGCAGGAAGCCTGTGAACGAAAAGCCCTTTCTGAACTGTTCAGTTTCTTTGCCGAAGTTAAAATGGCAAGCCATCTGTTTGCCGGAGTGATGGATGCCACGATGTCACACAATGAAGGCTGGCATTTTGGACAGGTAGGCAGATTGCTAGAACGGGCTGAAAAAACGGCTCGAATTCTGGATGTGAAGTATTTTATTTTGTTGCCCTCGGTCAAGGATGTTGGCACCACGTTGGACGAACTGCAATGGATGTCGCTGTTGCGATCGGCCAGTGCCTATGAAATGTATCGCAAGTGCCAGCATCGCATTACGCCGCAAAGCGTTGCCGAGTTTTTAATTTTGGATCGAGAGTTTCCGCGATCGATTCAATCGTGTTTTTTACAGGCGGAGCGATCGCTTTATTGCATCACAGGCAGTTCCCCCGGCACCTGGCGCAATCCTGCCGAACGCACCCTTGGCAAACTGCGATCGGAATTGGATTACTTGACCATTGAAGAGATTACTCACATCGGCTTGCACGAGTTTTTGGACGATCTGCAAAGCCGCATCAATATGGTGGGCGAAAAGATCTTTGAAACCTTCTTTGCGCTAGAACCGATGAGTTAAGCCGTGAGAGATGACCTATCAACCCGCTTTCACTGGCAGCATTTGCCATCCATTCTCCATGCGTTATCAAAATGCGTTATCAAATCATTCACACCACCACCTACACCTACGATCGCCCGGTGATGTTGTCCGCGCATACGGTGCGGTTGCGCCCCCGGTGTGATGTCACGCAAATGCTTCAGCAGTTTTCGTTAAACGTTAATCCAGAACCAAGCCGCATTTCTGAAACGGTTGATTTAGATGGAAATGGCATCATTAAGCTGTGGTTTCCCGATGAAACAACCGACTTGCTAAGCGTGAAAGCTGCCTTTGAGGTTGAAACGTATCGCTCCAATCCGTTCGACTTTCTGCTGGAAGCTTGGGCGACAAATTTGCCGATCGACTATCCGGTTAGCTTATTTTGTCAACTTCAGCCGTATTTAGCTGGGCATCTGGGGGTGGGTGGTGTAGATGCGATCGCGGTTCAGCTAGCTCAGGAGGTGTGGCAGGCAACTCATGGCAATACCATTGCCTTTTTAAGTGAACTGAACCAGCGGATTTACACCACCTGCGACTATACGGTGCGGGAGACAGGTGCCCCTCTTCCCCCTGGAATAACATGGACGCAAAAGTTGGGTTCCTGTCGAGATGTGGCGGTGCTGTTTATGGAAGCGTGTCGGGCGATGGGATTGGCGGCTCGCTTTGTGAGTGGTTATCAAGAAGGCGATCCAGATAGCGACAACCGCGATTTGCATGCATGGGCAGAGGTGTATTTGCCAGGAGCGGGATGGCGCGGCTACGACCCAACCCACGGTTTAGCGGTGAGCGATCGCCACATTGCCTTAGTCACCAGTCCTTTTCCCCAATCCACAACGCCAATCAGCGGCAGCTTAAAAATGGGAGCGGGAGTGCAATCGGAGATGCACTATCAGTTGTCGATCCAGCCATTAGATCCAGCCTGAGCGATGCCCTGGTGAAACCATGACGTGACCGAGATTCGACGTTCGATCGTTCCATCTCCAACCCTGGTCATTTAGCCTCTGCACTCGATCGTTTCGATTTCAAAGGCGATCGTTCCATCTTCAACCCTGGTCGTTTAGCCTCTGCACTTGATCGTTTCGATTTCAAAGACGACAATTGCTGTTCAAACACGCGTCGTTCTCACTTGAAATTGGAACGGAGAGGTTTAATGTAGGAACATTCTTGCTTTAAACCAAAACTTTGTTGTTTTAGTCAGGAACGTTGCTGGTTGAAACTGAAACGATGCTTGAAAAATATCAAATTCTCTCCTGCAAGGGCGTAGCAGTCGGCAAATAGCCCTTGAAATAGACCCAGAAGTATTGCCCGACTGCTACACCCCTACGGGTGTCGGGCTACAAATTAGACTTTTCTAAACATTCTCTAAAAATGATGCGGTTGAGAACGCGATCGCTGCTGTTCAAACCCGTTTAGAAAGCAAATGAAGACAGAACCCATGACAGCATCAAATGTCTCCTCAGAGGGTGTCTGAGAATGGATCAACATTCTAAATTAGCCCCCTAAATCCCCCAGTTTTGGGGGACTTTGAAACAGAATTGGTTCGGAAGTCCCCGTTCGGCTGAGCGCTCACGTCGAAGCCAAAATTGGGGGATTAGGGGGCGGTTCGAGTTGGAGCTTAGCACTTTTAAGACATCCTCTCAAAAGCGATTAACCAGTTCGTGATCCTTGGCACGTTCAACCCAACTTCATGATGGCAACAAACCCAAATGAAAGGAATTCATGACTTTTTAACGTTCAAGAGGCAGACCATTCTGTGGGGATCTGATAGCCTGAATACACAGTTTGGTTAAATACTGCTACCAACCTCTGAAGGACGCGTCCATACTTGGATGCAGCCTGATCGAGTATAGGGGTTTCTCAACAGCAGGTTTAATAAACTGGAGCTTTTTCGTGCAAAGCGAACGGCTTGATGCAATGTAGCTTGAATCTTTTAGGGCAACCTCATGGATAATATCGCTGAACGTTATACCCGTCTGTGCCACGCCTACGTCCAGCTCGCCGATCAATTTCAGAAACTTGACGTAGAGCATATGTCTTTAAGAGGCAAAATCATTCCATTCTTGAAAGCGCTCAAAACGTACAAGCAAACCGTGGCCGACCTGACCGAAGAAAAATCGCGGCTTGAAGCAGAACTGCAAGCGATCGCATCTAAATACGAAGCGCTGAAACCGCTAGAGGCATTAATAGACGCTGAGCATCAAGCAGCCTTAGCCGAAGCAGAAGAACAGCTCAACCTTGTCGCCGAAACGCTTCAGGAAATGGAAAAAGAGCGCGATCCCGACTTAAGTGAAGCAGAACGGCTGTTGTTGGCCGAATATGACAGCAGCGATGCCGAGTTTAGTTTGGCGGAGTCAGTGGATGAGTCACATCATGCCAATGTGTTGCCGTTCGCCTCTTAAGCTAGCGCCCCTGCCCAAATAAAGACAGCCACGGATCGGGGTGTGTACTGTCAAGCCCGACCTGTGGCTGTTTGAGTCATGCCAGAAGGAAGACGTTACTGTAGCTGCGAAGATTGGGATCTCGCTCGATGGCGATTCGCTTTCATTCTTTGCCGAGCGCGTAGCAAAATCCCTAGGCAGAGCTGTTTCATGATCCAATACAGCCCCGTAATGACAGCGAAGGTAATGACAATTACCAGTACCGGACGTTTGTGGGCAAGATTGTCGATTGTGCTGAAGACAACTGCATCGGGTTGAGTCACAAAATCCCAACTGTTAAACCGCTCGAACCGTCCTAAATAGACACCAACCGCACTTAGAGCGTGCATTGAGAGTTCTGCTGCTCCAATCCAACGCGCTTTGCCTTGTTCTGCTAAATAGCGCCCCACATTAATTAGAGATAAAACGTAGGCTCCAAACCCAGCCAGCATAAACGCAAGATATTGGGGAATTAGCAGCAAGGTAACAACCCAGATTGACTCGCCCTCGCGGATTTGAGCAATCAGATGAATCACATCCGTTAAAACGTAAGGGGCGTTGGGCAAAAAGGCAATAAACACCAGAACGCCGATCCACCAAAGCAGCGATCGCGATCGGCTCAAGCGAAATAGCCACACACTTAAAACCAGTGGCACAAACGCCAGAAACAGATTCCAAGACATCCAGCGGACACTGCGATGCAGCACTCGACCAGCGTAGATGATCCAATTCATTCAGGTATATCCTCCTTCTGGGCACCCGCACGTATAAAGGCGCGGATGGCTACAACAACAGGCGGGCTACAACCCTTTGACGTGCAAGAGGGCTGTGAGATCCCGCCCCACCGGGTCAGTTTTTCTGAGTTGAGCGGTACAGCGCTTCTTTACTGTTTTAACTCAAAAGACCAAAACGTCTTGTTAGATAAGACCGTTATGGCAGAATTCCGCCCCGTTTTTTGGAGTGCCCATCAAGACGGTGTGGAGGCAGACAGCCGTTGATCAAGTGCTGTTCTGGCCTGTTCGCGATCGTCAAAATGTACCTTTTCGGTTCCCAAAATTTGATAATCTTCGTGCCCTTTTCCGGCAATAAGGACACCATCTCCAGGGTTGGCCTGTAGAATGGCTTCGCGGATGGCTTCAGTGCGATCGCCCAACACCAACGGATTGGCCGTTTCTGGAATTCCAGCCAAAATATCCTGCAAAATTCGCTCTGGATCTTCAGTGCGGGGATTGTCGGATGTCACAATTGCCCAATCCGATAAGTTAGCCGCGATCGCCCCCATCAAAGGCCGCTTGGTGCGATCGCGATCGCCTCCACAGCCAAAAACGCAGATCATCCGTCCCGAAATAAACGGACGAGCCGCTTTCAGCAAGTTTTCTAAACTATCAGGCGTGTGAGCATAATCAACAATTACGCTAATGTCCTGGTTGGCATCTACCTGCACCCGTTCCATTCGCCCCGGCACTCCCGGAAACTGAGGCAACGCCTGCACCATGCTTTCTAGTTCCAGACCGAGATGCAGCCCAGCCCCAACCGCCGCTAATAAATTAGCTAAATTAAACTGCCCTACTAGAGGCGATCGAAACTCAAGCTCGCCACTGGGAGTATGCAGCAGTCCTCGCACACCATCGGGATCGTAAACCAGATCGCCCGTCCATAAATCAGCCGTTGAATCATACGTGCTATACGTCCACACCTGCTCCGCATCCAGTTGCTCAATCAAGCGACGGCCAAAGGGATCATCCTGATTCAGAATGGCGCGTCCTTTTAAATAGTCAGGGCTAAACAACAACGCCTTTGCCGCAAAGTAGTCTTCCAGGTTGTGATGATAATCTAGATGGTCTTGCGTCAAGTTGGTAAACACGGCGGTCTCAAAGGCACAGCCCCAAACTCGCCCCTGCGCTAACGCATGGGAACTCACTTCCATCACGCCAAACTGGCTACCCGCTGCAACCGCCGCCGCAAGCTGTTGCTGTAGTTCCAACGCAAATGGTGTAGTAAAGGAGGCCGTTTGCTGGTAGCCCGGCCAGCGGGTGTAAAGCGTGCCAAACAACGCTGTCGATCGCTGAGCTTGCGTTAGAAAGAATTCGATTAAATGGGTTGTCGTGGTTTTGCCGTTGGTGCCAGTAACCCCCACCATTTGTAGATGTTGAGCCGGATAGTGATAAAACGCAGCGGCAATATGGGCACACGCCCGTGGGATATCAGGAATCGTAATCACACACGCCTCTTCTATGGCTGCCGCCGTCGCTTGAGCCGCACTTGGTGATACCAATGCCGCGATCGCCCCTGCCGTAATAGCACTAGCCCAAAACTCGCCGCCATCCACACGGGTTCCAGGCATACCAATAAATACATCACCCGCCTGGCAAGCATGAGAGTTGGTACATAACCCTTTCACCTCCGCTTCAAGTGCAGGATGATCGGGACTGGATAACTCGTAGGGTAGTGCGGCCAATAACTCTCGAAGTCTCATTGCAAACCACTCCTTCTACCATTGCGCCTCTCAACTCGCCTATTCTGACGTATTCTGCACCCGATAGTTCTGTAGCATTTGCGCCACTTGCTGCACCGTCGATCGTGGCGATAATCGCGGTAAGCGGATCAGAGCCGTTGCATCAGATTCGTTAACGGGGGAATTGCGATCGCTACCAGCATCCAGATACAAAACCGGAATTTCATATTGATAGGCTTGAAACCAGTCATCGCGCGTAGTAATGTCTCGAATCTCTAACTCAATCGCGATCGTTTGAATCTGTTCCAGTTTTTCTTGCAACCCTTCGCACAAATGGCAACCGGGCTTGCTAAACAAAATTAGCCGCATAGTTTAAGAGGGAGTGCAGATGATTGACCCATTTTCCGGTCGGTTTATGTGCCTTTGCGAGCTAGGATAGAACTGTAAATAAGCAAATGTTTTAACAGGTATGCCGCTTAATACTGCTGAGCCTCTTGTTTCCGTGCAAAACCTGAATCTTGATGAACTCAACCAGCAATTTGAAACAGCACATCCCACCGACATTTTATCTTGGTGTGTTGCTAACCTGCCGACTGGCCTCGTTCAAGCCAGTGCGTTCAACGTGGATGACCAGGTAATCACAGACATCCTTTACCGCCAGCTAAATGCGGTTCACCCGGTTCCCGTCCTCTTTCTAGAGACGCTGCATCATTTTCCTCAAACGCTAGACCTGGTTGCTAAGACCCAGGCCGTTTACAACTTAAACCTCAAGGTGTACAAAATTTTGGGGGTAGATACGCGAGATGCCTTTGCCGCTCGTTATGGCGAAGCTCTATGGAATACAGATATTCAGCAGTTTCATCATCTGACCAAAATCGAGCCGCTTCAGCGAGGGTTGGATGAGTTAAACGCCATAGCCTGGATCACCGGACGGCGGCGCGATCAAGCCACCACCCGAATCGAAATCCCTATTTTTGAACTAGATGCCAAGCAGCGCCTCAAGGTTAATCCGCTGGCAACCTGGACACGCAAACAGTCCTGGGCGTATGTGATGGAGCACAACGTAAGTTATAACCCGCTGCACGACCAGGGGTATCCCAGCATTGGAGACGAACCCATCACATCTCCCGTAGCCGATGGTGAAGATGAGCGGGCAGGACGCTGGCGCGGCATGGGTAAAACGGAGTGCGGCATCCACATTTAACGGTGACTCTCACTCAAACCGCAACCAAACCAGGGGGCAGCGCTGCCCCCTGGTTTGGTTTAAACCGATCGCACCTGGCGTATTTTACAGTTGTTCTCTTCAAGAATTGCTGTGATGAGGATGTTATAAACGTACCTTGAGCTTGCTGGTCGCAGGAGTTGCTGTGCTCAAGGTTGTCAGGCCAATTAGAACTTAGATATTCATTCTCTTTAAGCCGCTGCATCCGTTGAAGACGCATCCTCGATCGCCCTCAGCCGCAAATACAATAGTACAAAATAAACGCTGACAAACGGACTGACTAAAAAGCCCAAAACAGCACCTAAGTTTTGCGATACAGCTGCATTTTCACCTAAGGTCGTGCCAATCACCAAACCAATCAACCCAATGGGAATGAGAAAGGTAAGACTACCCGCCAATTCTGCCCAAAAAACGGACCACCACCGACCTTTTACCAACTCCCAACTGCGGCTTAACCCACCAATGGCAGAATCGTTCTCAAGCGCGATCGCATATAGAGCAAATCCAAACCGCACACTTAAATAAATACCTGGAATCACCAGAAAAACGAACCCTGGAATCAAGATCAACAGCAACAAAATAACGCCCAAACTAAGCTGCGCCAGTTTAGGAAACATGGCTTGAAGGGACTGAACTAAACCGATCTTTTGCTGTACAAAATATCGATAAATGTAAAGAATTGCCGCTCCTGCAAACAAGGGTACAATCAAGATGCTATAAGCTAAGCTAATCCCGTTTTGCAGAAGCGGTGCTTCAATAAATAGGCGGTTGGTAAGGCTCAAAATTAAACCAGGAAGGCTCAAGATTAAAAGAGGAATATAAATAGGTTTGCAGATGACAAAGCAATCTCTCAACAAGTGTTTGGGATTTAAAGATTGAGTTGTCATAACCACATTTCCTTTAGCAACAGTGAGCGTTACGTTGAAGTTGTTCTCTAACTGTCAGCATATTCGATTCGATGGATGGCTTGAGCAGAACCACATAACAAAATAATTTAAGATCCTGAGTACGCTAAGTTTTAACCTTTCGTTTTGTAAAAATTGCCCTCCGGCTTAGTTGCAATGGTCAAAGTTCTTCATCTGTCTGATATTCATCTGGGTAGTGGCTTTTCGCATGGACAGCTCAATCCAACCACTGGATTGAACACCCGGTTAGAAGATTTTGTAAACACGCTAAGCCGCTGCATTGATCGAGCGATCGCCGAGCCAGTTGATCTGGTGTTATTTGGCGGTGATGCCTTTCCAGACGCGACTCCTCCGCCTTTGGTGCAGCAGGCATTTGCCAGCCAGTTTCGCAGGTTAGTCGATGCCCAAATTCCTACCGTGTTGCTGGTCGGCAACCACGATCAGCATTCTCAAGGGCATGGGGGAGCCAGCCTATGTATTTATCGCACCCTGGGCGTACCGGGATTTGTGGTGGGCGATCGCCTCGAAACCCACACCGTGATCACGCGCAGTGGAGCCATTCAAATTGTCACCTTGCCCTGGCTCACCCGCTCTACGTTGCTCACTCGACCTGAAACAGATGGGCTGTCGCTGGCAGACGTGAACGAACTGCTGATCGATCGCCTGCGCGTAGCTCTAGAAGGCGAAATTCGACGGCTCGATCCAACATTGCCAACTATTTTGCTGGGTCACTTGATGGTAGACACGGCCTGCTATGGAGCGGAACGGTTTCTAGCCGTCAGCAAGGGCTTTACCGTACCCATTACCCTGTTAACGCGACCCTGCTTCGATTACATTGCCTTAGGACATGTTCACCGTCACCAGATATTGTCTGACGACCCGCCAATGGTTTACCCCGGCAGCATTGAGCGAGTGGACTTCAGCGAAGAAGCAGAGGAAAAGGGCTTCATTTTAGTTGACGTTGAGCCTGGAAAAAGCCATTGGGAGTTTTGTCCTCTGCCCGTTCGGTGCTTCAAAACCATCCGCGTTGATGTTTCAGCAACCGACGATCCACAGGCTGCGTTGTTACAGGCGATCGACCCAGACCTGATTCAGGATGCCGTCGTTCGGCTAATTTATCAAGTCCGCTCAGAGCAGCTCGATCAAATTGACAACACCGCACTACATCATGCACTCCGTTCCACCCACACTTACACCATCTATCCAGAACTGGTTAGCCAATTGGCTCGGCCTCGACTGCCGCAGCTGGGGGTCGGCAGCACTATCGAACCGTTAGAAGCGCTAAAAACTTATCTTGCTAACCAATCCGGTCTGCAAGATATTGCCAGTGAAATGCTCGATGTGGCTCAAAGTTTGCTCACCAGCAGCGAAGAAGCGTGGCTGAACGACTCTCGTTCGGATGCCAGCCCATCTGACTATTCCAACCTGGAAGTAAATGCACTAGAACGAGTATCTGCACAACTGCGATTACTCTGAAAATGTTGCGTCAATTTTTATACCAATAGAAAAAACTAATCAATGTAACTTTACACGGCTCAAACCTTGAAGGGGCGGTAATTTGAGGCGCATCGTTACGGCACCCATTTTCAAACCGCAGTTAAAAGAAGTGTGAGGTTTAGGTGAACTTTTGATAAAGTACGTTGAGACCGAAAATCGGACGCTGTTCCGTCAAAGCCGTGTGCAAGGAGGTTTTTCAGCAAAACGTTACGACAGAGTTTTTGTTAAGTTACGTGGACCTCATGGAGAACCCTGATCCCCACAGCAAAAACTTCGTGTTAGTCTGTTGCAGTTCAATCAGTAAAGGTAAATACGGAACGACTACGAGTTTACGGAATGACTACGAGTTAGAGGTCGGTCTGGCTGTCCCCTGACGGTTTTAGTCGCTCTGCGCGTAGTTCTTAATGACCTTCACCATTGATGTATGAATCAAAAACTTTGGAGCGGTATAGCTACTGCGGCGTTAATCATCACCGGCTTGGGCACAGCACCTTCTGGTAGTGCCGATCAACCCAGTGCAACTGACGAACCTGCTGAAGCTAGTGTTACCGCCAGGGAAACTCTTCCCGAATCGGTAGGTTCTAATTTGGCTCGTGCCAATTTAAGCAACAACCAACCAGGCGAGGCCGTTAAGGTTGGCGAATACCAGTCTCAGGAGGAGAATGGAACAGTTGAAGAGGCGATCGCCATTATTCAACCTCACGACATGGAAGGACGGCCAGCGGCTACGCTCTACGTTCGCAATATTCCAGTTTTAACGTTTCTCGGTTCTGATTCAGCAAATGCATCTCAGACTGGAGATTCCAGCGATCGCGGTTCCGCTCAATCTACCGTTGCAAACGCAGACATTAAAGTTGCTACTTCCAACAATAGCCTTTCCTCGGAAGATGCAGCCTTCCAGCTATCCAGTTCTCAAACTGTCCCATCAGACGCGGAGCAAGCGTCTGACCCCGTCTGGCAAGCCACATCGATCGCAGCCAGAATTAATCAACTTCACCACGACAGCGTTGACGCAGAATCAATTACAGCCAGTTGGGATGCTGAGCAAGAGCGTTTTCTAATCAAAATTGGGGACGAAGAACTCGTTGAGATGAACTCCGAGGTCATCTTGCCTGATACAACCCAGGATGTGGCTACCGATTTACTTCAGGCTACCAATCGCCTGAGACGACAAATAGGCGATGCCCCTCCCTTGCGCCAGGTGGAAGGGTTACCCAGCGCAAGCACCCGGCAAGTTGCGGTTGGCCCTATCCAGTTTTCGGTAACAGGGTTGGCATCCTGGTACGGGCCTGGCTTTAACGGTCGTCGCAGTGCCAGTGGCGAAGTGTTTAACCAGAATGCCATGACGGCGGCTCACCGCAACCTGCCATTTGGCACCCAGGTTCGAGTCACAAACTTGAACAATGGGCAATCGGTGGTTGTTCGCATTAACGACCGGGGGCCTTTCTCGCGCCACCGGATTATTGACCTCTCCGCCGGAGCAGCGCGTGCTGTAGGGTTAATGCAAGCTGGCGTTGCGCCCGTCAGTGTGGACGTGATCGGGACAACCAACAGCGCTAACTAGCTACGACCCCACGAGCATCGCTGTCAACGACAGCGAGTCAGTGCGAGCAAAACTACATTGAGATGAAGGGAGCGGCTTATTTGCCGATCGCCCTTCATCTTCGTTTTTGGTGGCGATAACAGGTGGAGTCTACAAAAAAGCTCTGTGTGTTTCAAAGAACCACAGAGCTTCAGCCTGTCACTCAGGATGACTGGTTTATCCCGATTTTGTTTACCTGATGCTCAGAATTCGCCTTCTAGAGCAGGAATACACCGTTCACATAGCAACGGATGTGCCTGAGATTCGCCAACATGGGTGGAATAGTTCCAGCAGCGATCGCATTTTTGCCCCTCTGCGGTTACCACACCAACGGTAATGGCATCCGATTGCAGATGGTACTTCAACTCAGTTAACCGTACTGGGGCATCAACCCGTTCAACTTGCGAGGTTAAGAATAGGTAGCGCAACTCGTCCACCCCATTCCCGCTGAGGGAATCAGCAGGATTCATGGAGTCCAGTTTTTGTTGCAGCGATGGGTTTTCAACATAAAGCTGAAGTTTCGCTTCTAAGGATGACCCGATCGCCTTTTCAACTCGCGCCTGCTCTAGCACTCGGTTCACGTCTTGCCGAATTCGCCTCAGGTCTTGCCAGGTGGCGGCCAAATCGGGCTGCGTCCAGGCTGCGTCTAGCTGTACCCAACCTGCCTCAAACACCGACTCGAAGGGTGTCTTGTAAGGGAGATACTGCCAGATATCTTCTGCCATGTGCGATAGCACTGGAGCGATCGCCCGCGCCAGGTTTTCGATCGCCACGGCTAACACCGTCTGACAACTGCGGCGACGGAATGCATCAACGGCACTAATGTAGAGCCGATCTTTGGCAATGTCGAGGTAAAAATTGGACAGATCGACCGCGCAAAAATTTTGCACCGTCTGGAAAAAGCGGAAGAACTGGTAGCTCTCAAAGGCATCGGTAACATCAGCAAACACTTCAGTCATCCGGTGCAGCATGTAGCGATCGAGTTCTGGCAACTCGTCGTAGGTCACTGCATCCTGAGCCGGATCAAAGTCGTGCAGATTGCCCAACAAGAACCGCGCCGTGTTGCGAATCTTGCGGTACACATCTGACATTTGCTTCAGGATGTTTTTCCCCAGGGGAACATCAGACGAATAATCGACCGATGACACCCAGAGACGCAGTACGTCTGCCCCATAAGCCGGATCGGTTTTTTGGTTTTTGCCGCCTTCAATCACAATGGCGGGATCGACCACATTTCCCAGGGATTTGCTCATCTTGCGTCCCTGTTCGTCTAGCACAAATCCGTGGGTGAGTACAGTTTTGTAAGGCGCAATGCCGTTTGTTGCCACACTGGTCAACAGGCTGGACTGAAACCAGCCCCGGTGCTGATCCGAGCCTTCCAGGTACATCTCGACCGGATAGTGCAGACCGTCTCGCTGTTTGGCAACCGCCGCCCAGGATGAGCCAGAATCAAACCAGACATCCATCGTATCGGTGCCTTTGCGGTAGGTGTGTCCATCGTTGCGGTATTTTTCGGGTAACAGATCCTCAACCGCGAGTTCCCACCAGGAATCAGAGCCTTTTTCGGCAAAGATGGTTTGGACATGGGCGATCGTCTCTTCATTTAGTAACGGCTCACCGGTCGCTTCGTTGTAGAAGACCGGAATGGGCACCCCCCAACTGCGTTGACGCGAAATGCACCAATCTGACCGTTCACTGACCATTGCAGTGATGCGATTTTCGCCCTGAACCGGAATCCACTGAACCTGGGCGATCGCCTTCAACGCCTCGTCCCGGAACCCTTCCACGGAGGCAAACCATTGCTCCGTTGCCCGGAAGATGGTGGGCTGCTTGGTGCGCCAGTCGTAGGGATATCGATGGGCGTAGACCTCTTCCTTTAACAAAGACTTCGCTTCAACCAGCGCCTCAATAATGGCAGCGTTGGCATTTTTCAGTACGTTCAATCCCTTAAACGGCCCTGCTTCTTCTGTAAAGTTTCCGGCTTCGTCTACCGGACTCAAGATCGGCAGCCCGTACTGTTGCCCAACCCTGAAGTCATCTTCACCGTGCCCTGGAGCTGTGTGAACCAGACCAGTACCAGATTCGGTGGTAACATAGTCGCCACCAATCACGATCGGGCTTTCGCGATCGAACAGGGGATGACGGTAGGTGGAGAACTCTAACGCCCTGCCAGACACTTCTGCCTTAACCGTAAGCTTGACGTTGAGCAGGGTCGATAAACGCTCGATTAACTCCTTTGCCACCAACAGGTAGCGGAAAAAGATGCCCGATGCATCACCAGTTTTCATCGCTTCCTGGCCGATCGCCTGTAATGTATCGGCACTCACGTCACTGGCACTGACTTCTACCACCGCATAGGTGAGGTCAGGATTCACCGCCACAGCCAGGTTTGCTGGAATCGTCCAGGGAGTGGTTGTCCAGATGGCTACTCCTAATTCGGCCAGATAGGGCGACAGGGACGCTGCCCCCTCCGAAAGAGCCACCATCGGGAAGGCGGCATAGATGCTGCGAGAGGTGTGCCCCTCGGGATACTCTAATTCAGCTTCAGCTAGGGCAGTTTGCGAGCTTGGACTCCAATGCACCGATTTGAGGCCGCGATAGATATAGCCTTTTAAGACCATCTGCCCAAATACGCCGATTTGAGCCGCTTCATAGTCTGGCTTCAGGGTCAGGTAAGGGTGCTGCCAATCTCCCCAAACGCCGTAGCGCATAAAACTGCTGCGCTGCTGTTCCATTTGCTGCAAGGCCCATTCTTTGGCTCGCCGACGAAGCTGAATCGGCGTGAGCGACTCGCGCTCTTTTTGGCTCATTGCTTGCAGTACTTTTAGCTCAATGGGCAGCCCATGACAGTCCCACCCCGGCACATATTGAGCCTTGCGTCCCTGGAGAAGCTGATACTTATTGATCACGTCTTTCAAGGTTTTGTTGAGCGCATGGCCAATATGCAACGCTCCGTTGGCATACGGAGGCCCATCGTGCAGAATGAACGGTTCTCCCGGATTGTTCTGCGACAGTTTTTCGTAAATCTGATGCTCTGCCCAAAATGTTTGCAGTTCTGGTTCGCGTTTGACCGCATTCGCACGCATGTCAAACTTGGTTTTGGGCAAATTAACCGTGTCTTTGTAACTTCCTGCTTCTGCCACGATCGCTTAGGGAGAATGTGTTCACTTATTCTAAGAACTGTATCAGACCATTATCAGTTAGAAGCTTACAGAGCTTCAAGTTTGTGCTGAGTTTTTTGCTGGCTGTCCATTAATTCTGACAATTATTCCGAGAAATGGCAGAGACAGCGTGATTCTTCAGTCATGCAGTTTCTGCATCAGCCCGAAAAAGACGCGATCGTCCCATTCCTGCTTCAGCAAAATAGCCACCATTTTACTGGTTGGCATGGGTAGGTTTAAGTGAGGAGCCGCAAATCGACTGAAACGGGTTTCAGGAAGATGTCTGGTCTAATTCTTAGCCCGATACCGGATAGGGGTGTAGCCATACCCTGCGGAAAAGGGTCAGCATTCTGGGGCTATTGCAAGGGCTACCTGCCGAAGGCAACGCTCTTACGGAGATATTGGATTCGTTTAAACCACCTTTGAGAAAGCCACTTCAGAAAGATTATGCAAAGAGAGGCGAGTTTAACTGATCTTGGCTGCATAATCAAAGACTAAGGTTCTGGATAGACTTCCGTATTTCTACGACTGTTGCAAGCTGACTTTTTAAAGACTATTTGAAAATTAAGGGTTGAAATATCCAGGATGTCTCTGCATCTAAAGTCATATACCGCTACGGTATGGCACTCCACGAAGGCTCAGTCACCACTGACGAGTTTGTTACCCTCCAGTTCCTTCTTTCAACGCAGTTCTGCTAATTCCAAGCGAGCATCAGAGCATCTATGGTATGGGCGGAACAAGCAACACCCTATGCGGTTTGCGTCCACTCAGCGTCAGCGAGCCTTGAAACAGACGTTAGAAGTTGACCGGACGCTCGATCTAAAGGCCGTTGTCAAGCAATTTATTCGCCCAACCCAGCAAATTCGCGGTGAACTCAGTCCTGCCGATCGCAATCAGATGAAGAGAGGCGATCGCTTTGCCCGTCAGTTTCTGAGGGGCGATCGCTTTGTTGATGAATACCGCCTGGTGAAAGCAAAGATTGGGCAGCAAATCCATGTACAGCTCAATTCTTTCAGTTTTGATACGTATCTGCAACTGGTCGATCGCCGTACCAACACCGTCTTGTTTCAAAATGATGATGCGAATCTGGGGTATACCACCGACTCTAGCCTCACCTTTATTGTGCAGCCAGGAGTTGACTATACGCTGCGGATCAGCAGTTTTCATCCTAACCAAACGGGACGCTATCACCTCAGTACACGCGGCTTTCAAGCCCGCTCAACCCCACAGTTCAACTTTGCCTATGGCTATGGGTTGATCGATGCGGCGGCGGCGATCGCCCAGGTAGCAGGCCGATCTCCTGTAAAAAACGGAACCAAACTGGGAGGGAGCAACTGGTCGTTAGATCTGGTTAAAGCGCCAGCCGTTTGGCAGCGCGGGTTTACCGGAAAAGGAACAGTGGTGGCGGTGATTGATACGGGCGTGGATTATCACCATCCCGATTTGCAAGCGAACATTTGGAAAAATGTGGGCGACATTCCTAACAACGGCATAGACGACGATGGCAACGGTTACATCGACGATGTGCGCGGCTGGAACTTTGTCAATGGCAACAATGACCCGATGGACTGGAATGGACACGGCACTCACGTTTCTGGCACGATCGCCGCCACGAATAATAAAGTTGGGGTAACTGGCGTAGCGTATGACGCTCAAATTATGCCGGTCAAAGTGTTAGACGACGATGGGTTTGGCTCTTATGATGCGATTGCTCGTGGCATTCGCTATGCCGTACAGAACGGTGCCGACGTGATCAACCTCAGCTTGGGCGGCAGTGAGTTGGGTCAGGCTCAGAAGTCGGCGTTGCGTCTGGCGCGGCAAAAGGGAGTGGTCGTCGTTATGGCATCTGGCAACGAACGCCAAATCTATGGGACAACACGACCGAATCAACCCGCTCTGGCCTCCACGATTGGCTTGGGTCTTGCTGTTGGGGCGATCGACAAACGGCGTAAAGTTGCTGATTTTTCCAACCCGACCGGAAACCGCCCGCTTGATTTTGTTGTTGCTCCGGGGGTTAACGTTCGATCGACGGTTCCAGGTGGACGGTACGAAAGCTATGGCTGGAATGGTACTTCCATGGCAACACCCCATGTTGCAGGTGTTGCGGCATTGCTGCTGAGTGCCGCTCCTAACTTGACCCCGGTGCAGATTGAACACCTGATCACCACAACGGCAAATCCCCAGGGAATTACTTATATATAGATGCAGCAGAAGATGCTGGTTGTCGATTCCAGAAGCGGGGGCGATCGCCCCCGTTTCTGCCAGATCGTTTGCTAGCAGCACTATGCGGCTGGCTAATCACGCGGACGAGGAACCCGCAGTCGAGGCGTTGGAGGAGTGGTTTGCAGGCTGCGCCAAAGCTGTTCGTAACGGGTGGTCATTTGCTGCACGGTGAACCGAGCCACCGCCACTTCCCGACCCTGCTGCCCTAAGCGCTGACGCAGAGCCGGATCGTCTCGTAGTTGTATCAGGGCATGTGCCAGTCCCTCCACACTGTCTTTTTCCACTAGCAAGCCTGTTTGACCATCAATCACCGCTTCGGCCATGCTGCCCACACGGCTAGCGATGACCGGACGCGCCGCCAGCATCGCTTCCACCATCGCTAACGGAAAGCCTTCGGAGCGAGAGGGAAGGGCGATTGCATCAAACTCTGGCAGTAACAGCCGGGGATTTTCTACCCAACCGGGTAGCTCAACTCGATCGCTCACCCCCAGTTGATTCGCCAGGGTTTCCAGGGGCGATCGCTCGTCGCCATCTCCCAAAATTACAACCCTGACCCCATCCACCTGAGCGATCGCCCGCAACAACACATCATGGGCTTTCATCCGATCGAGCCGCCCCACACTACCCACCACCAGGGCTTCATCCGACCGAGATGGCAGCGGAGTTGGCAGGCTAATGTCTGGCACGCCGTTGGGGATCGACACCACAGACTCTCGCCCCAGCGCGTAAAAATCCTCCATCCGGCGAGCGCTGGCTGCACCCACCGCAACGTGAGCATCGACCCGTAGCGACAGAAACCGCGTGCGCCACAGCGCGACTGCATCCGTCGTCCGTAGCGGCAACTGATCGACCCGCACTACTCGAACATGGGGCAGCAGCAACGCCGCTGTTAATCCTACTGCACAGGCCCAGGGCGTGCAGCAATTGCAGTGAATGATATCCGGTTGCAGCCGAGAAAACGTTGTGAAATGGGCGATCGCTGCACTCAACCCGTGGGCAGGTAAAACAAATTGAGCTGCCTGAGACCGACGAGAGGCGATCGCCTCTACCACGGTGGGAGAAACCCCCACCACCGTGATATCTATATCGCTAGCGGCAGTGGCCACCAGATGCCCAACGCTAATCTCTGCCCCACCGATGCCAGCCGCATCAGTGTAAACAACAACCCGCACCGTTTACGATTCGTGTCCGGATGCCCATGTATCGCGCCACTTTACGGTTCCCTCGCTAGCAATGACCCAGCGACGCGCCACCAAATTTTCGCGCAGTGGCGACTTCCCTTCCCGCAACACAACGTATTTGTAATTAATTAACTGCCCCACACTTTCGTCAAACGGAATTTCGTTAAACCAGGTGTTCGAGTTGATGTATTCCAGTGGATAGGCTTTGGCAATATCCCAGTTTCCTAATTCAGGACAATCGCCAATCACCACAACCGTTTCACCGGGTTGGGTTTCGACACCGTTGAGCTGCACGCGAACAAGGGTTTGTCCCTTGACCCGCTCACCCACATGGCTGAGGACAACGACACCCCGACGATCCAGCTCGAGGTTGTAAATTTTGCCCTCCGTTACCTCATATTTGGTTCGCGTGATGACGCAGGTATGCTCTCCATCGGGCAAGTCGGTTTCGACCGCGTCCAACGTTGTCGCTTCTCCTCGATTAAGCGCCACAAAACAGCGGGACTCGCGATAGCGGCGAGAGTAACAGTAAACATCGGGAGTCAGGTATTTTTGCCACTGGCTGCCCATTGATATGGACGGATTCAAGCGGCGTACACCCGACAACAACCGAACCTGGCGATAGATTTCGGTTTCCGTATCCCATTGGGTCATCATGGGACGGTTGTAGGGATCATCCCCTCCATCGGTGTCGTCGTGGAGATACTGCTCTGTGCCGTAATAGAGGCACGGAATGCCGCGACAGGTCATAATCAGGGCGATCGCCACGCGCAACATTTCCGGATCGGGGTTAAGCGACTGGAACCGGGGCATGTCGTGGTTATCAATGAAGGTGACTAATTCCGTCGCCCCACTGTAGCAATGATCCTGGTTGAAAATATTCTGGATGAGATGAAACCCGCCTTCGGCTCCCTGAGCTAATGCGCCTCGAATGGCAACACACAGGCCAAAATCGAGAATGGTCATGCCAGAGCAATTCACAAACTCAACCGAGAGAGGATCGCTGGGATGGTTATAAATCCACTCGCCAAAAATAAAAACATCCGGTTTGTGGCTTTGAATATCTGCATTAAACTCTTGCCAAAACCAGATGGGCATATGCTTAACGGTATCCACCCGCAACGCATCAACGCCGCGATCGAGCCACTGTTTAATGGCTGATTTGATGTAGTTGCGGTAGTCAACATTGTTTTCGTTGAAAGTGGCTAGCCCCGCCAACTCGCAGTTTTGGATTTGCCATTCATCTTCCCAATTCGTCACTTCACCATAATGGTGATACCAGTGATTCACATCGTCGTTAAAGTCCGCAATTTTAACGCCATCGTCGTACAATTCTCCCTTTTTGCCGCTGAAATCGGGGTTGCTGTGGTTACACACAATGTCTAAAATCAGCTTCATTTTGCGCTGGTGTAACTCAGCCACCAGGCGATCGAACGTTGTGTTTTTAGCGTCCTGTGTTTTGTTTAACGACGGCTCCTCATCTTTGCCCAAAAAACGAGGATTAATGCGCTTAAAATCCTTCGTCCAGTACCCATGAATCGCCGCTTGCCCCACAAACAAATCTTCGACTTGCTCGAACAGTGGCGTGAGCCAAACGGCAGTGACTCCCATATTCTTGAGGTAATCAAGCTTGTCGATTACGCCTTGCAAATCTCCACCCCAGTATTTGCCCCAGTCTTTGCGGTCTGGGTCGTAGAGTTCTGGATTGGGGCCTTCGTTATTGTCTGGATCACCGTTGTAGAAGCGATCGACCACCAAAAAATAAATTGTTTCCTGACGAAATTCAATATCTCTGGTATATAAAAATTCGAGGTCAATATCCGTATCCTGTCGCTGTTCAGGAATAAGTGCATCGATTTCGGATTGCGGCTCAGTAACCTGGTATTGAGTAGAAGATGCCTGAGAGGGAGGAGTGGTGACCATACAGTTGCAAATAATATGAGGGGAGAAGCAACGTCGAGCGGTGCCTTTTATTTTTTCTACCTAGAATTTTACGAAGTGCTTTCTGGTTTGTATATCTAACCTGAGAGAGTAGTTAACCGTGTTAAAAACGCTCAACCGCTTCTTAATCTTGTTAAATGTTAAACCGTTCACTCTATGTTCACTCTAGATGTAACTCTAGGCACTTGTATCGATATTGCAACGTCTCAACACTAGTCTAGAAATACACCCCTCCGTCAAAGGTTTAACGTTCAGAAGTTATGAATTCACTGTGCAAGGAGTCGTTAGTTCGATGAGATGTTTGCGCCCCCTAAAAGTCGGACGGCGGTATCGTCGTTTGCTTGGCTACGTGTTAGCGGCTGCTCTCACCAGCAGTTTGATTGTGGGTCCACTTAGCTGGGGAAAGACCGCTCAAGCCCAGGCCATCAATTATTGTCAGATGTCGGCAGAGGCGATCGCGCAAAAAAGCTCGTTGCTACAGGAGGCTCTGCAAGGCAATGGCAATGCCGAAAATCGCTATAAGAATCTGCTGGAGGAACATGCCAACCAGTTGCAGCGCTGTCGGCAGCAAAACTGGCCTCAAAATCAGGCCATTTGGCTGCGGTTATATCCCTGCGATGTTAGAGAGGGAGCGCTAGAGGCACTGCTCGATCGCATCGTTGATAAAGGATATAACCAGGTGTACCTGGAAGTGTTTTACAACGGTCAGGTGCTCCTACCCGCCGCCACAAATCGCACCGCATGGCCTGCCAGTATTCGGATACCAGGCTATGAAAATCGAGATCTGTTAGCCGAGACGATTCAAAAAGGGCACGATCGCGGTCTAAAAGTATATGCCTGGATGTTTTCGCTGAACTACGGGTATTCCTACAGTCAGCGTCCGGGCACCGAACAGATTTTGGCTCGAAACGGTTCCGGGCAAACCAGTTTAACGTTTCAAACGGCCGCTGGTTTGAGTACTGAGATCAACAGCACCAACTCAGAAGAAACCTTTATTGATCCATACAATTTACAGGCCAAACGCGATTATTATTCTATGGTGCAGGCCGTTGTGGCTCGCAAACCCGATGGCGTTTTGTTTGACTACATTCGCTACCCCAGAGGATCGGGTGCGGCATCGGTTGCCAGTCGGGTGCAGGATTTGTGGATTTATGGCTCGGCCGCTCAACAAGCGTTGTACGATCGCGGCCTGAATCAAAGCGGTCGAGATTTGATCTACCGTTACCTGAGCAAGGGCTACATTACCACAGGAGACATTGCGGCGGTTCGCAGTCTTTACCCCAATGAGCTAGAACCGCTGTGGCAGGGACGTACTCCCACGAATGTCAATCCGCCTGCTCCGCCGGATCAGGTTCGAGCACCGCTGCAATTCCAGCTTTGGCAGTTGAGCGTAGCACACGCCATTCAAGGCGTTGTCGATTTTCTGGCAATGGCATCTTTACCCGTTCAGCAAGCTGGCATTTCAGCCGGAGCGGTCTTCTTCCCAGAAGCCAACCAACCCGTTGGGCAAGGCGGCTATGACTCCCGCTTGCAGCCGTGGGATCGCTTCCCGGCTAATATTGAATGGCATCCGATGGCCTATGGTACCTGCGGCAACACCGGCTGTATTGTGTCTCAAGTGCAGCGGGTTTTGTCTCTGGCACCTCCTGGGGCACAGGTGATGCCTGTGCTGGCCGGAGTCTGGGGCGCACCCATTACGGGTCGTCCTCCACTGGAGGCTCAGATGCAATCCCTGCGACAGGCCGCACCGCAACTGAACACGGTGAGTCACTTTGCTTTCTCCTGGCAAGAGCCGCAGTTCGATCGAGAACGTAAATTCTGCCGTTTGGAATAAGGGTTTGTCGATCACTTAACGCACGAATTGGGCGCAGTGCGCCAGGAAACGGGCGGGGATGTCAGGTCGGCTCCCCCAATGTAGATGAACGTAAGAGGCGTGAATCTGGTGCGATCGCCATCCTTCCGCTGCGGTGGGTTGCTGCGAATCGTAGCCCTGGAGTGTATAGAGCGGTAGGGATGGCGCATCTTGCAGGGTCGAGCGATGAAACTCGTGTCCCCAAACGGCGGTTCCGGCTGGCATCAGAGGGCTATCCTGCAATGCTACCGCTCGACGATAGCCCAGGGTTAACCGCTGACCCATCTGCGCGACGGTAGGCAGGACACCAACCATGTCCCATGAGTGGTTATCGAAATCAACTAACTGTTGCGATAAATACATCAGCCCGCCACATTCGGCATAGGTGGGCATTCCCGCCTGAATCGCAGCCTGCACCGAGTTCCGAGCCGACTCGTTTGCAGCTAATGCCTCGGCAAACACTTCCGGGAACCCCCCACCTAGGTAAAGCCCACCGATATTCTCTGGCAGAGCCGCATCTGCCAGAGGACTCCAGTCCACGACTTCTGCACCAAGCTGTTCTAGCTGTTCAAGGTTATCGGCATAGTAAAAGTTGAAGGCGCGATCGCGAGCCACTGCAAGTCTGACTGACCCAGCAAGGTGTGCAGGTAATGAGGGTACCAGGTTTGTATCCGTTTCCGGGGGCGATCGCCGCTCAACCTGAAGCAGCGGGCGTAACTGTGACCAATCAAAACAGGTTTCACCCACCTGCGTCAGTTGTGCGACCACATCGTTTAGCGTCTTGAGTTCAGCCGTTGGAACCAACCCCAAATGGCGATCGGGAATGGTCAGCCGATCCTGCCGTCGCAACACACCCAGAACCGGAATAGCGAGTGGCGCTAATGCTGCCGTCAGCAATTCTAGATGGCGATCGCTGCCTACCCGGTTTAGCACGACTCCAGCCAGTTTCAGGCGTGGATCAAAGCTACGATACCCGTGGGCGATCGCCGCCACCGAACGCGACAAACGGCTACAATCCAACACCAACAGAATGGGCAGATCTAACAACCGAGCTATGTGTGCTGTGCTAGCCCAATCATTTGCCCCAGTTGCTCCATCAAATAGCCCCATTACCCCTTCTATCAGGGCACAGTCAACCGCTTGCGTATGCTGCCAAAAGCACTGCTGAACATAGGCTTCCGACGTTAGCACAGGGTCTAGGTTGCGGCACGATCGTCCCGTAATGTGCTGATGAAACATGGGGTCAATGTAATCAGGCCCTACCTTAAACGACTGCACCCGCTGCTGTTGGGCATGTAACGCTGCTAACAGCGATAAAGTAACGGTCGTTTTACCGACTCCGCTTCGTTCTCCGGCAATGATGAGCGACATAGTGGATCAGGGGTTTAGGGATGGGGCGATCGCTGCCCATACACATCGGTAAGCAGCAGTGTCAGTAAACATCAGTGGGTCAGGCAATGCCATGACCCACGCTACCAATCGCTCCATTTCGCTCACGCTCAAGTTAAACCGATTGCCCCATTCTCGGCTATTGTTCACCCGTTCTTAAACTGAGAAGCTGAGAGGCAACAGCCAAACTCTCTTCAAACAAAACTTCGCGTCCCCAACGCTGCAACTGCTGGCTTAACAGGTACTCTGCCTTTTGATCATTCATCGGCGTTACTTGCTCTGTACGGCACGACTGGGCAGAACCACCCGCTTCCATCCGCATACAGCCCGTTGTTTCAGAACACAGGATTGTACAGCAGTCGGCATTGAGGTTCGTTGAGGTTAACCGCAGACCAATCAAATCGCCTGGAATTTCGCCCCAATCTGCCGTTGGAATCGCAGCCAGTTCTGCTTCGATGCTGTGCGATTTTGAACCGCTGCTCTTAAAGCGAATGTGGGTCAGCCCATACTCGCCCCCGGTTTCGGTGTAAGAATCAGGCTCCCAGCCCAACCGGCTCGCCAACCAGCCTAAAAACAGCAACGCCTGCGCCGCATTGCCTTTTTCATAGTCAATTGTGACGCGATCGACCTCTGCCAGTGCCGCTCGCCGTTCCGGTGGGTCAAACGCTGACGCGGTTAACTCTTGCCAGGAAGCAAGACGATGCCAGTTGAGATCGGCAACGTAGGTTTCAGCCTCAATTAGCTCTTGAATCTTCGGAAATTCCGACTCTGGGTCGCTGAAATAGCAAGAATCGAGAATTAAACAATTACAGCTCTTAGAGAGCTTCGTAAATAGCTCTTGCTCCGGGTTTGGGGTCGCTTTCCACCAAACAAACTTAGGCAGATCCGAAATCATCAGGGATGTGACCAGATCGCCCACTCGGTTCAGCGCTTCTTTCGTGCCCTTTAGCGTAATGTATTCACAGCAAATTAGGCTGCTCGCCGCATTTTTTTGCAAGGGACAATAGGCCGAAACCTGTGCCGTTACCCCTCTGTCTTCACCCAACGTGGGACACAAGGTGATGACGCGGCAGGGATTTTGAGCGGCGATCGCTTCACTAACGCTAAAGCCACGCATATCAGGATTGCTGCCCTCTTTGCGCTCTGGAGGCAGTTTCTCAAACTCTTCGCGCAGCCGAGACAGCGTTTCTGCATCGACTCGTCCGGTAATCCGAAAATCGTAGGTTTGTTGCGCTTTCTTGATCGCTTCTTTCGTTTGCGACCCATGATTACCGTCGATCGTCCCGGTGTAAAAGCCTAACCCGCCCAACATCTGCTGGTATTCTTCTGGTTCATACACCACCATGCTAAATGTGGTTGCTCTAGTGGCGATTGGAGCCGTCCGGTTACCATCCTGGCTGTGCCAAATTTTGCTAAGCTCCGCCTCAATTTCGTCCAGGGAGATATCGATTGGTTTTTGTAGGGCAACAAGTGGAGTGCTCATTGTTCAGTGTTTAAGTAATGGTATGGAGTAATCAATGTCGCGATCGGTGCAGTGCGGTAACTGAAGCATGAACGCTCTAAAGCCTGCGCCAGCGCCGTCCGTCCCGATTCAGCAACAGTTCGGCCTCAACGGGTCCCCAACTTCCTGCCTCATACAAGGGAATAACATCAGCCGCCGCAGGAGCGTCCCAGACTTCAAGCAAGGGAGTTAAGATCCGCCAGGATGCCTCTACCTCATCACCGCGTGTAAACAACGTCTGATCTCCCAACATGCAGTCAATCAGCAAACGGCTGTAGGCTTCCTTATTGGGCTGACCAAACGCAGCATCATAGCGGAAATCCATATCCACCGAACGCGTTCGCAACGAATTACCGGGTGTTTTCACCTCAAACCGCAGCGAAATTCCTTCATCCGGTTGAATTCGCAACGCCAGAACGTTTGGATTAGCTTGTTTTGCTGCCGACTGAAACATCAAATAAGGCACCTCGCGAAATTGAATCGCAATTTCTGTCACCTTTTTCGGCATCCGCTTGCCAGTTCGCAAATAGAAAGGAACACCTTTCCAACGCCAGTTGTCCACGTAAAGCTTCAAGGCAGCATAGGTCGGTGTTGTCGATTCAGCAGAGGCTCCCTCCTCTTCCCGATACCCCGGCACGGGCTTGCCCCCTCTCCAGCCAGAGGTATATTGCCCACGCGTAGCCGAGAGTTCTAGCTCGGTTACATCGGCTAGGTGGGTGGCTTGCAGCACTTTAACCTTTTCATTACGAACAGAATCAGCATCCAGCGCGTTGGGCGGTTCCATTCCAGTCAGGCAAAAGAGCTGCATCAGGTGGTTTTGTACCATATCTCGCAGCGCACCAGCCGACTCGTAGTAGCCAGCTCGACCCTCTAAGCCAACTGTCTCTGCAACTGTAATCTGAACGTTATCAACAAACTGTCGGTTCCATAACGGTTCAAAAATGGCGTTCGCAAACCGAAACACCATCAAGTTTTGCACCGTCTCTTTGCCCAAATAATGATCGATGCGGTAGATCTGATCTTCTTTGCAAACCTGCCGCACTACCTGGTTTAAAAGTTGGGCTGAGGCCAAATCTTTGCCAAATGGCTTTTCAATCACCAACCGTTGCTTCTTGGGATCGCTCAACATACCCGCTGTACCAAGCTGTTGCGCGGCCTCCGAAAAGAAACGAGGGGCAACCGATAAGTAAAAAACTCGGTTTCCGCGAGTGCCGCGCTTTTCGTCTAGCTCTCCCAGGAAGGCTTTTAGCTTTTGGTAGCTGTCTTGATTGTCAATATCGCCCGAGCAGTAGAATAGCCCTTTAGCAAAATCTTGCCAGATGTCCTCAGCGCCGATGCCACCACCATACTGTTCCACTCCCTCCCGCATGTGGTCGCGGAAGTAGTCGTGACTCCAGTCTCGGCGAGCAACGCCAACAACGGTTAACTCCGGCGGCAGTTTTCGTTCGAGCTTCATCTGGTAAATAGCAGGAACAAGCTTGCGCTGAGTTAAATCGCCTGACGCACCAAAAATAATCAAAATTTGCGGTTCGGGGATTCGATCTTGCTGTAAGCCGACGCGAAGGGGGTTTTCGACTAGGGAGACCATAAGCAATTGGAGACTGGGTTGGAGAGAACGGGAGTAGAAATTGAAGCCAGGGATCGGGGAGGTTAGCCCCCGATCCTGTATTCGTCGTTAGGAAATGGGCTGGAGCTGCTTGACTTTATCTTCGAGGGACTTCATCAAGGATTCAAACGGCTGAACGAACTTGTCGATGCCTTCGGTCAGGAGTTCGTCCATCACCTGGTCGAGATTAATGCCAACATCGGGTGTGCCTAGGTTCTCGATTAGCTCGTAGGCTTCTGGAACGCCAGTTTCGATCCGGTCGGCAATGTCGCAGTGATCGGCGCAGGCTTCGATTGTAGCGGGGGGTAAGGTATTGACTGTATCTAACCCTACTAACTCGTCTACATACATCACATCGTTGTACTCTGGATTTTTGGTGCTGGTGCTAGCCCACAGTAGCCGCTGCACCTTAGCTCCTTTTGCTGCCAACGCCTGCCAGCGATCGCTCTGGATAATTTCTTTGTACTTCTGATAGGCAATTTTGGCATTGGCGATCGCTACTTTGCCCTTAATCGATTCAATCTCGGCTTTTTTCTCGATTCGATCGGCACCCTGCTTCAGCATGTCGTCAATATACCCGTCAATCTTGCTATCAATCCGGCTGAGGAAGAAGCTGGCAACCGAAGCCAGACGGTCAACCGATTCGCCGCGCTCCACTCGCTTTTCTAACCCACGGATATACGCCCAGGCCGTGTTGACGTAGCTATCTACCGAAAACAGCAGCGTCACGTTGACGTTAATACCATCTGCGATCGTCGCTTCCACCGCTGGCAAACCAGCCGTCGTGCCGGGGATTTTGATCATCACGTTTTCACGACCGATCGCATCATAATACCGTCTGGCTTCGCGAATCGTGGCTTCTGTATCGTGGGCAATATTGGGCGGCACCTCAATGCTGACATAGCCATCTAAGCCATCGGTGCGGTCGTACACCGAACGCAACACGTCGCAAGCATTACGAATATCGTCAAAGATCAACGTTTCGTAAATTTCCTGAATCGATTTCCCCTCGCGGATTCCCGCTTCGATATCGCCATCATAAATTGCGTTTCCGGCGATCGCTTTCTCAAAAATAGCGGGATTGGAGGTAATACCATTAATACCCCGATCTTCAATCAAGCCTTTAAGCTCGCCCGACTGAATCATGTCGCGCGTCAAATTATCCATCCAGATACTTTGACCGTATTGCTTGACTTCAAGAATGTGATTTTCAGAGGTCATTCAAATTTACTCCTATCAAAACTAAATGCTCAAACAGACTCAGCCCTAAACTTTAAGATTGGGAGGTCAGAATTGCTTTATCTCGTTGCTCGCGCAAGTGCTCCTGGATAAACGATTCCACTAGCGCCACATCCTCCTTACTGCCAATCACCAGAGGAGTGCGAGTGTGAATCTTGTCTGGCACCACATCCAAAATGGCCTGTGTTCCCGTGCTGGCATTGCCGCCTGCCTGCTCAATTAAAAAGGCTAGCGGAGCCGATTCGTAAAGCAACCGCAGTTTCCCTTCCGGGTTTTTGATCGTCCCTGGATAGAGAAACACCCCTCCCTGAAACAAAATGCGGTGAATGTCGCCCACTAAAGCGCCGCTATAGCGAGCGGTGTAACCCTCATGCCGATGGACGTAGCGAATGTAGTCTCGAATCGATTCATCCCATTGCCAGAAATTCCCTTCATTAACGCTGTAAACAGGGCCATGCGTCGGAACCTGGATGTTTTCGTTCGCTAAAATAAACTCACCAATACTGGGGTCTAATGTAAATGCATGTACCCCCGTACCAATGGAGTAAACCAGCATTGTGCTTGGGCCATAAAGGATATAGCCCGCGGCGATCTGCTTATGCCCATCCTGAAGCAGATCCGTTGCAGTGCCGTCAGCATCATCCCCTTCCTGTTTGCGGATGGAGAAGATTGAACCCACGTTCAGGTTGATATCTACATTGGATGAGCCATCGATCGGATCGTAGAGCAAGGTGTAGCGACCCACAGGACAATTCTCTGGAATGTAGTACGGTTTCTCCATCTCTTCGGATGCCAACCGACATACCAAACCGCTTTGCTCAAACACCGAAATGAAGACCTGGTTGGCAAAGATATCCATCTTTTTGACCGCTTCACCCTGAACATTGGTTCGTCCGGTAAAGCCCAAAGCATCCTCTACTAAGCCAGCTCTGGTCAAACGGCGGGCAATTAACTTGCCAGCCAGCGCAATTCGCGTCATCAATGCGCTTAAGTCTTGCGCGTCGGCTGAAAAGCTATGAAGCTGCTGTAATACATGCCGAGATAAGGTCATGTAATTTCGGTCAAGGGCATGTTCGTGATCGAGTGCTAACGGTTGATCCACGTCGGTCATACGGTATTCTCCTTCCCGTTGGATATCGTTTGCTCTAGATAGCCGTGGGGATAACACCACCCTATGGTGAGCTATCCAGTTGCCCTCTACTTCTATCTTAGGAAGGCATTCTCGGATGGGGATGTAACTTTAGGCGAACTATAGAAAGCAGTCGAAAAACTGCGTTTAACCCGCTTGCGGCAGTAGCCAGTTCCAACTAACCAGAGGCCATCTGAGCTTAATCATAAAGAAACCTACAAAAGCTGTCAGTTTGGCACACGACACCTGTATCTTGGCAAATCAGGCATCTGTAGCAATGCTGGTGGTCGGCTGATGGGTCGGGGTTAAATGCCGCGATCGCCATCATCGGCAAACTCCATTGCTTGATCGTTGCGATCGCCCACAGGCGACCGTACAGGATGACCATCGTGCTGGCTGGCCCGTTGGCGGCGATGCTCTTAACTGCTTGTTACATTTACCAGTTTAACGCTCAACCGCTAGACCATCCAAGCCAGCCCAGCCCGCTGACCAGCGCGACAGCACACATCTATTCAAGACGAAGGAAAAACGGCTAATGGGAGCAACGAAGCGCATCGGTATTCTGACCAGTGGAGGAGACTGTGCCGGACTGAATGCCGCCATTCGGGCGGTCGTTCATCGGGCGATCGACACCTACAGTTGGGACGTGTTTGGCATTTGTCGCGCCACGCATGGGCTAATGGCTCGCCCTCCCGAAGCGATGATGTTAGACATTCAACAGACCGATCGGTTGCTCATTGCAGGTGGCACCGTGTTGGGAACCACCAACCACGGCAATCCATTTGCCTTTCCCTTAGCAGACGGCACGTTGAGCGATCGCTCTGATGAAATCATCGCAGGCTATCACCAACTCGGACTCGACGCACTCATCGGCATTGGCGGCGACGGCAGTATGGCGATCTTACGCAAACTGGCGCAGCAAGGGGGCATCAACCTGGTGGGTATTCCTAAAACCATTGATAACGATTTAGGCATTACAGAGCGATCGATCGGCTTTGATACCGCGGTTAATATTGCCACGGAAGCGCTAGATCGGCTGCACTTCACAGCAGCCAGCCATTCGCGCGTCATGATTTTAGAAGTGATGGGTCGTGATGCGGGTCACATTGCCATCAGTGCCGGAATTGCAGGCGGAGCCGACGTGATTTTGATTCCCGAAATTCCCTATACGATCGCCAATATCTGCCAGAAACTCAAAGCGCGGCAGGAGCGGGGGCAAAACTTTTCAGTCATGATCGTGGCAGAAGCCGTGCTGACTGAGACGGGCGAACCCGTTATGAGTAAAAACTACCTGGGACAGGCACGCCTGGGCGGCATTGGTCAATATCTGGCCGACCAGATCTGTGCCTGTAGCGGAGCCGAAACTCGCGTCACTGTATTAGGCCATGCCCAACGAGGAGGGGTGCCATCGCCGCTCGATCGCTTGCTGGCTAGCGCGTTTGGTGTGGCCGCCGTTGACCTGATTGCTGAAGAACGGTACGACCAGATCGTTACCTGGCAAAATCGCCAGGTGGTGAGTGTGCCCATTGCAGAAGCGATCGCCCAATACAGCACCGTTGATCCGAACGGCACTCTAGTTCGAACGGCCAGAGGCTTGGGCATTTGCTTGGGGTCTTGATGCGGCTCGCCACAAAACATTCGTACGCCAGACGTACCCTCACTAATCAAACGCCAAACGTTAACCGTTGTTAACATTTTGTTAACATTGTGACCGGGGCGACATTGGTTGCGTTGGGCTGGTACGGCACAATGAACGCACCGTTTTGTTCGTAGAAGAACAGGATGTGCAGCACCGAGCGGTTACTATTCACACTGCTGCCTGGGTTTTGTAAGCAAGTGTTTGAAAGAACCTCTAACCTGGGGTGGAAATACGTCCGATCGATCGCAACGTTATCATGAGTCAGCTTTATCTCTCTGCTCAGTCCAGTATGATTGCTGTGAAGGGGATGTAGTAGTTCATTTCCCTACGCATCTCAATCAACTTTTAACTTGCTCCCAGTTGAGTGTTCCTATGAAGCCAATTCGTCGTCGATTACTCTTCCCACTGCTGGCACTATTCACAGCATTCACGGTTTTTGCCTGTGCGGGTGGAGGTGGAACGGGCAGCAGTAGTGGAGCAATCAAGGTTGGCTCCAAGGATTTCAGTGAGCAATTTATTATTGGCGAGATGTATGCCCTGGTGCTTGAAAATGCGGGCTTGACCGTTGAACGCAAGCTCAATTTAGGAGGAACACCCGTCGCTCAGGCAGGCTTGGAAAGTGGCGAAATTGACCTGTATCCCGAATATACGGGTACGGCCCTGCTGACGGTTCTTAAACTGCCTGCCGCCAGTGACCAGCAGCAGGTGTATCAATCGGTGAGTAGTGCCTACAAAGAGCAATTTGATTTAGTTTGGCTAGACCCTTCACCCATGAACAACACGCAGGGGCTAGCGATGACTCAAGAGGGGTCCGATCGCTTTGGCGTGACCACCATCTCTGAAATGGCCGCCAGAGCCAACGAGCTAACGATGATTGGCCCACCGGAGTTTGAGGTGCGCGAGGATGGATTGCGAGGGCTACAAACGACCTATGGCGACTTCCAGCTAAAAGAATACAAAGCTGTCGATGCAGGACTGAGATACAAAGGCTTAGTAGATGGTGAAGCCGACGTAGCAGTGGCCTTTGGCACCGATGGCGAAATCAGCGCTTTTGATTTGGTGCTTCTGGAAGACGATCAGCAGTTGTTCCCGCCGTATCAGGTTGCGCCTGTGGTTCGGCAAGACGCTTTAGATACCCATCCTGAAGTTGCAGAAGCGCTCAATGCACTGGCTCCAAGGCTAACAGATGAGGTGATGCGGCAGCTCAACTATGAAGTCAGCGGCAATCAACGAGAACCCGCCGAGGTGGCTAGAGAGTTTCTGGCGCAGGAGGGCTTGATTTAAGGTCGATGCTTGGACTGAGTGACACCACAGGCTAATAGATTTCAGGCGGTAGCTGCTTAAAACGGCACGCCTCCAGCCTCTACGATTTGATAGTTGATTGCCCGACGTTTCAGTTTAGGGTCGCCAGTGTAGCGTCTATTGCGGAGAGGAATCTGTGAGCGCAATTCGGTTCGAGCAAGTATCTTTGAAGTTTCCCGGTGCGCCTCGTCCAGCCGTGGATCAGTGCAGTTGTGAGATCGAAACGGGCAGGCTGGTCGTCATTTTGGGGCCATCGGGCTGCGGCAAAACCACGCTGCTCAAGATGGTGAACCGTCTTTATGAGCCAACCTCAGGCACGATTTATCTTGACGATGCCGATATTCGTCGGGCTAAGGTAACAAAACTGCGGCAGCAGATTGGCTACGTCATCCAGCAATCGGGCTTATTTCCCCATATGACGGTGGCTCAAAACATTGCGGTGGTGCCAAAGCTGTTGGGCTGGTCCCGTCCTACTATTCAAGCTCGAATTGATGAGCTATTGATGTTGATTAAGCTGCCGCCCGAAGAATACCGCAATCGCTATCCGGCTCAGCTTTCGGGTGGACAACAACAGCGCGTGGGCTTAGCCCGGGCATTGGCAGGGAACCCAAATGTGCTGTTGATGGATGAACCGTTTGGGGCGATCGATGCTATTACCCGCACCAGTCTCCAAGACGAAATCTTGCGGCTACAACGCCAGCTCCAAAAAACAATTCTCTTCGTGTCGCACGATGTAGAAGAAGCCTTGCGGCTGGCCGATCGCATTCTGATATTGCGCGACGGCAAGATTGTGCAATACGACACACCGTTTCATATCCTGACTCAGCCAGCCAATCCCTTCGTCTATGACTTGATGGGAGCAGACGATATGGTGCGTCAACTCAGCTTGTTGCGAGTTGAAACCGCTATGATTAGCGCTCCAGATAACTATCGCCACAACGGTGAACCAACCGTGACCCGAAGCGACAGCCTGCGTCATGCCCTGTCGTTAATTTTAAAAACTGGCGCACAGACGCTGACGGTTCTGGATAACGGTGCCACCGTTGGGGTGTTAACGCTAGAACACATCCGCGATTCTGCTAGCGTTGGAGCCAGTGCATGAGTTATATCCTTGGCAATCCCGGCATTGTTTTTACGCTTCTGCTAGCTCATCTGCAAATGACCTGCCTGACGCTGGTCGTTGCTGTGTTGCTAGCCCTACCGATCGCTCTGCTAGTCACCCGTTACCGCTGGCTGAATGTGCCTGTGTTGGGCGTTCTGGGGGTGATGTATACCATTCCCAGTCTGGCGCTCATCATTCTGCTTGTACCCATCTTTGGCCTCAATTCGCAGTCAGTGGTGGCAGCTATGGTGATCTATACCCAGGTGATTCTGGTACGAAATTTGACCGTAGGGCTGCAATCTATTCAGCCGGCTGTGTTAGAAGCCGCGCGGGGCATGGGAATGAGCGCATGGCAGCGGTGGTGGCAAGTGCAGGTTCCTCTCATTTTGCCGCTGTTTTTGGCAGGCTTGAGGCTGTCGGCTATTGTGGCGATCGCCATTGCTACAATTGGCGCAAAATTTGGGGCGGGTGGTCTGGGTACCTTGTTGTTTGATGGCATTGCCCAGGCTGGACGCTACGACAAAATTTGGGCTGGGGCGATCGCCGTTGCGTTCCTTGCCTTTGTAATTAACGGAGCTTTGCTGGCTCTGGAAGTGGCTGCCCATCCTGCCCGCCGGATGCAGGTTCGTCAGCGCATGAAACTCTCCCAGGCTCGATAGCGCAGGTCATCTCCTCAAAAACTTGCCCTGATATTAGCTGGGCGGTTGCACGCTACGTTGCAGGGTGCTTAAGCCAACTTCGGCTAGCAACGCCAAAATTGCGACCGGAATTGCCCCAACCAGTAGGACGGCGTTGTCGTACAGTGCAAACCCCAGAACAATAAACGTACCCAACCCTCCGGCACCAATAAACGCCGCAAGAGTCGCACTGGCAATTACTTCTACCGTTGCCGTTTTGATTCCAGCGAGAATAACCGGAAGCGCCAGGGGAATTTCAACCTGCCGCAACACTTGCCTGTTATCCATGCCCATGCCGTAAGCCGCTTCACGAATCATCGGATCGATAGTGCGAAAGGCAACGTCTGTGCTAATTAAAATCGGCGGCATCACCAAAACTGTCAGGGCAATTAGCGCCGACTGGAAACTCAGCCCTAAATAGGGAATGGCGATAAACAAAATAGCCAGACTGGGAATCACCCGCAGCCCGTTAAACAGGTTGATTAAAACCGTAGAGGCTGTACGCGATCGCGCACTCCACAATCCCAACGGCAAACCCACCAGCAAGCCAATCAGCAGTGGAATTGCAACTAGCTGCAAGTGCTGCCACAGCGCTTGAATCAGCCGATCGGGATTATCAACAACGTACTGATACGCCTGGGTAAAAATGTCCACCGAATCGATCGCCTCAGGGAATCACGGCTCGTGGCACTACTGTACCTCATACCAGCCATCCGGTTTCATCGTTGTCGTGAAGTTGATGGCGCAAAGCAGCGGCTTGTTTGAGGTTTTGCGTCGCTTGCTGCTGGCACCACAACCGAATAGCGGCTTCAATAGCCTGGGTGCGATCGTCCGTTAACTGGTCAAGCTGATGAACCACTGCTGCATCAATCTCAACAGAAATTCGCTGTTTGGCTGGGTAAGCGCCCATGATGGCAAACGATATAAACTAAATGATCGGTTAAGTTAACCAGTTTATCAGCCTGCCTTCTAACGCTATCGCCATCGTCTATCGCCAACTCTGAATGAATCAGCAGCACGACTATGAAGAAAGACATCGGCATATTGAGTTTTCTGTTGAATTGTTCAGTTCGTTTGTAGTGCAGGGAAATCTGATCACATCAGCGTTGAAAGAACGCTTTAAACTGACTGAAACGTTATCGCAACTGTTATGCATACTCTCAACCGCACCCTGGAAGATAAAGTCCTAGATGCTGACGGTCAATACTTGAACAGTCAAGGGTTACAGCCGTTAGAACAGTACTTTCAAACGTACGCACTGCGCCTGGAAACGTATCAAATGTTGCGCGATCGCAGTCCGGCACTGGTGGTTCAGGCGTTACAAAAAATGGCTCAAGCTAACCCAGACATCATCAAAAAACATGGGCAACGTTGTCAATATGACATGTCAGAAGTGCTGCGCTACATTGCGCTAGCTATATTGCGAGATGACGAAGTCTTTTTCAAAGAGCAGATGATGGCATGGCTAGATACCATCTTGTTGGCACACAAACGGCATACCCCTTGCTCAACTGCTTACCGCTACTTGCAAAACGCCATCAATGTTAGCTTCCCCCCTGCCAACAGTATGCTGCTGCGGCCTTACCTCGATAGCGTTATCTTGGTTCTTCAATCCCACGCTTAATCAACCGCTTTCCTAACCCAGTCACAGCGTCTCCGGCAGTTTTGCTGCTTGCGTGAGTTCACCAAGAGGTCTGCAAACAGCAATGTACACCCTTACCAGAAATGGCAAGGCACTTATTTGCTTTGTTGGAGAGTTGCTTCATGAATCACCTTAATACCATTACTGTCAGCCGACGGTCGTCTTTTGAAGAGCGGCAGGCGGCATTGCACCAAATCTACCGCCAGGTTTTAGAGCGACAACCCTATTGCTATGAACGCAAGTGTTTAGCAGCCATAGAAAAGGACTTTTTGAATGACAAAATTGGCGTACGCCGATTTCTCAAAGAGTTGGGGCATTCAAACATTTATCTGAATGTGTTTTATTTCAACGCCTCTAATTTGAAGTTTATTGAGTGGTGCTTCAAACACTTCATGGGGCGTGCTCCACTTCATCAAACGGAAGTTCAAACGTCTTGCGATCTCTTGATGAAGAAGGGTGCAACAGCGTTGATTACAGCTATTTTGGATTCTGAAGAATACCGTAAAGTCTTTGGCTGTTTCACCGTTCCATACCCACGCCAACTGCAACGTTACGAGTCGCCCAAGGCGTATTGGGAAAGCCATGTACTGAACCACGAATATGTAGGTCAACGCGGCCATGTTGTACCAACAATTTACTGGCACGAATTAGGGCTAAATTGTGACGCTGGAGTATGCCGTCATCCGGAAGCAGATGAAATTTTAGATCCGCCTGTTTCTGAAGCGGGAGAGCAACTCCAGGAGGAACTGTTGGAAATGTTGCGATCGATGGATGTGAATCAGGCCAGAAAAGTAGTTGCTTCATTATCGCCTCAGCAAAAAGCAGCTCTCCGTCGAGCAATTAGCGCTTGACAGTACGACTCCATCACGTGAAAAAGGGGGAACAGGTCAAATACCTGTTCCCCCTTTCTTAACTGTCTAATCCTGGTAACTAAGAGCATTAGACCCAAAATTAGACTGCTCTATCGCACGAATCTAATGTTTAAAGTGAGATTAGTCCAATGCTTTTTTGACGTTATCTTTGACATCTTCTTTGGCGTGGCGTGCTTGGCCTTCGGCTTGCTTCGCTTGGCCTTCAGCTTTGTCACCGGGATCGCCAGTGATGTTGCCCATAGCCTCTTGCGCTTTACCTTCGAGGTTTTTGCCAGTTGCTTTAGCTCTTTCTTCTGTACTCATAATTCCCTCTTAAATCGATAGTTTCGCAAAACTTATGTTTATAAGTTTTGGAGCGAAAGGTTATTTTTTATCCTTGGCTCTATTACTAGAATAGGTATGTTTAATAGAAACTCCATCCTCCTAAGGTGATAACACGGTGTCACTCTTTAGCAGCATTGATAAATAATGCTATCTGAATGTCATTTCAACAGATGTTACATAGATGCAATCCTGTTGCTTAACCTTCAAACATCTTGCGAGTCTATTGATCTGAGCTTATCAAGGAAGCTACTCAGTAGGCTAATAACTATTCGTCCAACTGAGGTCAGAGCAACGATCAATTATTGCAATGTACTACTGTTTTGTGGAGTAGTGAGCCTGTAAAAAGAGCAATTAATCTCCCCCTCTAAAGAAGGCTTAAAAGGATGCTTGAACCGTATCAAATGTCTCCTTGTAAGGGCGTACATTTGGCAAATAGCCATTGAAATAGACTCAGAAGTATTCTGTAGCCCAACACCCGCAGGGGCGCAGCATACCCTGCGGGTGTTGGGCTACAAATTAAACCTGTACATCCTCTTAAACCGAGAGTTCTGCGACCTGGAGCAACGAATCTTTTAGCGTATACACAACCTGTTCCTGTTGCAGCGCCGAGAGTTCAGGAAACATTGGTAGTGACAGCACTTCTTTTGCCAATTGTTCTGAAACGGGTAATTGCCCAACCTGGTACCCCAAATCAGCATAAACAGGTTGAAGGTGCAGTGGGAGAGGGTAGTACACCATTGAACTAACCCCCTGTTGCTGAAGCTGCTGGCGCACCGCATCTCGAAAATTGCCGTGTCCATTGTGCTGATGCGTCTCTAAAGCCCTGGAAAGGCGAATCGTGTATTGGTTCCACACACCATGCCCCCCTTCTGGAATCTGAGGCACAACCAAATCCGAAATGGAATGGAGCAGTTGGTGATAGCGTTTTGCAACCGTTTGCCGCTGGTCATTCCAGCTATCGAGGTAGCGTAGTTTAATTTGTAGGATGGCGGCCTGAACCGCATCCAGTCGGCTATTTACCCCAACCTTTTCGTGAAAGTAGCCCGACTTTCTGCCATGATCGCCCAACATGCGAATCGCCGCCGCGATCGCACTATCGTTAGTCGTCACGGCTCCGCCATCGCCACAGGCTCCCAAATTTTTGGTGGGATAAAAGCTAAAGCAGCCAATATGGCCAATGCTACCAACCCTGGCATTACCCCACTTCGCCCCGATCGCCTGAGCGCAGTCTTCGATTACAACCAGGCGGTGAGTTTGGGCGATCGCCATGAGCCGGGTCATATTCACTGGTTGTCCAAACAAATGAACCGGAATAATTGCCCGCGTGCGCTCTGTAATAGCCGCTTCAATCAGTTTGAGGTCGAGGTTAAATGTCTCAGGCTCAACGTCCACAAAAACAGGCGTTGCCCCAACAGCACTAATAACCTCTGCCGTTGCGATAAACGTAAACGGTGAGGTGATCACTTCATCGCCTGCACCAATCTGCAAGGCTCGTAATGCCAGGTAAAGCGCATCTGTACCGGAATTGCAGGCGATGCCTTCACTGGTACCGATGTAGTTTGCAAACTGCCGCTCGAAGCTCTCTACAACAGAGCCTTTGATGTATTGACCTGAAGACAACACATCTAATACAGCAGCACTGACCTCTTCGCTAATCGTTGTATACTGCTGGGTTAAATCAAAAGGGGGAATTGGACTCACTCGTTTTACACCACAAACATCAATGCTGAACCACTGGTCAGCTGGACATTAGAAAGTAGCTTTAGAGGAGGTCTGAGAAGAAACGATCGCTCTACCGTTATCCCTATATCCCCAATTCGGAAGGACTTTCGGTCTATTTCTCCCCAGAATTGGTAGCCAGAGAAACGTAGCAGGTCATGGTTTCTACTGTCCAGACACCCTCTTCAACTGTAGTTGAACCACAGTCTGAAAACTATGCCTTAGAAGTCATCAAGCCTTGCCTCAACAAGCTTGAGTTGACCTAATCCAGCATTTGATATTCATAGTCTAAAGTCTACTCCTAAGCAATAGCAGACCATGCTTTACTGTGTCTTACCATGTCTAAAGAATGATAAAGTCCTGAAAGTGTTTCGCAAAAGATTCAGGCTAATTCATTGTCGTTTCTCCAACAGTTACCCTTGTGGATTCGCTGATTCAACTTGATCCAATCCGTCTGAGTTGGGCGTTGGCACTGACTGCCGTTGCCATTGGCTTGTCGAGCTGGCAACGGCTTGGGTTGGAATGGAATCTGGCGATCGCTACAGCACGTACGGTCGTTCAATTGCTGGTGGTTGGCTATGTTTTGGAAATCGTCTTTGCGCTGCGTAGCCCCTGGGTTGTGTTGACGGTGATTGGTGTGATGTTAGTCATTGCAGCAACGGTCGCTCGTAACCGCATCAGCAAAAAAGTGCCCAAACTAATGCCCTTAGTGTCTGGTGCCATTTTGGTTAGCTCGGTGCTGACGCTGAGCTATGTCAACCTGGTAATCATTCAGCCAGAAACCTGGTACGAACCCCAGTATTTGATTCCGTTGGCTGGCATTGTATTTGGTAGCGCGATGAATGCCGCTGCGATCGCCGGGGAACGGTTAGCCAGCACCATTAATGCCAGTCAGCTTGAAATTGAAACGCATTTAAGTCTTGGTGCAACGCCTGGAGAGGCGATCGCTACCTATCGCAAAGAGGCAGTCAAAGCTGGATTAATTCCCATTTTGAACCAGATGGCAGTAGTGGGAATCGTTACCCTTCCGGGCATTATTACAGGTCAGTTACTTAGCGGCGTCAGTCCATTTAACGCAGCGCTTTACCAAATTTTGATTATGATTATGCTGTCGTTTGCCAGTGCTTTGACGGCGATTCTGGTAACGCAGGGCATCTTCCGTCAGTTTTTCAACTCAGTCGCGCAGTTAACGCTTCATTGACGCTATTCAAGCCAATCCACTAAGCCAATCCATCAAGCCAATCCATCAAGCCGTCGAGCAGTCTGACTCGCTACTCTAACTCTCGTCGGCCTTCTAATGCCCTTGCTAAAGTAACCTCATCGGCATACTCCAAGTCTCCCCCCATTGGTAAACCAAAAGCGATGCGGGTTACTTTGGTAAAGGGTTTCAACAATTGCCCCACATAAAGGGTTGTAGTGTCTCCCTCAACGCTGGGACTAATCGCCAAGATGACTTCCTGGATCTTCTGTTGACTAATCCGCCGCACCAGCGGCGAGATGTGAAGCTGATCCGGCCCAATTCCATCCATTGGGGAAATTAAACCACCCAGGACGTGATATTTCCCTTTGTATTCGCGCGTTTTCTCCAGCGCAATGACGTCTCTAGAGTCTGCTACGACACAGACTGTATCCGGGTCGCGGCTGGGAGAACGACAAATCTCGCAAACCGGATCGGCAGACAAATGAAAGCACACAGAACATAGCCCCACCTGCTGCTTTGCTTCCATCAACGCTTGAGCCAGGGCTTGTACTTCTGTCTCCGGGCGTCTCAGAATGTGAAGCGCTAAGCGTTGTGCGGTTTTGGGGCCTACTCCGGGTAGGCGTTGTAGCTGCTCAATTAGTCGAGCTAAGGGACGTGCGTAAACCGTTGGAATGCCTCCAGATGACTCATCTCAAACGTAGACCATTCAAATCATAGCGATTCTTGGTCACGAACGGTTTTATCAGGAAATGCTAACGAAGCGGGGCGATCGCCATTGCGTTGCTCAATTGCATCTTGCTTGCACGAAATAAGCTTAGTTAATGTAGAGGAGCTTAAGTTTGTTTTGTTCTAATCAAACCTCAACAGGCAGAAAAATGAAACTTCTACCATTAGCCATTTCAGCGCTCTTCGGTACGATCGGATTTGCTGCTGCCGCTGAAGCCGATTCCTCACCGGGTGAGGCAGCTCAGCTTTTGATACCACAGGACGAGGCAACCTCGGAATTTGAGTACGATGCCGATCGCCTGGCCGAAATAGAAACACAGTTGAATCAGCGAACAGTTGCCCCCAACCAAACCCGAACCAACACTATCCGCTTGCCGAACGAATTGGGGTTACCAGAGAATATGTTGCTTATTGAAACCAACGGTAACTTTGCCGTTGGCACAGAACTGGACTAGCCAGCGCTCTTTATTGTTGAAGCTCAACCGCAAAGAATGACCTCTGAATGCTCAAATGCTTAAGCAATGACAGCTACGCAAAAAGCGCCCCTTGTGGGGCGCTTTCAAGCTTAATCAACTATCGAAAGCATCTGCTTCGATTAGCCAACGATGCTGGGTGCTTCGCTAGAAGCCAGGTCAAGCGGGAAGTTGTGAGCGTTGCGCTCGTGCATCACTTCCATCCCCAGGTTCGCACGGTTGAGTACGTCTGCCCAGGTGCCAATCACT
>NZ_JADEWO010000119.1 GCF_015207605.1 Oculatella sp. LEGE 06141
TAGAATGGATGTTACTGATACAAATTAGAGTCAGTTAGATGAATGCGTCTATGTAAGGATGCGTAATGAGAATTAACAGTATTCTTCAAGGAGTTACTTGACCCCGTCCGGCTCAGAGACTATGTTAGCCTGCGGTAGGTAGCTTAGAGCATAAATCTCATCAGGCTTGATGAAGAGATTAAATCACTTGACTGACAAATCCCGGACTGCTAGACTCTCTGAACTTGTGAAATCACGAGAAGCCGTGTTTTGAGAACTAACATTACGTTATGGTTGCTAATCTACTACCTTCTGACGGAAAGCTATCTAGACAAAACAGTGCGGATTTGCTTGCAACAGCAGTCTTATACGCTTGGTGTCAATGGGGCAAGCTAGAAATAGACATTGCAGAAAAGCAATCAAGATACCAAATCATTGAGAATAAAGATGTTTTAGAAGCTCTTGAGATGTTAACAGATAGTCTCAGAAAAAAAGTCATTGAGAGTATAATCGAAAAAGATATTGATTCACTTGATTCTTCATGTTGCCTAAAAGAGGCAACTGACAAGGAAATTTCATTTTTTAATAACATTGGATTAGGGATTTTAAGCAATTTAGATGATAAAGCTTTAGGAGCAGTTTTTACGCCTTCGTGGCTATCGGAGTATGTCACAAAAACTGCTTTAACCTATTGGCAAGAAATTAACGATTCAAGTGCTATCCCCAGTCAAGTGGCAGATTTTTCTTGTGGTTCAGGATCGTTTCTCATTCAACTGAGTCAGTTTCTGAATGGAAAATCTCATATCTACGGAAAAGATATATCTAGTGAACTAGGATGTTTAGCACGCTTAAGCACACTTGGAATTAATAACGCTACTGTTTCCGTGGGCGATAGTTTGCTAGACCATCTCTCTATAAATAACAGCTTGTTTGACTATCATGAAGGATTGAGTGCGCCGAAGTTTAAGAAAAAGGTTTTTGAAAGCTATGACATTGTTGTTGGCAATCCTCCTTATGTTCGCTCTCAAAACATCAGTTCTCAATACGCCGATATGCTGAAGAAGGCATATCCGGGATATACCAGTGGCAATTTTGATCTTGTCACTCTGTTTTTGGTTCAATCTTTAGAAGCATTGAAACCCGGAGGCGTTGCCTCTTTAGTGGTTTCTAATAAATTTATGAATTCAAAATATGGAGCTTCTGTTTGCAGACTTTTAGCTAATCATTCTAGGGTGATTGAGGTCGTAAACTTTGGAGACAATCAAGTATTTCCTGGAAAAACTACCTATACGTGCATCGTTACATTTTCCAAACAGCCTAAAGCAAAGCTGTTCAGAATTATTAACTTCCCATCAGGAACAAAGTTAACTGAAAACAAATTAGCGATTGCTTCTGAACAAATAAATGAACTCTCTGTTGAGCAATTGCTCTGGCATCCTTGGGATCTGTCAGTAGGCACTGAAAAACAAATCTTGAATACTATAAGACAGAATTCAAAAACTCTGCTTACTGATGAATTTTTAATCTGTCAGGGAATTAGGACAGGCATGAACCAGGCTTATGTTCTTAGTCAAGAGGAGTTAAGCAGGACTGAGCCAGAAATAACTTTTCCCTTTGTAAGTGGAAGAAATATTAGGCGCTGCGCGATGCTTCCCGCTCAGGAATTCGTTGTTTTTCCCTATCAATTTAATGAATTTAATACGGCGCAAGTTATTCCTCCATCATTAATGCAAGAAAAATATCCAAAAACATGGAAATATCTCCAGCAGCATAAAGTTGCTTTATCAAGCCGTTCTCTTGATAAAGCATTGCCCTGGTATGCATTTAGTCGCAATCAGAATCTGGAGCAACAAACAAGACCGAAGATTCTGGTTAAGGAGATGATGTCTCGTGCTGAATTTTTTGCTGATTATGAAGGTGAGTATAGGATGGGGTCTGGCTATGCTCTAGTCGCTCCTCAAAATATGAGTTCTAAAGTTTTACAAATGTGGAGTGCTGTACTTAGCACCCCAACAATGGAGTTTCAGCTTAGATCAGTTGGGACTCAATTACATAGTGGCTGGTTTAGATTACTGAAGCACCACCTTAAGTGTATTCAACTTCCGGAGTTTAGCCCCAGCGAGCAAGAATATGCTGTCGAAATCTCTTCTAGAATTTATAAAAATCCAGAAGAAGACAAAGATCTTTTCTTGCTAGATGAACTTGTAGCTAACAGTTTTAGACTAACTGAGTTAATGCGACAACACATTAAACAGTATTTAGCTAACATTCACGACATATCGCGTTCAAGTAGTAAGTCAAACGATATTAAACCAGAAGCTTCTAAGCCTGTAACTACGACTACAGAAACGACAGCATATCCCGATCTAACTCCTGAACAACGTGCACTCTATTTACCTGTAGAGCTACCACAATTTAATAAGCTGCATATAGAGCGGAAGGATTTCTTACATCTAGTAACCTTTAAACCAAATAAACGTTCTCCCATCCATCGCTGGTACAACTTTACGCAAGGTTATTCAGGCAAGCTAGTCGAATGCCTTCTAAAGGAGTTAGAAATTTCATCGTCAGCACTTGTTTGTGATCCTTTTGCTGGCAGTGGTACGACTTTATTAAGTTGTAAAAAATCAGGGTTTGCATCTATTGGATTTGAGATTTCTCCTTTAATGGTTTGGATCGCAAAGCAAAAAATAAGGAATTGGAATATTGGAGAACTACGTGATGCAGTCAGTAAACTTAGTTCTGAAAAAGTCCGCCTTGCAAATGACTCGAATTTGCTTTTTCAAGATTACTTCAATAAAGCTTATGCTCCTGAAATTCTAAGGCAGATTATTGGATGGCGTAATTGGATATGGAATTCAGATCTTGATGGGCAGCAGAAAGATTTTTTAACTCTCGCTTTACTATGTATTTTAGAAGAAGTAAGTCTCATACGAAAACATGGTTCGCACTATCGATTTCTTAATAAAGCTGATAGCGTTGGTTTGGAAAAATTAAATACTCCAACGATCGCTTCTGATGCCAATATTCAACCAATCCTAATACGACAAGTAGAGGAGATGATTGGCGATGTAGAATCTACAGTTTGGGAAAAGGCTATAACTAATTGTGAGGTTTATTGCGGTAATTCACTTTCATTAATAAAAGAGCTTCCTGACATTGATGTTGTAATTACATCTCCCCCTTATCTAAATCGGAACAACTATATTGCTCAACAGAAAGCTGAAATTAGCTTACTTGAGTTACTTCCCTCATACGAGGCATATCGAGATCTGGTGAAGCGAACTTTTCGATCTCATGTTGAGAGCGATCTGCCGAGTAAGTTAGAAACCTCTATTGAAGAAGTCGAAAAAATTGTACATTCGTTAGAATTAACCGAAAATAATAATCCTAAAATTCCCTACATGATTGCAGGATATTTTGAAGATCTCAAACTTACTTTAAAGGCTTTGAGCCAAAAAGTTAAACCTGGCGGCTATGCCGTTTTTGTAGTGGGTAACTCTCGGTGGGGTGGAGTAGTAGTTCCGGTTGATCATTTACTTGCTCTGTTAGCCGAACACTCTGGCTTCTACGTGAAACAGATTTTAGTTACACGTATGAAAGGCAATAGCCCACAGCAAATGAAGCGTTATGGTCGGATTCCTGTAAGAGAATCAATTGTTATTCTTCAAAAGCTGTAGGTTAAATGTCAGAAGAATCGAAAAGGCGTTGCTGAAAAGCAATATGAATCGAAATGAAGGCTTGAGCATATAGCCTCTATTTCTTATTCCAAGTAAGCAACGCCTCGAAAAAAATCAATCCTCTATTTCCTCATCAACCTCAAATTCTCCTTCAGAAACTTCAATCTGAGGAGCTATAGTTAACAGATCGCGCAAAGCAAATCTTTTCTCTTTCCAGTCGCTCCACGCAGATTTTAATGCTTCCTTATCATCTAAACAATCAAGTTCGTCAATGATATGGCGAAGCGGGTTATCGTCTGGTTCTACCAGTTCTAAATTATCAACTAATGAATCGGCAGCAAGCAAATAGTCGTATCCTGCCATTTGAAGCATGTGAATATATTTATGGGGGGTCTTTTCAGTAACACCCCAATTGCCATCAAGCAAGCCGATCCAAACAAAATCTTTGTCTTGGAGAATCATTTGCTGATTCTCATCAACGCGAGTACGATATATTAGACCTCGCGTAATCTGTTCCTTAGCCCTGTTTTGAATATTCTTACCATGTCTATCCCGCCCACCACCACTTGATTTAGATTGGACATAGACTGGACAATCGTACTTCCTGGAATAAAGGATAAAGTCTTCAGCTGTTTTTGTCCGTTCGTAAACGCTACCTCCAAGGGTATGTAACATCGAAGGAACTTCAACATCTACTGCGAGTCCACCTAAAAATGCAACCTTTGCTTCCTCCAGTGTCATTTGAATGACAGCTTCTCCTGGATTAAAGAAACTTCTAGATTGCCAAATCTCATCCCAAGAGGCATTTACATAATTACTCCATTCCTTCCCGCTTTTTCCTTTTGAGCCTTTGAATCTCTCATACGCTGCTCCCATACATCTTCTGATAATGGAGTTTGAAATTTCACTAGGCTCATCTCCTTCTACGCCCACTTCATGTATCCATTCCCAAGCATCCAGTCGAAGCCTAGAATCAATTGGCGGATCTCCACTGAAGTTAATATCACTCCACTCGTTTGCAATTTGGTTCCATACATCTACATGCTTTAAGGAAACGATAGAAGGATTTTTTCCTATTTCAGCAAGATAAGCTTCTGAAGCTTCTTCCCAAAGGCAAACTACTTCATCAAAAAAGTAACGAAAGGCAGCAAGCACATAAGGCATCCAAGTATCTTGCTTTCCCCCTAACACTAGGATGGACCTTATATCTGGGTAACGTGCCTTTAGCAGCATTAATTCTCCAACCTTCAATTGGAATTTATTCTCATTGCTATGTCCTGGTTTATCAGGGTTGCAATAGGTTGTAGAAACAAAAGCTTGTGGTGATTGAGTGTTAGGAAAGCAACTATCTACTTGCACATCATATTGTTCGCCCAAGATGTCTGCAAAAACGATACGCCCACTACGCCAACCAAGAAATTCACGTATGCGTTTTTCAAGACCTGGACCGAACTGTTGTACAAGCCTTAAGCTTTTGCCTTGATTTGAATATGCCACAGGATACTGACTCACCTATTTATAGCAAACTACTCATCGTAGTTCTGAATCTTAATTAGATGAATAGACTTTAATAATATTTAAGCAAAGTTGATGAATTACGCCTTATGTAACCCAATTCAAGCTCTGTATCCTGTTATACATTCTAGTGTAAAACTCAATTGATAGTGGGAAGAGTAAATTTCTGAGCTTGCCCCAACCTCAAAGCGAAGCAGGCTAACGGTTCGGGTCAGCGGTTGCCGATACCTTTGCATCTCACCCAAGCGGCTTCGGTCAATCCGCTGCACCCGAATTGTTAGACAGCAAAAGAGTCAACTATTGGGATTCCTAGAACTCCCAATTTGCTTGGTTATACTTTCAAGCTGGGGAATAACGTTGTTCCTAAAATCCCGAAATTCTAAAGAAAGTTCACTATGAGAATTAAGACCACTTACGGTGGTAATTCTATTGTTCATGTGGTCAAAATTCGTATCAAGAGTAAACTTTAGGCTGTTTAGGCGATTTTCAATAGAAGTTAACTTCTCGTTCATTTGTTTTATTTCTTGCTCTTTTTTGTACATCTCGTCGTTCTTCCGCTTTAAATCATCGTTTTTTTCAGCTATTTCTTTATCTTTTTGGGCTATCTCACTATTTTTCTGAATTAACTCTTGTCGTAACTGTTCAAGGGGTTGAAAAAGGGAATTGAGAAAATCGAGAGGTGCTGCTAGGCTAACAAGATGGAAGAGAACCCTGTCCCCTCCATCAATGATGTTAGCCAATCGGACTGGGACAAGACCC
>NZ_JADEWO010000120.1 GCF_015207605.1 Oculatella sp. LEGE 06141
GGGGGGTGGAGGTGGAGATACGGTCATGTCAATAGGGATAAGTAGACACAGACTGAGCCTATGTCAATAACACTGAGGCAGTCAACCAGGGTGACAGTTAACCAGTTGAGTTATAGTTTTCGCTGCTCAGAAGAAGCTGTCATCTGTCTAAATCCGTAGATTTAACAGGGAATGAGCTGCATTCGAGTATGATTTTGCTTCCAGTCCTAAATTTAAAGGATCTGCCTAAATTTGCTCGCTTCGTTGCTGTTAGAACCGAGGTGCGATCGCGTCACCCAAACTGTTGAGAAATACGGGTAATTTCGGCACATTTTCTAGATTTCAACATCTAATCATCGATATTTTGGGGCGATCGCACCACATTAATGAAGACTTTTGGTACTCTAAACGCAAGGCACTTCTAGAGTAGTGTTTTCCCATGAAAATTCTTCACGGCACTTGGATTCCTCAGGCAGATGACGGATTTGTTCAAAATGGGGCTTTTTGTCTCTGGGTAGAAACGACAGAACGAAAGCGGTTCCGTAAGCCAAGCCAGCGGCATCCCTGGCAACTGGTTGCAGCCGATTTTGTTGCACTGCTCACTCAGGAGTTGGGCGTTCAGCCTGCATCGCACCGCAAGCCAGAAGACCTGATTTCGCCACACTACTTTCTGCTACCCAGCGTTGACAATCAACCCCTACCCTCACTGGAACTGTCCCGGTATTTAGAAGAAGAAGTTCCCGACACATTCGACATGCAATACTGGCAGGTTGATTGCTACAAAACGGTTGCTAGCGTCAAGACAGGGACACACGGTTACGCTCGGGTTAACAACGTTATTAGTCTGCTCAACGACTTACATTTCATTGCGCTCCATAATTTAGCAGAAATTCAACTGGGAGCCGATCTGCTGTTTTGGTTTCACTACACGCAAGCGCTAAAGCGGATCATCTTTAAAGACCAGTACATTCCAGCGTTGAAATACCGTGAGTTAGCCCCTGCGGCAAAGACGACCAAGAAATCGACCGCAAAATCGACTACTTCAAAGCGCACATCAGCTCACGCTGCCGCCAAGCCAGAGGAAACAAAGCTGATGCGATCTGCCGGAAAGACTAAAACGCGCAGGGCATCAGCTCAAACGACAACCGTTTCAGCGGAACCAGCGACAACCAAGTCCTCTGCATCCGGTTCAACCAACAGCACCTTTGAAGTGTATCCCGGCTGGGAATTCATTGGTGAAGAGTACGAAACGACCGTCCAGCAGTATGTCGAATACATGCCGCTGATTTGTGTTGCAGGCTTCTCAACACCACCAGAAACGCCCCACTTCTACGATCGCACTACGCTACTGCGGCATTTTTCGGAATGTATCCTCACGGATATTGTCAGCCACACCTATTTGACCCAGGCGTTTGAAAAGACGATCGCTGATTCCATTCTTTACAACTGTCTACATTCACCCCACAGCAGTCTTCGCCAAGACATCGATCGCCTGGAGCAATATCAACAGTGGCAGGCATGGCGCGATCGCATCACCCGCACTCAAACAGACGTTCATTTTCATCTTTGCTTCCAGCTTCAAGATCCGTCCAATCCAGAAGAGGCGTGGCAGCTCCAATTTCAGGTCGCACCCAAAAGCGACCCATCCTTACGCGTCTCGCTCAACGACTATTGGCGGATGAAGGGCAAACAACAAAAGCAGCTACAAAAACAGCTAGGCGACAACTTTGAACAACATCTGTTGATGAACCTTGGCTATGCCGCTCGGATTTATCCCCAACTGTGGCAGGGGTTAGAAACCGATCAGCCCGTAGGAATTTTTCTCGGTCTGGATGCGGCCTTTGACTTTCTCAAAGAAACGGCCTGGGTGTTGGAAAATGCCGGATATAAAGTCGTTGTTCCCGCCTGGTGGACACCACAGGGACGGCAACGCGCCAAAGTGCGACTGAAAGCAAAAGGCAAATCATTGACGGGGGGTGAAGATAAGGCAAAAAGCTACTTCTCATTGGAGAATTTAGTGGAATATCAGTACGAATTGGCGATCGGCGGTGAGCCAGTCAATGAACAGGAATGGAACCAATTGGTCAATGCCAAAACTCCGCTGGTGCAGTTTCGCGGCCAGTGGTTAGAGCTAGATCAAGACAAGATGCGGCAAATGCTGGAGTTTTGGAAAACGCAGCAGAAAGACAATCCAGAACTGAGCCTGTTGGACTTTTTGAAGCTGACCGCAGGTGAAGAAGATGACCTGGAACTGGAGGTCGATCGCGGTGACGCATTAGAAGACATGCTGGCAAAACTGAGTGATAAGAGCCAGCTAGTACCTGTGGAGAACCCTCAAGACTTCCAGGGCACATTACGCGAATACCAGAAGCGGGGAGTAGCCTGGTTACATTATCTGGAGGAGTTGGGTATCAATGGCTGCTTGGCCGATGATATGGGACTGGGTAAAACCGTTCAGGTCATTGCCCGCCTGATGCAGGAACGGGAGTTGGCTACCCAAAACAAAGTGAAAAATCTGCCGCCCACGCTGTTAGTTGCGCCAACCTCGGTAGTAGGAAATTGGTTTCACGAAATTCAAAAGTTTGCGCCACACCTACGCGCTGTGATTCATCATGGCAATCAACGCGCCAAGGAAACCAAGGAATTCAAGCAGGCGTGTCGTGAAAACGATATTGTGATTACCTCATTTGCCCTGGCACGCAAAGATGCCAAGCTGTTTAGCGGGGTCAAATGGCACCGGATCGTGCTGGATGAAGCGCAAAATATCAAAAATCCTAAAGCCAACTTAACTAAGTCTATTTTGAAGCTTTCGGCTCCGCATCGGCTGGCGCTTACCGGCACTCCAATCGAAAATCGCCTGCTGGATCTGTGGTCTATTTTCAATTTCCTCAATCCGGGGTATTTGGGCAATCAAACCCAGTTTCGCCGCAACTTTGAACTGCCGATTCAAAAAAACAATGATCCTCGGCAATCCACCACCCTGAAAAAACTGGTGGAGCCGTTTATCTTGCGTCGAGTCAAGACTGATCAATCCATCATTAAAGATCTGCCCGATAAAGTAGAGCAAAAGCTTTATTGCAATCTCACCAAGGAGCAAGCGTCGTTGTACGAAGCAGTCGTTAAAGATGTAGAACAAAAGCTGCAAGAGGTTGAGGGCATCCACCGCAAAGGGTTGATTTTGGCAACATTGACCAAGCTCAAGCAGGTTTGCAATCATCCGATGCAGTTTCTTCAGGATGCCAGCGAGTTTACACCAGAGCGATCGCACAAACTAACTCGTCTGAGCGAAATGGTAGAAGAGGTAATGGACGAGGGCGAGAGTATGCTCATCTTCACGCAGTTCACCGAGATGGGTGCCGCCTTGGAGAAATATCTGCGCCACGTCTGCCACTACAATACCTATTACCTGCACGGTGGCACATCTCGCAAAAAACGAGAGCAGATGATAACCGAGTTTCAAGATCCAGAGACAGAACCCTCTATCTTTGTCCTGTCATTGAAGGCAGGGGGAGTGGGGATCACACTAACCAAGGCCAATCATGTGTTTCATTTCGATCGCTGGTGGAATCCGGCAGTGGAAAATCAAGCCACCGATCGCGCCTTTCGCATTGGTCAAAAGAAGAATGTATTCGTCCACAAGTTTGTGGCGATCGGCACCCTGGAAGAGCGGATTGACGAAATGATCGAAGATAAGAAAAAGCTAGCTGGGGCGATCGTGGGCGCTGATGAGTCATGGTTAACGGAACTGAACAATGAAGCCTTTAAGTCATTAATTGCGCTAAATAAGAGTGCAATTTTGGAATAAAGTCATGAGCACAGTAACAAAAGTATGAATCTAACCGCTACATAACTCTTTAGCTGGTTGACTTTCTAAATCTTTGGAGGATACCAATGGCTACCTTTAGTCGAACCTGGTGGGGACAAGAATTCATTGCAGCAATAGAACCCTTGACCGACCCAGGACGTTTAGGACGAGGACGCTCCTATGCCAGTAACGGAAAAGTCAAAAGCTTTGACATCAAAGACGGCACGGTTACCGCCCAAGTAAGAGGATCGGTGAACCCTTATTATGGTGTGTACAAAGAGCCGCTATACACAACCGTGATTGAGTTTCAGCCTATCAGTGCTGCAAAATGGGCTGCCGCGATCGCCTTTATTGCCTCTAAAGCCAGCTTAATCTCTAGACTATTGCTCAATGAAATCCCCAACAACATTGAGGATGCCTTTAACACCCTGGATTTGAATCTGTTGCCCCACAGCAAAAAAGACTTTGATTCCCATTGCTCCTGTCCAGATTGGGGAAATCCTTGCAAACACATTGCAGGAGTCTACTACCTCGTTGCCAAAGAACTCGATCGTGACCCGTTTCTGCTGTTTGAGCTACGGGGGCTATCACGGGAGGCTCTCCATACAGAACTGGCTAAATCGCCGTTAGGTCAAGCACTCTCTGCGGAGCTACAGTTTGCCCAACGTCCACCCCAGGCCGTTTCGACCTATTACACCTCTCCTGCTACGCTCTCTGTAGAAACCATTGATGGACTACGAGACTTCTGGCAAGGCGCAAAACGTCTGCCACAGGCGATCGCACCGTTACCCCAAACGCTCGTTCCGGGTATTCCCGTGAAAAAGCAGGGTGACTTTCCCGCATTCTGGCACCGGGACAACTCGTTCATTGAAGCAATGGAAGTACTCTACGAGCAGGTCAGAAGCAAAAACAAAGAGGTTTTCTAGAAACCCATTTATCTCATCCAAGCTTGGCAAAAACAGTACCCCACAATAGGGCAATCGGTCTACTGCACATCCTTTAGTCGTTTAGAGAGACAGTTCCAATAATACTCAACCTACTGATAGCCATCTTCATTTGCATTCACCACGCCCCAAACCCTACACCCCGCACCCATCTTGGTGAGACTGTGGCTTACTCGATTGAGAACTGCTGTAAGACATCCTTGAAGACAAAATTGATACTGATTAGTGTGTGCGGCTAAAGGGCGTAGCATTCAAACAGGCCAATCGATGCGGATCAGTTCTTGCCTGTAGCTTCCCGCAAGACATATTAACTATCACTGAAATTACTTTATCGATCAAATCATGAGAAGCGTTACATTTTTTGTGCAGCTTCTATCTTTAGGATGGTGGCAACCATCGTTTCAACTTGCCGATTGAACTTTCTGAAAACCCGCATCACCTAACTCTCACAACCCGTTTCAAAACGTATTATTTTTGCCGTCTCTAGAGACGCAAACCCAGTTTCTGTTGCTATAATTTGCCAAACCAATTGAAAGATCTAATGCATTATCATTGTTGCCTTAGATCTGATGTACTATAATTCCTGTCAACGTTGTGAGGGCTTGATATGAACAAAGGCGAATTAGTGGATGCGATCGCAGCCAAAGCCGGAGTAACCAAGCGGGAAGCAGATGAAATTTTGACTGCAACCCTGGATGTAATTGTGGAAGCTGTATCAAATGGCGAGAAAGTAACGCTCGTCGGATTTGGCACCTTTGAACCCCGCGATCGCCAGGCCAGAGAAGGGCGCAATCCCCGATCAGGCGAAACAATTACGATCCCGGCAACAACAGTACCCGCCTTTTCAGCAGGAAAAGCGTTTAAGGACAAAGTCTCGCTTACCCCGGCTTAAGTTGCTCGAAGGTTTCTTTCATCCGAAAAAACCCGCCAATTGGCGGGTTTTCTGCTTTTCTCATAGATATATGAACAGGAGTGGGATTTGCCCCCCATACATCTACCCATGAAACAAAACAGAGCCTCCTGAAGTGTAGGAAGGCTCTGTTCTGTTTTGTAATACAAACCTGGCACCGAGCTATTTTTGCAGAGGGCTACCCCTCAACTATCTTCGCCGCAACAGCAT
>NZ_JADEWO010000121.1 GCF_015207605.1 Oculatella sp. LEGE 06141
CATTGCCAAGCGGTGGAACCGACCGATTAAAGATTGGAAGGCAGCGTTGTCGCATTTTGCTATCCTATTTCCAGGACGCTTCAATTATTGACGATCTCAAGGCTTACACAAAAATCAAAACACTCTCCTCTGTTTTGCCTTCTGGCCTATTGTTTCCTAATCAAGGATGGTCTAAATGTCATTGCCTATGATAGCGATGTGGATAACCTGGAAGTTCATGACTATCATGCTTGGTCAGATCCTCCTGTGCAGGTATTGAATCTGATATTCCAGGAACAGCACAGATGATTGCACAGAGGTCTTCAGCAATTCAGTTCTCTAGCAAAATCAAACCCTTCGATCGCGTTCTAAGTCATAAATTACTTTTTCCCAGCACCATTGCTCTGAACGGCCTGGGTTCTTTTCTCTGGCTTGAATGACTAAGCGTTTAGCTGTTTCCATATCGCCATTCACCAGAGGAAGTAACTTACGGGCAAGTGAAGTTTTAATGAGCTTGACTGGCTGTTGCGGTGCTGATGGACTTGGCTTGAAGATAAAATTTCCTGGAGACTGTTTAACCAGTTTTTGTGCAACGGGTCTTGATGAGGAATAGACTTGAATTTTTCTATATTGAGACTGAGAATTTTGCTTCTCAATCTCCTTGAGCAATATGAAAATCAGCAGACACGCTAGGAATGCAAGTGCTATCACTGATAGCGCGATAATGATATTTACCATATGGGAATATTAAGGTTTGAATAATTGCAAAAACCCTCTGACAAACTGTTAGAGGGTTTTTCTTAAAGTGCCCAATTTCAACTAATTCAGATTCAACGTTTTGACTAATCTGAACCCACAAACAAAAGCTCTGGGACGATCGCCCCTTCTCAGCTTCCTCAGCAAACCATTGACTTGCACTCAGATGTCACTCAAAGCCGTTTCAGTCTCCTGCTGCATTCTAGTAATCAAGCAAGCAAACACGCTTGAACCCCACGAAGGAACCGCCAAAAGGAGAAATCAAAGTCCCACCCGTAGGTGAGGCTGTAGAGAATGTTTGTCTAAATCAGGATTCAAACTTGAAATGGGAGAGCCAGTTCTGAGCGTTCTTGTTTGGTCAATTTAGTGCGTTCCCCTTGAGCTGACTGGCACAATCAGAAATACTGAAACTCAATAAATTCGTTCGTGTTTTAGTTCAATGCTGCAAAGCTCATACCGCCGTTGTTACAGGATGTGTTTTTCCTGCGCTCAACACCCGTGATGAGATGGAGTGCGATGCGGCTTCTGCCATTGCTTGCCAGTCTTCCTGAGTGAACATTTCCGCCAACAGTGACACTGCTTGCTTCTCGGTCGGTGGGTTCATATTTCCCAGTTCAACATTCCCTGCCAGGAGACTATCGATCGTTGCAAGTTGAGTTGCGGTAGGATTCGCTAAATGATGACGGATCAACCGACGGGCGATCGCATAGGTGTCGTCGAATCCCGCACCCAAATCCCAAGATTCCATCCACTGCCGCAAGGCAGTAAAAAGAATTGACTGGGCTTTCATCTGCTGCCGCAACTGCTGGTCTTGCTCACTCGTAAGCGCAGTAACAGTTTGGCTATACCCTTTCATGGGCAGTCCCGCTTCTACTTGCCCCCCATCCTCAATTTGGGCAGACTCGTGCAACCATGCCTCGTTGTTGCACAAATCCATTAAGTCTCCGCTTTGGGCGTATTGGGCAGCAAGGGTGGGATCGTCCATTGAAAACTTTCCTGGGAATTAGGGCAAACTTAGCGCCGGAGCACACCGTATTCAAAGTATACCAAGCCCTCCTTGTCTGAGTCTGGGTCATACTCTGGCATCTGGTTGCGGCGATAAAATTCTTCTGACTCGGGTAAAGCGTGAAGCCCGACTCGACCACCGTATCCCAATTCGAGGCTTCGCTGCCGCGCAAACAGCAAAAGGGTTCGACCTACCCCCCGTAAATAGGGTGGGTCTTCTAAGCGCCGACGGTTCCAGGGAGCCACAGCCAATGCTTCAACATAGACCAAGGGGTAACGCTGGGGAAGTTGCGATCGATGCCATTGGGTTTCAAGAAACATCAATCCCTGAGTCAGACTGTCCACTTCAATTGCATAGGCTTCATACCGGGCATCTTGACTGCCTTGCCGTAGCTTGAAGTCCCAACTCCAATAGCTATCGGGCTGTTCGGTTGCCCTTAAAATCCCCTTCCAAATTGTCTCAAAGTCCTCTAAGTGACGATCGCTCATGCTACAGAGTAGTCCAGTTACGATGTCTCCTGTCCCACTTAGAAGTTGAATCGATCGTTGCATCTCCGGTAATTAAAGTGCTTGCTCAGAACATTGCGATGTATCTCTAAGAGAGTATCTCATTCAGCCACTGCATCAAACCTCTAAGAGCCAAATAAGTCTGGTAATGGTCAGTACAAGGAACCTTTATGAACTACCCACTTCGGGTGTATGTAGCCAATTTGCCAAGGGTAATCACCTTCGGCAATCAAAAGGGTTTCTACTAATCGTATATCTATCTACTGCGCAACAAGGTTAAAAGGGAGAGGTTAAAAGGGTTGCCAGGAGAGTGCTTGAGACTTGAGCAGAGCAAAGGAGCGTTGATCCCAAAGCTGGGTCAGTGAGGCGATCGAACTTCGGTTTGGTTTGTTTCTATCGATTTAGTTGAGCATCGAGCCAGGTGTCGAACTCTTCTTTGAGATGGGGAAGTTGATGGGATCGCCCGTAATTTTGTCGTCGTTCGTCGAGGGAGCGATCGCCGTTGTCACCCCTGCGAGTGCTTTGAGTGAATGCTACACAGACTCCTACCGGGATAACCTGAACAAAGGGATTGCCACCGATGTGAGCCTCGCCAATCGCCAGCAAGATGAGTACTTCAGTGGACTCAACCAGATTGCCGATCGCTTCAGTGATTCCTATCGTGGCAACTTGAACAAAGGGCTGTCTGCTGAAACCAACCTATCTGACCGTCATCAAGACGCATTCAACGGTGGCCTCAATCGCCTCACTGATCGCCACCAGGATGAGTTCAATGACGGGTTGAAGCGACTAGCCGAGCGCTTTGAAGATGAGCGTGGCACCACGCTGAACCGTTAGGTTGATGGCGATCGCTGCTTGTGATCCGCTAACCACAAAGCCCTAACAGATTTCCTTCGTGAACGTCCCCCACGACACTGACCACCAAGTGGGTGTGGGATTTTTTTTGGAACTGTTGGGGCTGTTTTTGTTGGAGGCGATGGCTTAGGTGATGTCGGCTGACAGTATACCCTCTCAACCAGCAACCACAGGTACAACTGTTCGGTGAGGGGGCTTAGTTTTTTGTGAAGTAGAAGACGAAGGTTGAATTTACAACTTGTCCAGACAGGGTTGTGCCGTTTGCATTCACTATCCCTGTCAGCACAATGGCTTGATTGCCGTTGAACTGCTCCAGTGAGATGGTGATGGTATTACCTTGTTTGCTAGCACTGAGGGTGCCTGCTTGCAGAATCTCGTCTTGTCCTTCGAGCTGCCAGGTGCCTTGATAGCTAGACCCGCCGCCCGTCATTTGCAGCGTCAGATAGGATAAGGCATCATCGCCTGCCGCGTGCATGTTGCCCTGCCAGGTGCCGCTGAGCGTTTGAGGAGCAGTGAGCCGCAAGGGGCGTTGGGGGTGAACACTCGGAGTTGCAGGAGCGCGATCGCTGCGTCCTTGGCGAACGACTTGAGCGGTAGCTGAGTTAGGTGCCAGAGATAAGCCAGTACTGAGGGTGGTGACTAGTGTAACCAGTGCGATCGTCTGTTTGGAGAATGACATGATGTTGTCTCTGCTTGATGAAGGTTTGGGCGGTAGAACCGTATGAGGTTGTTCTACTGCTTCTTCATAGGAGGGACTTGTCAGGTTTATGCACGATCGATTGCACTAGAGCAAAAATTGGTTGTGTGAGTCGGCTAGAGAGGCGAGCTTTGACCCACCTATGTCTAAATTGTGAGCAAATACACAATTCTTTAGTCCGCATATACAGAAATGAAGTCGGAACGAATCCACCCAACAGCCCCAGACACTTGGAACTCAACGTTGTACCAGGTATATCCATCGTCACCAGTTGTGCTGTCTTGAATCGTCACTTCATCCCCTACCAAACCGTAACGGCGAGTCGGGATGCTATCAGTTGGTTGTTCCCGCAGGTTGATTCGTGCCTTTGCATTGTCAGCAACTAATGTCCCAACTTGCCCAACCACCGAGCTGGTGCCCACTTCGGTGCGATCAGATTGAATAACACTGGAACCAGTAGGAGCTTGTTGCATTTGCCACTGTAGGGTTTCGTTTTGTTGTTCTAACTCAAACGCCCTTCGTTCAGCGAGTTCAGCACGCCTCCGATTCGATTCCATCCCAATATTCATTAAGCTCTTGCTCCGTTCTGCCTCTATCCGAGCTTGTTCTGCTTCTTCATTCGCTTGGGCTTCCAACTGGCGGGCTTGGTAAGTTTCTCGAATGGTGCGATCGCCAAACCCCACTACCTGCCAAAATCCGTCAATTCTCTTAATTTCAATATCTACTGAATCCAATGAATGCTCCCAATCAACTCCTTGTGGCTTATTGATAGTGACTACAGCAGTATTGCGACCAGACATTTGAATCGTCTGACTGAGCAGGTACTGCGTGACTGGTTGCTCAGCTCGATCAAGAACGGAAGCTAGTTCATCCTTTATCTGATTGGCGATCTGTACTCTTAACCCTTCAGCCATGCCATCTATCATGTTGATAGCCATCATTCCACCCAACGTTTCAAACCCGTTTTCTGTGGTCTGAGTTTCTGCCACCAGTTCAGCCTTGGCAAGTTCAACCATGCCTTTCACAAAATCTTCCGATGTCCGATCGATATCGATGAGCGCTTGAACTCGTGCCGTGCTATCAGAATCAATTGCGCGTCCTAGCTTGAACAAGAAGAAACGAGGTGTTTGTGCAAATGCGTAAGCACTAATCACAAATGTGACAATCAAAGCGCCACCAGTCAGAGCGATCGGAGAAACTTTTCTTAGCATTGTAGAAAGGCTGTAGGAACCACTACACCATAGATACTGCGATGTAAAGACAGTGTGAGTTTGCAGAAGCTTTGTACAGTAGAAGAACACTGGCAAAGGTTCGATGAGGCATGTTTTTCTTCCCCCAGAGTGGGTATTATTACGGTTCTTGGTAGTTGAGGTAGTGTTTCCCGACCAAACCTGTCTACTCACGCCCTTAATCACATCTGTCTACTTAAATTGCTGACATAGTTCATAACGGCTCTCAAACGTCGTTTGCAACTTATCCAGTCGATTGATTAACTGATGCAGATGGGAAGACACTTTCTTGGACTTCTCAAAGCGCCAAGCCTCGATAGTGGTTAAGTACTCAACAAAATGTTTAGGTTCACAACTGCCACCTCCATGCCACGAGTGAAACCCTTTATGGAGATCTTCATGCATCGCCAAAAGGTTTTCATGAACTGAGGCTAAGTCCGGGCGTGTTGAACAGAGAGTGGTCAAATTTTTGTGTAAGCCTTTAGATCGTCAAAAGTTGAAGCGTCCTGGAAATAGGATAGCAAAATGTGACAACGCTGCCTTCCAATTTTGAATCGGTCGGTTCCACCGCTTGGCAATG
>NZ_JADEWO010000122.1 GCF_015207605.1 Oculatella sp. LEGE 06141
CCCACTCACCCACCCACTCACCATCCCTCATCACAGGAGAACACCCATCATGGCTCAAAACGACATCAACAACATCAAAGATCACGCTGAATTATTTCACCAGGACGAGTACCAGGAACTATTTGCAGCGAAGAAGGAATTTGAAGGTGGACATAGCCCGGAAGAGGTTGCTCGCATCGCTGAATGGACTAAAACTTGGGAGTATCGCGAGAAGAACTTCTCCCGTGAAGCCCTCACCGTTAACCCTGCCAAAGCCTGCCAGCCGTTAGGGGCAATTCTTGCAGCGGTTGGATTTGAAGGCACCCTGCCCTTTGTCCACGGGTCTCAAGGCTGTGTTGCTTATTTCCGATCGCACTTTACCCGTCACTTTAAAGAACCCTTCTCGGCAGTCTCGTCTTCCATGACAGAAGACGCAGCCGTATTCGGTGGACAGAACAACTTAATTGACGGCTTAGCAAACAGCTACAGCCTCTATAAGCCCCAAATGATTGCCGTCTGTACCACCTGCATGGCGGAAGTGATTGGGGATGACCTGCAAGCCTTCATCAACAATGCCAAGAGTGCCGGGTCAGTACCACAAGAATTCCCCGTACCCTATGCTCACACCCCTAGCTTTGTCGGCTCCCACATCACGGGCTACGACAACATGATGAAGGGCATTCTGACCAACCTGACCAAAGACCAGAAAGCAGAAACCACCAACGGCAAGATCAACTTCATTCCCGGCTTTGAAACCTACATTGGCAACTTGCGGGAAATTAAGCGGATTGCATCCCTGGTGGGCGTGGATTACACCCTACTGGCAGATAACTCGGACTATCTGGATTCACCCAATACGGGCGAGTACAACATGTATCCGGGTGGCACACCATTGGCAGCAGCGGCTGACTCGATCAATGCCGAAGCTACGATCGCCTTCCAGGCATACTCCACCACCAAAACGCGCGAATACATTGAAAAAGATTGGAAACAGCCCACTTCAGTGGTGCGTCCGGTTGGCATTCGCGGTACTGATGAGTTTCTCATCAAGCTCTCGGCCCTGACTGGTCTTCCAATTCCTAAAGAACTGGAAGACGAACGGGGTCGGGCGGTTGATGCGCTAACAGACTCCCAGGCATGGCTGCACGGCAAGCGCATGGCTCTGTATGGTGACCCTGATTTGGTGATTGGATTGGTGCAATTCCTGTTGGAAATTGGGGCAGAACCCGTTCACATCGTTGTCACCAACAGCAACCCTGAGTTTGAAGCTGAACTGCGATCGCTCCTGGATTCCAGCCCCTTTGGCGCAGGCGCAACCATCTGGGGCGACAAAGACCTGTGGCATCTACGATCGCTCCTGTTTACCGAACCCGTAGACTTGTTGATTGGCAATTCCTACGGTAAGTATCTCTGGCGTGATACTAAGACTCCATTCGTGCGGATTGGCTATCCTATCTTCGATCGCCATCATTTGCACCGCTACGCCACCTATGGATATCAGGGCACGATCAACCTGCTCAACTGGATCGTGAACACCTTGCTGGATGAACTCGATCGCAATACTATCATTCCGGCAAAAACCGATATCTCCTACGACCTGATCCGTTGACGTTCATTGTAGGGATGTTGTGCAGGCAACGTCTCTACAACCGTCTTCCTCTTTTAGGACGATTCTCATGGCTACTCTCATTCACGATCACTCCCACTCCTTGAGGCCAAACAGACAACGGAAAATTGATATCTTCGCGCCCCTTCGCCAAGGGCTTGATCGGATCAAATTTCGCCATTCTAAGTTTGCCCATCTGGTCTGCCGACTTATTCCCTGCCAGTGCGCTTTTGAGAGAGACATTACCCTATTCGGACGGATTCACCATATCCCTGCACTGTGCAAAATCAATCCTCTTTATGACGACTTGATCCGTTTACGCTTTCGTGCCCTTACCTACCTGACTGATGTTTGCGGTGAGGATATCGAAAAATACATTTGTTAGCCACTGCATCACCCCACACTCTCATCCACCCTTCACCCAGGACTTGAGCCATGAGAATGACCCAAGGCAAGATCAAAGAACTGCTGACTGAACCCGGCTGCGAACACAACCAGCACAAGCATGGGGACAAGAAAAATAAAGCCTGTACCCAACAGGCACAGCCCGGTGCAGCTCAGGGGGGTTGCGCCTTTGACGGAGCAATGATTGCGCTAGTCCCCATTACGGATGCCGCTCACCTGGTGCATGGCCCGATCGCCTGTTCCGGCAACTCTTGGGGCAGCCGGGGCAGCCTTTCCTCCGGCTCGACGCTGTACAAAATGGGCTTCACCACTGACCTAAATGAGAATGATGTAATTTTTGGTGGTGAGAAGCGGCTGTATAAGTCCATCCTGGAGGTGCAACAGCGCTATAATCCGGCGGCTATCTTTGTTTACTCCACCTGTGTCACAGCACTGATTGGCGATGATCTGGATGCGGTTTGTCAGAAGGCGGTTGAAAAGACAGGAACTCCAGTGATTCCTGTGAATTCTCCCGGTTTCATTGGCAGCAAAAACTTGGGCAATCGAGTCGGTGGCGAAGCATTGTTGGAGTATGTGGTGGGTACAGCGGAACCAGAGTACACCACTCCCTATGACATCAATCTGATTGGAGAATACAATATTGCAGGCGAGTTGTGGAACGTACTGCCGCTGTTTGAGAAATTGGGCATTCGCGTGCTGGCGAAAATTACAGGCGATGCTCGTTATCACGAAATTGCCTGTGCCCATCGTGCCAAGCTCAACGTCATGATTTGTTCAAAGGCGTTGATCAACATGGCACGCAAGATGGAAGAACGCTACGGCATTCCTTACATTGAAGAGTCTTTCTATGGTGTAGAGGATATGAACCGTTGCTTGCGGAATGTAGCGTTGACGCTCGGTGATCCAGACTTGCAGGAACGGGTGGAACGCTTAATTGTAGACGAAACGGCTCAACTCGATCGCACCTTAGCGCCTTACCGCGATCGCCTTCAAGGTAAACGAGTTGTCCTTTACACCGGAGGTGTGAAGAGTTGGTCAATTGTCTCGGCGGCCAAAGATCTGGGAATGCAGGTGGTAGCCACCAGTACCAAGAAAAGTACGGAGGAAGACAAAGCTCGCATCAAAGAGCTATTGGGTCAAGACGGCATCATGCTAGAAAAGGGCAATGCTCAAGAATTGCTGCGAGTGATTGCTCAAACCCAGGCCGATATGCTGATTGCAGGCGGACGTAACCAATACACCGCGCTGAAAGCCCGGATTCCGTTTCTCGATATCAACCAGGAACGGCATCATTCCTATGCAGGGTATGTTGGCTTGGTGGAAATGGCGAGAGAGCTAGAGGAAGCTCTGTATAGCCCAATTTGGCAGCAGGTGCGGCAGGTGGCTCCCTGGGAGCAAGGAGAATGGGAGAGAAGTGTGAGGGAGTGGGAGAGTGGGCCGACTCAAGTGATTACATCGAAGAAGGCGATCGCTGTTAATCCTCTAAAGCAAAGTCAACCGCTGGGTGCAGCGCTCGCATTCCTGGGACTCAAAGGCATGATGCCGCTGTTTCATGGCTCTCAGGGGTGTACTGCCTTTGCCAAAGTGATGCTGGTGCGTCACTTCCGGGAAGCCGTTCCCCTCTCCACAACAGCCATGACAGAGGTTAGCACCATCCTGGGCGGTGACGAGAACATTGAACAGGCCATTCTTACCGTTGTGGAGAAATTCAAGCCAGAAATCATTGGACTCTGTACCACTGGGTTAACCGAAACCCGTGGAGATGACATGGAGGGCATTTTAAGAGACTTTCGCAAGCGCCAACCCCAGCTCGATCATCTGCCCATCGTGCTGGTTTCCACGGCTGATTTCAAGGGTGCCTTGCAGGATGGCTTTGCGGCGGCTGTTGAAAGCCTGATGAAAGAACTGCCCCAGCTTGATGAAGCCAAACCGGAGCAAGTCACCGTGCTGGCGGGTTCTGCACTGACACCCGGAGATGTGCAAGCACTAAAAGAGATGATTGCCGCCTTTGGATTAACGCCGATCGTCGTTCCCGATCTGTCTGCTTCCCTGGATGGTCACTTAGACGATTCCTACAGCGCCGTTACTGGTGGGGGAACCACCGTCACAGAACTGCGTGAGGTTGGGCGATCGGCCTATACCTTCGCCATCGGTGAAAGTATGCGAGAAGCGGCAGATGTGCTGGAACGGCGATTTGGTATCCCCTACGAAGTGTTTCCCCAACTCACAGGATTGGATGCCGTTGATCAGTTCCTGCAGGCTTTGACGGATATTAGCGGGGTGGAGGTGCCCGAAACCTATCGTCGTCAGCGTCGCCAGCTTCAAGATGCCATGCTCGACACCCATTTTTACGTGGGTCGTAAGCGGGTGTCTCTGGCACTAGAGCCTGATTTACTCTATGCCATTGCCTGGTGGCTAAATTTGATGGGAGCCGAAATTCACGCGGCTGTGACAACGACCAAATCTCCCTTACTCAAACACCTTCCGGTTGAAACGGTGGTCATTGGTGATCTAGATGACTTTGAGCAACGGGCAGTCGGCTCTGATCTAATCATCACCAATTCCAATGGGGCTGCGATCGCTGAGCGCCTCAACATTCCCCTCTACCGTTTGGGATTTCCGGTGTTCGATCGATTGGGTAACGGGCAACGCTGCACCATTGGCTATCACGGCACCATGCAGCTTTTGTTTGAAATTGGCAATTTGTTCCTAGACATGGAAAAGGAGAACCATCATGAAAATTGCCTTCGCCACCAATGATTTAATTCACATCAATGCTCACTTTGGTTGGGCCAAAAAACTAGCCGTTTACGATGTCACACCAGACGGATATCAGTTTGTAGAAACCATTGAATTTTCGGGCGATTTAAAGGAAGACGGCAACGAAGATAAGCTGGTTCCGAAAATTGAAGCCCTGGCCGATTGCACAATCGTTTACGTATCTGCGATCGGAGGAAGTGCAGCCGCCCGCCTAATCCGCAAGAAAGTGACTCCGATTAAAGCCAAGACGGAGAATGACGAAATTGATGAGGTTCTCAACAAACTCGTCATGACGTTGAACGGCAATCCGCCTCCCTGGTTGAGAAAAGCCTTGCAGCAGCAATCCAACACGATTGATCAGTTAGGGGTCGTTAAGAAATAACTTCACACTTTCTAGGTAAAATATTGCTTAACTTTGAGCATAGAATTACCAGAGCCGTGTCTGAACAACCAGTGCATCAATGCCAATGTCCGATTTGCCAAGCAACCG
>NZ_JADEWO010000123.1 GCF_015207605.1 Oculatella sp. LEGE 06141
ATCTTGGCGAGACTGTGGCTGACTCGATTGAGAACTGCTGTAATTAGCAATCCTGGTTGGCGATCGTGCCATCTGGCATGGTTGTGTTACAGAACGTGGCACCGCGCAAATTCGCATCGCTCAAATTAGCTCTATTGAAATTTGCTCCCGTCAGGTCGGCTTTTTTGAGGCTGGCTCCCGCGAAAGAGGTTCTTCGCAAATTCGCGCCGCTCAAATTGGCTCCGTCCAGGTGGGCATCACTTAAACTGGCACGGGTCAAGTTTGCCCCGCTCAGGTTGGCGCGGTATAGGTTCGCCTGCGTTAAATCGGCATCACCCAGATACGCCTGATACAGATCGGCACCAGAGAGATTGGTTTCGCTCAGGTTGGCACCAGAGAGATTCGTACCCGACAAGTTGGCTTGAGCCAGCTCAGCCCGGCGCAAATCAACCCGGCGCAAGTTGCCGCGCAGCAAGTTGGCTTTGTGCAAGTCGGTGTCGCGCAGCGTTGCATCTCCTAAATCGATGCGTCGCAGGTCTGCTTCGCGGAGATTGCTGCCCGTGAGGTTGGCATCTCCCAGGTTGGCATCGCGCAAGTTGGCGTGGCTCAGGTCGGCTCGGCTCAGATCGACTCGGCTCAGGTTGGCGTTGCTCAGGTTGGCATACCTGAGCTTAATTCCCCGTAAACGGGCATCTCCCAGATACGCTCCCTGCAAGTTGACGCGATCGCCATTAACGTTATTCAAAAACGCACCACCCAACAGCGCATCGCTCAAAATGGCTTCTGTCAATGTGGCTCCGTCTAGCGTGGCCTCGTTCAATACGGCACGGCTCAGCATTGCGCTGCTCAAATTAACGTTGTTGAGGGATGTATTTCGCAGGTTAGCATCGGCCAGGTTAGCGCCTTCCAAATCGGCACGTCTCAAATCGGTGTTTTCTAGCTCGCAGTAGGTGCAGTTTTTCGTTTGCAGCAGTTGGGCGAGGCGTTCGGCTTTTGCTGCACGACCCGAGAGCAAAAGACCAGTCAAGGCTGCGAGGCTGCTAAAAAACAGGGCAAGAATGAGAAATGCCCGCACGTCTCGTTTGTCTATAGTGGGCATCATCATAGAAGCAGCGGTCAGATAGTCCCTATTGCTACTCTACTTCGTTAACAAACCGAAGGGATATCTGCCTGATGAAAACTTACAGCAGTTCTCAATCGAGTAAGCCACAGTCTCGCCAAGATGGGCGTGGGGTATAGGGTTGAAGGCGTGGTGAATGCAAATGAAAATGGCTGTATATATCGTTGGGGCAATGCTGCCGATTGGATGGATAACGGTTGCCGGGGCATGGCAATACGATACCCACCCCTTCAGCAGACCTGAACCGCTTTTCGCACCACCAAGTACACTGCCCTGGTCACTCCTGCTCGACGGTATGAACCGTTAGCACTTGAGGTGGCGTTGCGTCAGGCGGATAGAGAAACTGAACCTGAACCGATCGCCGATCGCCCGGTGGCAAGGTGAGCCGGAGCAGCGATGAACCTTGCTGGCCTCTGCGCTGCACCAGATGCAAGAAGTTTGCCCGGTTTTGACCTGCATCATCTTTGTAAAGCACCAGCACCGTTCCTCGAAAGAAAATTTGCGGATCGGCAGGTTCCCGAAACCGCAGAGCCTCCTTTGAGGTTTCGTCCTGAAGCGGCGTTTGCATTGAAATGTCAACCGTTTGGGTGTCATCTGTGGGATTATGCAGCGGCAGGGTCAGGCTATATTCCACGCCATAGTTACCGTGTGCGCGATAGGCGGTGTCGGGATAGCGCTTGAGCATGGGCGCACTCTGTACCTGCCCTGTACCAAAGGTGTTGCGATCGACCGTATTGATCACATAGGAAATCCGCTGGCCGCGATCGGGAAGGGTCAACTGTTCGGCTCGTGCTCCATCGGTTAACCTGGCAACCCACTGGGAACCCTGAGCCACCCCAGCCACCCGCCCATAGAAAAACCGTTCTGCGGTGTTGGCGTTTGCGGGCGGAGTGGGGGCATGGTCGCGTGGCCCTGCCAAAGCACCTTGCCGCAGTAGAGCTTGCCACTCTTCCAGGGTGGGTACCCGCTCTCCACCGTCGGCTGTAGCGGGTGCAAACTTAGCCAGACTCGCCACATACACCGGAGCGTCGCTCGACAGCCGCATCAATGTGGAGCGGGCATTGGTGGGTAACTCCTGACTATTGGGATTGGCTCTCGGCTGCTGGCTTAATGGCGGCAGTAGAGGGCTTCCCGGTGCCAGCGTTCCATCGGTGGCTACGCTCAAGCGCCGTAGCGGAATCGGCACATTCATCAACAAATAATCTTGCCCTGGGGCAATTTCAACCTCAACTGGCCATTGAGGTTGACGGCGATCGCGCAACACATCGTTCATGGTGCGGCTTCCCGGCCCCGAAAACTGGTTGCCCAAGAGATTCGACTCGGAGGACGACAGTTGATTAAACGCGGCTTCCTGGCTCAGGTAGCTAATGGCCTCGCGTAAATTCAGTTTTACAGGCTTGTTTCCTGGGTTATGAACAATGACTCCGAGGTAAAGGGTGCGTCGGTCGTTGGGTGACTGTCCTCTGGCGACATGATGGGCAAATAAATCAAAGCGTCCGTCGAACGCATAGTCAAGATGCGCCGCAGGGGTGGCTTTTCCGTCTGGAGGAAAGGTGGATAGAAGAATACCTTCGGTTTGCACCAGTTCTGGACTGTTGCTGTTAAAGACGGGAACCTGATCCAGGCTACCGGGTAATGCCCGAATGTCTTGGGGCTGTACGATCTCCTGGAACGCCTGAGCGATAAGGTAAACCGGGTTCAGATCAAACAGTACCGGAGTGGAAGGAATGAGAGCCAGCAGAGATAACCAGGTCAGCATGATATCTACATCAACCGGAACAATGGCGATCGATTTACGTCTACATGCTGCTCTTTGAGCAATCTGAGAGCATGAGTCGAAACAGACCGTTTATCACGATACCATCCGGTGGGAAAAGCGATGGTCTGAGCTTGTGTCAGTTGATCGAGCAATGGTTTCTAAGCTGGATATCTGCATATCTGCGATCGCCAATTCAATGACTACAACAATGATGGCCTGTATTCTAGAGCAAGCTAATCAATGATTTACCGATATCATGGCCTGGATGCAATGGGTCTTGCTGCCAGGATAGTGAATTGTGTTGAATGTACTCTTGGATGTTTTGTAGGGCGCGATCCCCTCGAATAATGTGTTCATGATAATTGCGTTGCCAGATGGGGATACCTGCCGTTTTGCGAATCTGATTGATACGACGGGTTGAAACGGATTTGAAGTTTTGCACGATCGCCCCAATCGATCCTGGTTGTGTCCCATCCTCCCGTAGGGGCGAAGCATTTGCGCCGAGGTTGATGCCACTATTAAACGATGTTGATGCAAATGCTTCGCCCCTACAATCTTTGCCGCCCAACCAGATAATTCCATGAATGTGATTGGGCATGACCACAAATTGATCCAATTTCACCGATCGAAAATGCTGCGGCAAATTCACCCAACCCGATCGCGCCATCTTCCCAAACAAATTCAACCGCATTTCTCCATCTTCAATTACCCCAAACAAACACTCACGCTGATGGGTACAAATGGTAATGAAATACGCCCCTGCTGCGGTGTAATCGTATCCTTTTAATCGGATCGATCGTCTGTGGTGTTTATCAGGATGGTATTGAGACGGCATTCATTTAATTGGCTCATCTTCCCTTAGCCTTCCCAATGAGCGATCGCATCTGACAGTGAAATCAATTACATCAGTAATGCCAATTCCCGGAAGCACTCCAAACCGTTTTGCGAATCTGATTGATACGGCGGGTTGAAACAGATTTGAAATTTTGCACGATCGCCCCAATTGATCCCGGTTTTGTCCCATCCTCCCGTAGGGGCGAAGCATTTGCATCAACATCGTTTAATAGTGGCATCAACCTCGGCGCAAATGCTTCGCCCCTACAAACCTGTGCTTCGCCTCTACAATCTGTGCTTTATGGGCGATCGCATCTGCTCGTTTCAGCAAATCAACCACCGTTGTAAGAAGGAGCGCCAGAAAGGCACAAGGCCGAATCTGGCAGGGGATAACTAAGGCTGACGGCGCAGTTCTTGAACAATTTGTTGAGCCAGGGTTTTGCTCCAGATCTGCTCAAACGGACAAGATATCCGATCGCCTTGCTGAAACCAGGCGATCGCTTCTTCGAGTTGAGCAACCGAGTAAGCATCGTTGATCAGCATTTTGATCAGCAAGTCTTGCACAACCAGCGCTTGAGCATCATTCAATACGAGCATGGTTATCCTCCTGAGTATGGCGGCTCCGTTTGCTGAGAATGACGAGAGCTTTATCCAGGTCTTTGGTTTTAATGCAGCGCAAGGCAATCAGAAGGGATTTGATCAGAACAACTTCATCATCAGTCAGGGTAATCATGCAGAAAACTCCATAAGACATTAGCCAAGCGCCATAAGGGCTTAAGCGTTCCATGATGTCTCAAATAATAAGATAATTCGGCAATTCGTACAAGCTAGAATTTACGAAATTAAAGAATAATCTTTGAAACTGGTTACGATTGTCGAGTTAGGGAGGCTCGTTGAATCTAAGAACCGTAGATGGCTAAGAAAAAGGTAACTGTTCAAGGGGTTGAAAAAGGGAATTGAGAAAATCGAGAGGTGCTGCTAGGCTAACAAGATGGAAGAGAACCCTGTCCCCTCCATCAATGATGTTAGCCAATCGGACTGGGACAAGACCCCA
>NZ_JADEWO010000124.1 GCF_015207605.1 Oculatella sp. LEGE 06141
GTGGGGCTGTGATGGGTGGGGCTGCGATCGCACTTTTCTGGGCATCCTGAAAAACAGCAGACCACTTTCATTCATCCATTCACGCAGCAATGGGTTCACTACCCCTCCTATCAGTTTGTTCAAACCCTCTCTGACGTTTATACCACCGTGCTAGCCGCGTGAATTTGGATTAAGTTCTTGATGAATGTAGCCAGACAATAACTCTGAATGGCTCAGAGCATGTTTAGATAATAGGCGATTGAAAACCAGGTTAAATCAGGAACGTGGTATCAGATGAAATTAACCGGGGGCATACCTGTTAACACAAGGGCGACCGTCAACCGAGGATGGTTGCATTGGCTCAACCTGCGTCCAGAGGAAAGTGAGCGAACGCTGCTCATGTTTGCGTTTTACACCGCAACCTCGATTGGTATCCTGTGGCTAGAAGTGAGTGCGGCTGCCCTCTTCCTGGGTGATTACGGAGCCAACTCACTTCCCTGGATCTATATTGCCAGTGCTGGAATTGGGACGGGGTTGGGATTTCTTTATTCCTGGTTACAGCAATTTTTACCGTTGCGTCGGGTCATTGTGCTAATTGCAGTGATGATGGCGCTGCCCCTGTTTGTATTTCGAATTGGCTTAAACCCGGCGCTTCAATTCGGGTTCACCGTATTTCTCATGCGGTTATGGCTGGAGGCTATTTATGTTCTCAATGAGCTAAACACGTCAATTACTGCCAATCAATTATTTAATATTCGCGAAATCAAGCGCACCTATCCTCTCATTAGCAGTGGAGTGCTGGCGGCTGACATTTTAAGCGGATTTTCCCTGCCCTTACTGCAACGGTGGATCGGCTTATCCAACGTGATTTTGATGGCCTGTTTGATGCTGTTGGTTGGATCGGGCGTTCTGTTTTATCTGAGTCAGACCTATCAGCAGTTTTTTCCCGATTCGCTCAAGCGGCGACTGCAAGAACGCCAGCCCGATTTCACCATGCGGCGGTTGCGCGGCTCGCTCCATCACTACTTCATTCTCATCGTCATGTTCTTTGTCATGGCGCAGGTGCTTTCTCTGCTGATAGATTTTCAGTATCTTAGCCAGCTAGAGCAGTATTTGAACGTGCGAGCCGAGGTTCGAGTGGAGGACATTGCCAACTTCCTCGCGTTGTTCAGCGGTACCCTGGGCATTTTTGAGCTGTTGACTCAGTGGTTTGTTTCAGGACGCATCATTGAGCGGTTGGGCGTGTTTGCGATCGCCATTTTGCCGCCTGTCTCCGTTGCCTGCCTCAGTCTGTTCGCATTCACTGGAGTGGTGGGGTTGTTTTGGGGACTGGTTCTCCTCAAGTTTGTTGATGAACTGCTGCGGTATACCCTCGTTGCCAGTATTGGGCCTGTTCTATTCCAACCCATCCCCGATTCGCTTCGCAGCCGCATTCAGTCGATTGTGCGAGGGATTGCTGAGCCAATTTCCTCTGGCTTAACCGGGGTTGGAATGCTGGTCACAATTTGGATACTGCATCAGCTTTTCTCCGAAGCCAGCCAGATTCAACCGTGGATGTTCCTGTTTTTCATCCTTATGTTCGCGCTGGTTTGGCTCTTGTCGGTTGTGCTGCTGCGATCGCGTTATCTCGGTCTGCTAGTGATGAGTGCCGAGCGGGGAGACCTGAGCAGCCTTTCCGATATAGATCTGCGGACGTTGAAACGAGCCATTGCTGATGCGATCGACCGTCCGGTGGCAGAGGCCGAAAAAAAATCGTGTATTGAGCTACTGACTCACATCGATCCTAAGAATGTGGGTGAAGTGCTATCCCCGTTATTAACGACCTTGCCGTCCGCCTTACAGCGGCATAGCCTGGAAGCAATGTTGGACTATCCCAATCCGGCCTATTTGCCGTGGGTTCAAGCCCTGGTGGAGAAACCATTGCCACCAGAAGTGTTGGCGGTTGCACTTCGCTATATCTGGTTGACGGAACCTGAGCCAAACATCAACGAGCTACGGCCTTATTTAGAGCCAGATATGGAGCCAGTAGTGCGCGGCACAGCCGCATCGTTGATGTTACGCCGAGGCCAGCCCGAAGACAAGGCGATCGCCACCCAAACCCTGCGCCGAATGCTCACCCACAAACAAGAACGAGAGCGGGTTATGGGCTGTCGTGCCCTGGGCGAAGCGGTTTATCTGCAAACGCTACGCATCCACATTGAAGACCTGCTGCAAGATGAGTCGTTGCGGGTACGCTGTGCCTTATTAGAAGCGATCGCCGCCACCCACCTGGAAGAATACTATCCGTCCCTGATACGAGGCTTAAACTATAAATCAACTCGCGAGGCCGCCATGCGAGCCTTGATTCGTCTGGACAACGAGGCGATTCCCCTGTTGGTTAAGCTGGCAGAAGAGCTTAACACGCCGGAGTTAGTGCGTACCTGTGCCTGGACTGCGATCGCCCAAGTTGGCACGTTAGAAGCCCACAATGCGTTAGTTTCTCACCTGATGACTGCCTGGGGATCAACCCGGCGTAGCTTGCTGCGAATTCTGCTCAAACTGCCTCACGAAACGGGGATTGATGCCGTATTGGATCTATTGGGTCGCAGCGGTGTAGAAACATTGATCAATCAAGAGTTGCTGTTTATCGGACAAATCTACGCAACGCTGTTAGACATTAGCCCCGAACAAGTGGCTGGCCGAGAGGCAGATTTGCTGCGGCGTGCCCTGCGAGATTTGCAAAACGATGCGATTGAGCGTGTGTTCCTGCTCATGCGGTTCCTCTATCCCTCTGGCACCATTCAGGCCGCCGCGTATAATTTGCAATCTGAATCGCCGGAAAGCGTAGCACGCGGTTTAGAGATTTTGGACAACACGTTAGATATTCCCAGCAAACGAGCATTGCTTAGTATTCTCGATCGCCGTTCCGACTGGGAGAAACTGCAAAGTTTGTCAGAGTTCATCACCTACCAATCCATGCAGCCGAGCCAGCGATTACGCCACCTGTTGGAGCTTCGCTACTTTTTGTCGGATTGGAGTCTGGCCTGCTGCTTTCATCTCGCCCGACAAGCTCGTTGGAGTTTGACAGCCGAGCAAGCTATATCCTGTCTGCATCATGTCAAAGGGTTTGTGCGCGAAGCGGTTCTCAGCTATCTGCGTGTCGCCTCGCCTCGCACCTTATCTGAATTGCTGCCGTTATTAAAGAATGACCCCGATCGCCTTGTTGCTGCTCAAGTGCAGCAAATGTTACTGGATTTGAGCCTACCCTCATCGGATGCGCCATCGGCTCAGTCAACGAATGGGTCAGGTGCCGTTCGTTTAAATCACTCTTCCCGCTTTGATCCGACCTGAGCAAGCACCAGGGCTAAGACCACCGCCCATAGAAACTGTGTCTCCACCAGTAACTGTGCCCATGCCATTAACCCTTGCTATTGCTCCAGGAAAACCGGATCGGCCACAAGATCTTTCCAATTTGGTGTTAAACTTTGCGCCAGAGATGACTAAATATACAGAGTGGGCAACCTACGTTAAGAGCTGAAACAGTAAACAAACTCTAAACTGCGGTGATGAGGGGATCGCTGGTTCACGCTAGGCCATCAACGTTAGCGATTAGAATCCCATCGTTGCAATCACGGATTAATGCATTGAGTCTGACGTTTGTTGTCTACAGTCCACCATCAAGTCTGTTGAACTATCGCTGCTATGCTGACTAGCGTCGATCGCCTGCTATTTGTTCGGGGAGTCCCCATCTTTAACGAGTTGCGGGATGACTTTCTCGTGCGGCTTGCATCCATCATGGATGAACTGTCGTTTCCGGCGAAACATACCATCTTTACCCAGGGGCAAGAGGGGCGATCGCTCTACATCATTGTGTCGGGTCGAGTACGGGTTCATATTGGCGATCGCGAGCTAGCTAAACTCGGAGAAGGCGCTTGCTTTGGCGAGATGTCGCTGTTTGATGCCGAACCTCGCTCTGCAACCATCACCACGCTAGAACCTTGCGAATGCCTGATTTTGACCCAACAGCAACTCTACGAGGCCATTGATGAAACTCCAGGGATTGCTGTTAACATCATTCGGCTGCTGTCTCGCCGCATTCGAGAACTCAACCAAAAGATCGATGCCCGCCAAGATCGTGCCGACAGTCAACCACTGCCATTAGTGACCAATCAGCTTGCACGATTTTGAGCAAAGCCGTTGAATCGCTACACTCAAAACGGTAAGCCCTTCTACATTTACAGGTGAGTGCAGTGCAGCGAATCCCTCCTGAACCCGGTCAAGAATCCGTTTGGGATTATCCCCGTCCCCCCCGGTTGGAAGACTCCCCGAACCATGTTGAGGTGATTTTTAATGGCACAAAAATTGCCGATACCCACCGGGCGAAGCGGGTACTAGAAACCAGTCATCCTCCGGTGTATTACATTCCCCTGGAGGATGTGCAGCAGGATTGTTTAATTGAAACGCCTCGATCCACCTACTGCGAGTGGAAAGGACAGGCCGCTTACTACACAGTGGTTGTAGGCGACAAACGAGCGGAAAATGTGGCCTGGTATTATCCCGACCCAACTCCATCGTTTGCTTCGATTAAAGACTATGTGGCCTTTTATCCTGGCCGGATGGATGCCTGCTACCTCAATGGTGAGCCAGTTCAGTCTCAGCCAGGGGACTTTTACGGCGGGTGGATTACAAATGACATTATTGGCCCCTTTAAGGGTGGGGCGGGTAC
>NZ_JADEWO010000125.1 GCF_015207605.1 Oculatella sp. LEGE 06141
TGACAACCTTGCGATCTCAAAATCGCCCAGTGTTAGATTACTTGGTTGAGGCATGTCGGGCTGCTCGCCAGGGAGAACCTGTTCCATCCTTGCTGCCTACTGATACCCCCACCCCGTGAACGATTACAAAAAACAAAATCTGGCTGTGGAGTGCAGTAGACCATTTTCGAGCAGGTATCTTGGGCTGGGTGTTAGGTGGCCATAGTGCAAAGACGTTTGACCCCTTGTGGGCAATTGTTGGAGCATGGCAATGTTATTTCTACGTCACGGATGGTTGGAGTGTCTATCCAGGACTTATCCCACCAGGTGACCAGATTGTGAGCAAAACCTATATGACCCGAGTTGAAGGTGAAAAACACGATTGCGGCATTATCTAGCCCGGTTACATCGAAAAACGTTGTGCTATTCCAAAACAGAGAAAATGCTGAGACATTCGATCCGCTTGTTACTTCACTACTTGAGGTTTGGGGATGTCCCGATTCCTGCTTGATTCCTCCCACTAATCAGCAACGCCTGTTTTTCCAGGCACTATTGGCATCTCCTTTTCCACAGGAATTGTCCAATAGTGTCTTTTTATTTGGAGTCGCTTTTTGCGGTCTAGATTGCAAAAAGCGATCTCAACAATGCAAGATGACAACCCGCCAAAGGCATCGCCGTCACCCGCCAATGACATTGTCGTTTAATAGCATCTCTCAATATTCTCAAACGAAGCATCTGTCCTCACTGGAACTACACGATCAAGCCTCGCTCTGGACTCGACTCAAAAGTGTGAACTTATTTTTTAACAAGCCCTTAGTTCTGATGCGGTGCTGGCCTCGATCCATTTGCGCTTCACTAGCATAGAAACGAGTTCGGTATGGTCAAGACGATGGGCAGCAGCAACGATGCGACCCTGGCTCAACCAAACATAATGCAGTTGTTCGGTCTGGTTGTCTGGTGCAGTCTGAATGGTTAATAAGCCTGTTTTGCGACCTCGGTCTAAAATTTGTAAGATCTCTGGAAGAGATATGACAGACAGACGGCCAGTAATGGCCATACGATAATCCTCATCTGAAACAGGGCAAATGTCACGGGTTTGTCCAGAAGATGCTCCATAACATATTCTGGACGACAGGTCTTCTAGTTCAAGGTGCCCTTGAGTTCTGCAATGAGGCGCTTAATCTCAAGCATCATCAGCCCTTGCTTTACGGAGGAAGACGCCAGAACTAGCAGCACTGCATCTTCGCTGAAACCCATGAGTACTGCATATCCCTGATTACCTTCCACGAATAGGCGATCGATTGTACCGCGTGCCAATTCCTGACAAATTCGTTCGCCCAACGACAGCATTGCGGCAGACATTGCCGCAACTCTTTCTTCGTCCATGCTAGAGGGCAAGCTGGTTGCCAGCGTTAAACCGTCTAAAGAAACGAGGGCTGCACCTTGAATATCAGCGGTTTGGCTGACAAAACTCTGCAAAATTAACTCAAGACTCATGAGGTTAATTGCCATGACTGACTCCTGCTGTTAGTAATTTTTGTAGTTGGAATGATAGAAGCGCACCGAGAATTAAATTTGTTTGATTGTTCCAATGCGCTAGTACAAACGTGCGCACTTTCAGTGCGAGACTTTAGTAGTTCCTTTTCTCTGCGATAGGCTTGAGCTAGAAGCATATGGCAGAAAATCGACACAGTGGACATACGGTGACAAGGCTGACAGTTCATATCGTCTGGGTAACGAAGTACCGCTACCACGTTCTCAAAGCAGAGGTGCAGAAGCGGTGTCGAGAACTCATTATCCAAATCTGTGATGCCGAAGACATCAGGATTCTCAAAGGAGCGGTGAGCAAAGATCATGTTCATATGCACATTGAGCACCCTCCATCAAAAGCCATCAGTGAGATTGTCAAGCGGCTCAAAGGTAGAACGTCACGGATGCTGCAACAAGAGTATCCAGAGTTGCAGAAGCGCTATTGGGGCAAGCACTTTTGGGCGATCGGCTATGGCGCTTGGAGTACAGGCAACATCACCGAGGAATTGGTGGAAGAGTACTTGGAGCATCACCGCAGTCCATTGAACCTGGATCAAGATAATTTCATCTTGGAGTAGTGGACTTTCAGTCCCAGTCAAACCTATGCACTTCCAGTGCGACCCAGTCAAACCTATGCACTGGAAGTGCATAGTGGTTTAGTTCAGGTGAGCGGTTTAAACTCAAAAACGTTGTAGGGAGACCCTTTCAGCACCGAATCGGTGTGTTTACCTTGAAACCGTTTGCCCACAAGCTCTTCGAGTGCCCCCCAGACGGCACCCAAGGTAAACAGGCACTTGCGGTCAGAGCCTTGAGGTTCACCCGAAGTGCAAATATCTTCGGTAACGTAAACCGTAAAACCGTCGTCCGTTTGTTCAATTTTGTTGATCAGGCAAAGGCGAGTGCCCTGTTCCCCTAAAGCGGCTTGTAGCTTAGCAGTGACTTCTTCTAAAGATGCTGAGGTTTTGGATAGACCCAGGGATTGAACCAACTCTTTGCCCCGTTTGCGACCTGCGGCGGTGAGGGCGATCGCGGTTGCCTTGGCACCCAAGGCATCTTCCATACCGAGAATTATGGCTTTGGTGCAGATAATGCTGCCGTAGTCATCTAACTTTGGTCGAAGTGCAGACATGATAAACGTCTCGAAAGAAATTCAGTCTCGACGATAACACTGCACATAATTGAATCCAGGCGAACGAATACTTAATATTTGTAGACAATAACTTATTGTCTACGTGTTTGCCGAAACACAACGCGTGTTTCTAGATACTTGCAAGACGAATGACTTACTACGTAAACGTCCTAAAAGCGCTAAACAGAAGAATCTAATACATAGAGAGTGATTGCAACACAAGCAACACACAAAACGTTACTATTACGAATAGTAAATATTTTAGGCTCGACAAAGCTAGTAGATGCACGCAAGATGTTTGCCAACAGGTGTCGCGTCTTTTGCTAATTGGGCTCTTGCGCTATTTTGGTGATCTTGGTATTGAAAGTTCTCTAAACCCTTGAGTTTACGTTGGCTCTTTTAGCGATCGCATCTCATTTCACCAAATCTGCGTAAGAGTCTTCATCTGTAGGGTCAGTCAGGAGAGACAGAAGACGGTCAGCTCCAATGCCTAATTTCCCCATCGCTTGAGCGGCTGCCTGTCGTGCTTCCAGTGTTTGATTGCGGTTTTCCAACATGCCAATCAAATTGGGAGCAGCGATTTTAGCCGCCATTCCTCGCTGACTTAAATCTTCAGCCGCTCGTATCCGGTATTCCAGTTCTGGTGCTGACAATTCAGAGATCAATTTGCGAATCCGTCGATTTTCTTGCACTCGCTCTAATTCTTTGCGATCAACCCCCGCTTTGGGGTCTAGTTCTATTGCAACAAAATCTGGAATTTTCTTTTCTTTTGCCTTGTCTTCACAGCAATCCCATACTGCCAGTAACAAGCCCCGAATAACCTCTGGAATTTCGTTGGTGTGTTCAAGCGTCTGGTCAATCTCCTGGAAGAAGGCTCGCCAAGCGGTTTCTGAGTCTTCCTGGCTGCAATGGTGGTCTATACAATGAATTGCCTATCAAATGTCAACCTCATCGCGGTGTCGCGACAATCAAGTTGGCAGAATAGCAAATTAGGTAAGTAGAACTACCAGAGTTGAGATCAACCCTGACAAAACTTTGGCTGGATAAGGTTGAATGACTTGATAATTGAAAAGAGCAAGCTAAAGCCGTGCTGCAAGGGCAGAGTCAGCACGACAGTCAGGATCGAAATGTCAAACCTAAAACGAAATGACAATCAGGATCGAAATGTCAAACTTAGAACGAAATGACAACCCGAGAACGCTACAGTTTGCAGGAAGGGTGTCTCAAGTGGGGGAAGTAGATCGCGCTTGTGCAGACTGTTTGCGGTAGCTCTCGGCTTGAATGTCAATAATGAGGGCATGATGCACTAGTCGGTCAACCGCCGCGACGGTCATCATTGAGTCAGCAAAAATCGTATCCCATTGACTGAAGGGTTGGTTAGCCGTGATGAGTAAGCTCTTGCGCTCATAGCGATGGGCAATCAGTTCAAACAACACCGAGGTTTCTGCCTCCGACTTTTTGACATAGCCCAAGTCGTCAAGAACGAGCAGGTCAAAGCGGTCGAGCTTTTTGAGAGCCGCTTGTAGTTGCAAGTGCAGCTTTGCCTGCTGCAGGTGTTGCACCAGGGCGATAGCGGAAAAGAACTTGACGCGTTTACCAAACTCCACCATCGAACGGGCAATCCCGGTTGAAATGTGGGTCTTGCCAACGCCCGAAGCGCCAAAAATGAGGCAGTTGTCCGAGCGTGCTAACCAGGAGGGGTCTTCTGCTAGTTGCCGAATCGGAGCAGGATTGAGCTTAGGCGCATGAGACCAATCAAAGTTGGAGAGGGTTTTGCCACTGGGCAGTTGAGATTCTGTGAGGGAGCGTTTGAGCCAACTTTGCCAGCGATGGTGTGCCTCCAATTCGCAAAGTTGCAGCAAGAACTGGGCGTAAGACCACCCTTGCTGCATCGCTTGTTGTTCGAGCGATTCCCAGTGGTGCAGCATATGGGAGAGGTGCAGCCGCTTGAGATACAGGCTGAGGCTTTGGTAAGGGCTGACGGGAGGTTGAGTTGTCGGGGTTGGCG
>NZ_JADEWO010000126.1 GCF_015207605.1 Oculatella sp. LEGE 06141
TGACAACCTTGCGATCTCAAAATCGCCCAGTGTTAGATTACTTGGTTGAGGCATGTCGGGCTGCTCGCCAGGGAGAACCTGTTCCATCCTTGCTGCCTACTGATACCCCCACCCCGTGAACGATTACCTTTTTTCTTGGGTGCCATAGTGCGGTCTCCTGAATTACTGGGATTTTAGACCGCTTACACAAAATTCAGAACAGTCTCACTTAGGTTGAACTCCAGCAGATGCTCAGCCTTCATTGCCCTGACGAAGGATAATAGAGCATCCTTGCTAAACTGGGAGGAACAGCGATCGCACAGTGGAGCTTCAGGCTATGGTTCAAGCCGTTCCTCAACTGATGACTTTGGAGGAGTTTCTGGATTGGTATCCAGATGGCTATGGTCGGTATGAACTTTGGAATGGGGTCGTGATTGAAATGCAACCAACCGGACCCCATGAACAAGTGGGTGGGTTTCTAGCAGGTGAATTGTTTCTAGAAACCCGGCGATTGCAATTACCCTACTTCATCCCCCGACAGGCGATTGTGAGACCTGCTGAAACCGATAAGTCGGGCTATAACCCAGATGTCATTGTTCTAGATCAGACAGCTCTGGAGAATGAGCCACTTTGGAAAGCGCGATCAACGATTATACAGGGAGTATCTGTCCAGGTTGTCATTGAAGTCGTGAGTACGAACTGGCGGGATGATTACGGGCATAAGTTCATTGATTATGAGGCATTGCAGATGCCAGAGTACTGGGTGGTTAACTATTTAGGGTTAGGGGGTCGGCGCTACATCGGCTCTCCGAAGCAACCCACCTTCTCTGTGTATCAGTTGGTGGATGGAGAATATCAGGGGCAACAATTTCGGGGGAGCGATCGTATTATCTCCGCCGCGTTTCCAGAGCTAAATCTAACAGCAGAACAAGTTTTTGCAGCAGGCAGAGGTTAGGATGTTCGGAATGGATGGCTTAAACTTTGAATAAGAAATAACGGTTAGCCGCGACGGGTTAATAGATGCCAGCTTTATTCGGAGTAAACGGCACACGCATGGTTCGACGGGTGTTGCCGACATTAACTATTCTGGCAATCGTACCGCTTATCGCAACTATTAGTTATGGGCAAAGTTGTACGCCTGATGCCTTGCGACAAACAGTTGCACAGCTTCCAGATCATCAAAAGCGCTCAGATGCCCAAAAGACCTTAATCCAGTGTGGTGAGCTATCTGCTGTGCCGCTGGCAGAGTCTCTCAGTAGCCCGGATGCTGGCTTGCGCCTCTACACGGTTCAGACGTTGGGACAGATGGGCTGGAATGCGGAAGCCGTTGTGCCCAATCTGCTGGCAGTGATTCAGGAGGATGCCAATACTCAGATTCGTCATAATGCGGTTATCGCCCTGGATCAGATTGTGCGTGGTGGTGAAGCCGATCTCAAGCAGTTGCAGGGCTGGCAAATTCAGGAAATTCAGCCGCTAATTGACCTCAAACAACGCTTAGATGAGGTACGAACTGCACTAAGTGATGATGAAACCAATTGGACAACCAAAGCGGCTGATCGCTAGACTCTACGTTTGTTAAGCCGCTTTCTAGACAATCGCCTAAGTCCATTAACGGAACAACCCACCTATCAAATCCTGTTATGGGGACAGAATAATCCCTGGATGGTCTTGATTGGGGTGGGAGTAATCGCCCTCACCACGGTCTACGGGACAGTGTTCTGGTTGCGCCCATTTTGGCTGCTGAAGTTGGGGGATGGGGTCATTGAGGCGATCGCCAATCTTCCCCAGGTTGGAACTGCCCTGAGTGGGGTGTTGAAGACATTGGTGCCGTTGAAATATCATCCCCGTGTGCTGGATGCTTGGGTTGAGCAGCACTGGCAGGACGCGAAGGCAGGATTCTTGAAGTTGGATACTGTTAAGGATCGGCAAATTCATATTCCTCTGTCAGTCCGCCTGGATGGAACCGCGTCGAATCAACTGAGCAGCAAAGATTTGAGTCCGACCTTTCAACAAAAAACAGCCGTACTGCTGATTACTGGCGAAGGAGGAGCCGGAAAAACCAGTCTGACCTGTCAAATTGCCCTATGGGGGCTGGAGAAATGTTTTGTGGCTCATCGCTTATTGCCAGTGTTAATCGAAACCGAGTTGGACGACAGGAGGACTTTACTTGAGGCAATTGGAGGACAACTTAAAGCCTTAATCAACCAGCAAGACGACATCCCTCCAGATCTGCTACAAAAGCTCCTCCAACACCGGCGCATTCTGGTCATTGTTGATCATCTGTCAGAGATGAGCGAAACGACTCGTCAGCAGGTGACACCAGAGTTAGCAGGGTTTCCAGCGAAAGCACTCACTGTCACCTCTCGATTAGAGGAACCTTTGGGCAAGGTTCCCAAAACCGTATTGAAACCGTTGCAAATTGAAGCCAATCGCCTGTGGCCCTTCATGTCTGCCTATCTAAAATCGATCCACAAGCAAGACTTGTTTGTAGATGATGAATATTCCGATGCCTGCGATCGCCTTCGTCGCATTGCAGGAGAGCGCAGCATCACTGTGCTACTAGCGCGGCTCTACATTGATCATATGATTCAGGAACGGGAGGGAGCGGGGGGCATCTTGCCAGATTCAGTCCCCAAGCTGATGCTCAGCTACTTAAATCGGCTAAATCAAAACATTGACTCCAGCCAAAAGCGAGATGACCTGGAAGTGCAACGGGACGCTCAGATTGTGGCATGGGAATGTTTGAGACACACCTATCGACCAACATTGGTGAAGAAAGAGGATGCGATCGCCGCTCTGAAGCATCAGGAAGCAACTGACGATGCCAAAGCCCGGTTGGACTATCTGGGACATCGATTGCAGGTATTGCAATCACCAGAACCAAAAGACAAGATTCGCATCATTCTTGACCCACTGGCAGAGTATCTGGCGGCAATTATTAAACGACAATGTCATTGGCGGGTGACGGCGATGCCCTTGGCGGTTTGTCATCGTGCATAGTTGAGATCGCAAACTGCAATTTAGAGCGCAAATCGCGACTCCAAATAAAAAGACACTATTGGGCAATTCCTGTGGAAAAGGAGATGCCAATAGTGCCTGGAAAAACAATTAAAAGTTATCAACTACGAGTGTACATGAACGGACGAAAAATCGGCTTAACGCAGGTCGATGCCGCTTCCATTGCCGAGTTTTCAGAACGAACGGCACAACGCATTGAAGCAGGTGAGCATCAACCCAAGCGAGGACAACAACCAGAGCGGAGCAAGCCCGACCCGCTCAAAGGCGTTTGGGAGGACGAGTTGGAACCGATGTTGCAGCAGCAACCGCGCCTCAAACCGATGACGCTCTTTGAGTATCTGCAACAGAAATACCCTGGCAAATACCCGAACGTATTGCGAACATTGCAACGACGAGTGGCTCATTGGCGCGTGCTGCATGGGGCATCGCCAGAGGTGATGTTTGAGTTGCGTCATGAACCGGGGGGAATGGGATTTTCAGACTTCACCGAACTCAAAGGGATTGAGATCACGATAAACGGTAAGCCGTTTGAGCACTTAATCTACCACTATCGCTTGGGCTATAGCGGGTGGCAGTATGCCCAAATTATCCAGGGCGGGGAAAGCTTTGTTGCCCTATCTGAGGGATTGCAAAATGCCTTGAGTGCTTGCGAGGGCGTGCCCAAACAGCATCGCACCGATAGCCTGAGTGCAGCGTATCGCAACAGTGGGGGCAAAGGGCAAGCAGTGACACAACTGTACGACCAGTTGTGTCAGCACTACCGGATGCAGCCGACGCGCAACAATCGGGGCATTGCACACGAAAACGGCAGCATTGAGTCCCCTCATGGGCACCTAAAGAACCGCATTGAGCAAACCTTGTTACTGCGAGGCAGCTTTGACTTTGCCAATGCCAGTGAGTACCAGGCAATGATTGATGCGGCGGTAGCGGGCTTAAACGTGCAGTGACAAGAGAAGTTTGAGGCTGAGAAACCGTTTCTGCAACCGTTGCCCAAGTACCGGGTTGCCGACTACGAAGTCGTCAGTGCCAAGGTCAGTTCGCGCAGCACCATTGAGGTGCGCTCTATCCTGTACAGTGTTCCCTCCCGCTTAATCGGTCGCACCTTAGAGTTGCACCTGTATCACGACCGCATCATTGGCTACTGGGGACAGCAGGTAGTGGTAGAACTGCCCCGAGTGCGCTCGCTTGACCCGACCAAACGGCGGGCTCGTTGCATCAACTACCGCCATGTGATTGAGGGGCTGCGGCGAAAACCAAGGGCGTTCCTTTACTGCACCTGGCAGCAAGAGTTGTTGCCCAATGACCACTACCGAGAGCTATGGGCGCAACTGAAGGCGCAGTTTGAGCTAGACAGTGCGGCACTGCTGATGGTCGAAGCCCTTTATATCGCTGCAACCCAGGACAAAGAAGCCAGGGTGGCAGACTATCTCGAAGCCCAACTCGCCGCACAGTCCCTGACGTTGATGCGCTTACAGCAACACTTTCAACTGCTTAGTCCCGCACCCTTACCCACCTTGAAAGTAACCCAACACGAGCTATCCACCTATGACCAACTCCTGCCCAC
>NZ_JADEWO010000127.1 GCF_015207605.1 Oculatella sp. LEGE 06141
CCCTAACCCCCCATTCCCCACCCTGCCTTTATGCTCAATCGCACCATTCAAGAACAGGGCTACTCTTACTTCCTCACCGAAGCTCAAGATTTGCTGCAAGTCATTGAGCAGAACCTGTTGAGTTTGAGAGAAGAGCGCACACCTGCCAAAGTGCACAGCTTAATGCGAGCAGCTCATACGCTCAAGGGGGCAGCCGCCAGCGTTGGCTTTGAGAGCATTAAGACGATCGCCCACTCGATGGAAGATGTCTTCAAGGCATTCTATAACCCAGAGATAACGATCGACTTAGATCTAGAGTCGCTGTTGTTTGAGGCATATGAGTGTCTGCGGTTGCCGATTGCAGCGGCGATCGCAGACACCAACTGCAATGATGCTGAGGTTTTAAATCGTGCCAGTTTGGTATTCGCGCAACTGCAAACCAGGTTAGGCAGTTACTACAATCCAGACGCACCTATTCCCAGTTCGGCTGAGTTGGGGTTTGATATCACTCAATCTATTTTTGAAACTGGCGTGAGTGAACGGTTAAACCAGTTGGGCAACGTTTTGGCGACGGGGGATGCAGCCGCGATCGCCGATGTTTTACAAACGCAAGCAGAAGTCTTTGTTGGTTTAGCAGAATCACTCAACTTACCGGGATTTGGGGCGATCGCGCAGGCGGCTCTCAGTGCCGTCAATGCTCAACCAGAGCAAGCCACTACCATTGCTCAAGTTGCTCTAGCTGATTTTCGGCAGGGACAAGCTGCCGTGTTGGCGGGCGATCGAGTTCGGGGTGGTGAGCCATCTGTAGACTTACAGCAACTTGCGGAAATTGCGCCCATTCAATTAGCGACTGAGCCGATCCAATCACTTATTCATTTCGGATCGAGCCAACCTGCTGTCGCCAAATTCGTTAAAACCTGGAACCAAGTCCTGAAGTTTTTGAATCAACCTATTTGGGCAAAACCCAACAATGCCCAACAACCGTTGAAACTGCTCCCAACAGATTTTAATCCTGCTTCAGCGGATACAGGCTTGCTTGACTTCAATGGGCTGTCAGCAGAAGTCGAGATAGACGACTCTCTTAGTTCTATACCAGATTTTCCTGTGGGTTTAGAGCTTGAGGAATTTGTGAATCGTTTAAATGGGGCAGAAAAAGCGATCGCTCACCCATTTGCCGAGTTTAGCGGGCAAGTCAATGCACCTCAACTTGATCTATTAGAACAGCAGTTAGGAGAAACCAAAGAAAAAACGCTGCCGCTTGGTCACAATCTAGCGTCTCCATCAGTATCCCAATTCTCTAAAGATGTTGCTCCGGCTTCAACAACCGTTCGCGTTAATTTAGAACACCTGGAATCCCTCAGTCATTCTGTTGGCGAACTGCTGATCAATCAACATCGGCAGGCACTCCAGGACGATCACCTGCAAAAAAATATTCAAGAATTACTAGACGGGCTAAGACAGCATCAGCAAACTTTAACTAAGTTGTGTGATTTGGCTGATCGCACACTAGTTGTATCAGAAGGAAGACGAAGAAGTTATGAATTATCGTCTGTAAGGACTGCAAATTGGTCAGCCCAAGCCTCAGAGCCTTACTACATAGAAGCAAACTACAAAACTCAAAATTTATTTGATGCGCTCGAACTCGATCGCCATAGCGAACTGCATGTGGTGCTGCAATCTGCTTTAAAAGAAATGGTGCAACTAGAAGAAACGATGGAAATCGTTGATCTTTCAGTTAAGCAGTCCAGTCAGTCACTGAAGAAACAGGGGCGGCTTCTGAGCAACGTACGAGATGACTTGATGGAAGCGCGAATGATCCCAGTCGGGAATGTTTTGAATCGCTTACCTCGCGTGTTGCAACAGCTTATAGATGCACACGGTAAGAGGGTCAATTTACAGATCAAAGGCACTCAAGTACTCGTTGATAAAGCAGTTGCCGACAAACTTTTTGATCCACTATTACACCTGATCCGAAATGCGTTTGATCATGGCATTGAGCCGCCTGAAACTCGTCTTCAACAAGGAAAAGCTGAGATTGGTGAAATCGAAATTTGTGCTTATCAACAGGGAAATCGTACAGTAATTGATATCCGAGATGACGGGCGAGGACTGGATTTTCACCAGATCTGCCGTCGTGGTTTTGAACTCGGATTGTTAGCGTCTGATCAACCAGAACATTTCTCAAAAGCCGAACTGCTTAATCTGCTATTTGAACCTGAATTTTCTACAGCAACTCAGGTGAGTGAATTGTCGGGTCGCGGGGTTGGGCTGGATGTGGTGCGTTCTCAACTGCAATCGCTCAATGGCAGCGTCATCATCAAATCAGAATTGCATCAAGGAACCACGTTTTCACTGCAACTGCCTTTAACCTTAATGACTGCTCGCCTGTTGGTTTGTCAGGTGGGTCAGGCAGTCTATGCATTCTTATCAGATGAAATTGAAAAGATCCTGATTCCTCAAGCTGAGCAAGTAGAAACCTTGGCAGGTCGCAGCGTCTTTCAATGGCAGCAAGGACAACATCAGTATGCAGTACCCATCTGTCAGCTTTCCAGCTTAATTAGCTACAGCACGTCTCTACCCGACTTATCGGGTGGTGAACCTTCTCCTAAAGGGCTTTTGCGCCATGCTGCTGCTGCTACCCTCACAGCAGTGACCAATCCCTTACTCTTGCTAAAATGGCAAACCGGTTTTTTGGGAATTTCAGTGGATCAAATCATTGGCGAACAAGAACTGGTGATTAGACCGGCAGGAACCACGATCGCTCCACCCAATTATGTTTATGGATGCAGCATTTTGGGAGATGGACGGCTAACGCTGGTCATTGACGCGATCGTTCTGGCAAATCAGGTACTCGATCGGAGAGCGATGTCTCCAAGGGTTTTGCCAAAACAACAGCCAGTTCCACTATCTGCTTCTGGTTTATCTAGTAACGGTAAAGCTCCGGAATCCCCCAAAGCTCCGTCGTCTGCTTCCACTCTGGTTCGTCAGCGAGTACTCGTGGTCGATGACTCGGTAACGGTCAGGCAAACCCTAGCCAGGATGCTGCAAGAAGTGGGGTATCAAGTTGTGCAGGCACAGGATGGGATAGAAGCGATCGCCCACCTTCAGCAGTATCGCGACATTCAACTGATCACCTGCGATATTGAAATGCCTCGCCTGAATGGATTTGAATTTTTGATTCGCTATAAACAGGATGCTAGCCTGAGCCAGGCTCCTATTATCATGCTCACCTCCCGCAGTAGTGAAAAACATCGCCAACTTGCTCTTCAACTCGGTGCAACTGCTTATCTCACCAAACCGTATGTAGAACAAGAGTTACTCAATACGATCGCTCGACTTGTTGAAGGGAGAAATGAATGGAGAGTTTGAAATAGTTTTTAACCCTATTTCCTACTCCTCATACCCTGTTCGCCAATTCCTGGAGATGACTATGTATGTAGCTGATCAGAAAACAACAGAACCGATTAGAGTGATTGCGTTTGCGATCGCTGACTATCTTGTGGCACTGCCAATGGACGCTGTTCTCAAGGTGGTCAACTGTCCACCTCACCTGTACAAGGGTTGCAGCACTGTTGAGTTAGTTCATCTCGGTCATCACACCATCACCGTTGTTAACTTACACCGTCACCTTGCTACCGATAAATCTGATAGCTTGGTGAGTAGCAAGCTGTTTCTAGTCGTTATTCGCCCTTTGCAGATAGACGGAGAACTGTTTGCCCTCCTGGTAAACAATCCTCCTGATTTAATCGAGATTCCTCCTTCGGTGATTCGTCCGCTGCCGGAGTCTCGTCGGCAAGGACATCCACTCAGCGCTGCCAGCCACGTTGCTGTTCTGCCGAGGAAAGAAACAATGTTGACGATTCTCCTACTAGATATCGAACAGGTGTCCAAGATCATTACAGATAGTCCTGTTCCTGGTAGTTAGTGTTCTAGCTAAACAACGGGAGAACTAGAACGCAGTTCCAATCCTCCTGCTTACCCCTTGTTGGTCACTCTAAGGAGAAGAATTTAGGATGGAGATAGAGAGTTTTAGGATACTTTAGGATTTATGTCTGCTTCGAGAGAGGCTCGACCCACGATTCGTTTTGTCGATGAATATTGCCAACTGTGTCAAGTGCTATTTCCAGAAGTGCGACGCTTTGAAGCTCTCAAACTCCTACACTTGAGCCTGATCAGTGACATCAAGTGTAAGTTCTTGCCTGCGATCGCAAAAGCGGTTGGCTTAGAGGATGTTTGAAAAGTTCGTAAGGACGTAAAAAAGCTCACTCAGTGTAAGCTGCGAATTGCAACATACACAGCACCGAGCAAGCAGATGAGTAAAGTCTACCCTAGCGACCTGTCACGCAGCCAGTACGAATTCCTCAACGACATCCTTCCACCCGCCAAATCCGGTGGTCGTCCTCGTAGCGTTGCCATGTGGGCAGTGCTTAGGGCTTGTTAAAAAATAAGTTCACACTTTTGAGTCGAGTCCAGAGCGAGGCTTGATCGTGTAGTTCCAGTGAGGACAGATGCTTCGTTTGAGAATATTGAGAGATGCCATGTCTTGGTCTGAGACT